>CBIHQM010000600.1:0-3313 GCA_966211885.1 uncultured Chryseolinea sp.
GAAGAAATCCGCCCCCAAGAAGGCTGCTAAGAAATCTGCCGCAAAGAAGGCCGCTCCCAAAAAAGCAGCAAAGAAATCGGCTAAAAAATCAGTAGTTAGCGCAGTAGCGACCAAGGCAAAATCCATCAAGAAAAAAGTGGTAAAGAAGGCCAAAGCCATCTCGCAAGCCGCCGCTGACAAAGCTGTCGAAGTGAAAGAAGCCGTGGTAGACACCGCAGCATCGGTAGCCGAAAACGTAGGTGAAAAAATGGCTGATGCAAAAGAAGCCATCGAAAACAAAGCGTCCGATATTCAAAAAAATCTCTTCGGCGCTTAAGCCCTTTGATAACCTAAACCTTATTTGAAGGAAGCGGTGATTTGGTCATCGCTTTTTTTTTGTGTTCGGGAGCCAGAATCAAGGAGCCGGGAGCCAGTTGCTTGTTCTCGGCATTCGCAGTAGCCAGTAGCTTGGTTTTCGGCATTCTCGGGAGTCAGTGTTCGGGAGTCAGATTTACTGAATCGACATCCAGTGGCCAGCAAGTCCGTCGCCTGACCAGTCTTGCACACCATTCATCATGATGATGTACGTGACCCACGCCCTCGCCCAATCATCGGAGTGGTCAGGGCTAAAGCCCTTGATTGGATATAGCTTATGTACCCCGGACTAAAGTCCGGGGTTATTCAGTTCATTTAGTCTTCGAAAGATGTGCGCATAGATAGGCCTTTAGGCCAGGGAGACAAGACGCTCTCTCGACGGGGCTTTAGCCTTGACCACTTCGATAGAGCGTTGATTACGAATTCACCTCGCGCGCCAGCACGAATCACTCCAAAGGAATGTTCCCTATGTTCCTGGCTGCTTGCTAACTGGCGATGAAGTCGTGTTGGTGCTAAAAGTCAGTCTCCGAAAACGCTTTCCCCAGGCTTCTACTCCAAGCCTTGTCCCAAGCACTGAACTAACTGAATGTTGGATTACTGAAGAACTGAATACTGGCTAACGCGCCTTGGCCCTGGGCAACAAACTGGCTACTGAGAATGTCGAGAACAAGCTACTGGCTACTGGATTCTGGCTCCTCGCTCCTGATCAATTGACATCCAAAACCTCAAACCGCGAATAATTACTCTTAAACTCCGGCACAATCTCCTTCATCAGCGCCACCATTTTAAGCTCATTCTTATCGCCCATAAGGTCCTCGAGCAGACCGAGGTGCTGACATACCTCCTCGTAGAGATATTCGCTTACCTGGGCCTTCAGGATCTTTTCGTGGTGGGTGGGGATGGTGTTCTCGTGGTCGTTGAGAAGTTCTTCGTAGAGCTTTTCGCCATCGCGGAGCCCTGTGAAGACGATCTCGATGTCCTTGCCCAGCTCCTTGCCCGAAAGCTGGATGGTCTTTTTGGCCAGGTCGAAGATCTTGACCGGTTTGCCCATGTCGAAGATGAAGATCTCGCCCCCCTGCCCCATCGAGCCGGCTTCGATCACCAGTTCGCAGGCTTCGGGAATGGTCATAAAGAAACGCGTGATCTCCGGGTGCGTCACCGTGACGGGGCCGCCCTTGAGGATCTGGTCTTTGAAGATGGGGATGACCGAGCCATTGGAGCCCAGCACATTGCCAAAGCGCGTGGTCACAAACGAGGTGCGTCCCATGCCGAGACGGCTGTTATGGCGGTCCAGGGACTGTACATAGATCTCGGCAATGCGCTTGGAACAGCCCATGATGTTGGTGGGGTTCACGGCCTTGTCGGTCGAGATCATGACAAACTTTTTCACTTTGTGCAGCACCGCCAGGTCGGCCAGTTGGCGGGTACCGAAAATATTGGTGGTCACTGCTTCCGACGGATTGCTTTCCATGAGAGGCACGTGTTTGTAGGCCGCGGCGTGGAAGACGATCTCCGGCTTGAAGTCGCGGAAGATGCTATGGATGCGTTGCTTGTTGCAGACGCTGGCCACAAAAACAAAAAGGCGGGTCTGTTGGTTGCGGGCCCTCAGCTCGCGTTCAATTTCATAGAGGGGCGACTCGGCCTGGTCGATAAGGACCAGGGTCTGAGGCTTGTAGTTGAGCACCTGGCGTGCCAGCTCGGAGCCGATGGAGCCTGCTGCTCCGGTGATGCAGATCACCCGGTTGGCAATTTCTTTTTCGATGGCGGGGTTGTCGAGCCGGATCACTTCCCGGCCCAGCAAATCCTCGATGTTGATGTCGCGGATCTGTTTCATATCCCACTCGTTGCGCAGCCACTTCTCGAAGGAGGGCACGTAGCTGACCTTCAGGTGAAATTGCAGCGCCATGTCCACGATCTCGTTCTTGCGCTCGATATTCAGGTTCTTGGTAGCGATGACCAGCTTCTTCGCCTTGTGGCGCTTCACGATCTCTGCAAGGCGATCGGAATGATAAATGCGGGTGCCGTTGATCTCTTTGTTGTTTTTCTTCACGTCGTCGTCCAAAAAGGCCACCAGCTTGTATAGACTGGATACGTCGGCCTCGATGGCTTGCTTGGTGAGGAAGCCCGCTGCGCCGGCACCGAAAATGATGACCGGAATGCGTTGGGAAAAATCGGATTTGTAATACGTGAAAACATTCTTTACCAGCAGCCGGTATTGATATAACAACAGCGACGAGATAAAGAAGGAAATGAAGACCACCGAATACGGAATAACATTCTTGCCAAAATTGTAGTAATACCACAGGTTGAACACGACCACGATGGTGAGGCTTAGCAATTCGGTACCCACGATACGAAGACCGTCCTGGATGCCCGTATACCGCACGATGCCGGCATAACTTTTCGTGATGAGGGTAGACAACAAAGCCGCGGCAATGCAAAGCACAGCGCCCAACGCAGGATTAAAATTCCTGATCTCTTCGATGTTGAAATTGAAGCGTAGCAGGAACGCCAGGCTCACGGAGAAAAGGATCAACACCTGGTCGATGAGGATTACCACCCCGCGAGGCAATACTGTGAGCTGATTTAAGACTCTCTGTATCAATCTTTGTCTTCCCTTTTATTCTTTTTTTTCATGAGCCGCGAAACTCCATAGGCGCCGCCGCCAATCAACAGATATTCAATCCCAGTGATGGGCACAGGGTTGCCCGGCGGGCCGCCGCCGCCCGGCTGACCATAAGTCGATAATGTACTAAGCAACAGTAATGAAATACTAGCGAGAAGGACTTTCATTATTTTATTTTAACGATTTTTTCAGTGTATTTTTTCGAACCATCTACAATCAAGACATAGTATACGCCAATGGCGCTTGTGCCCAAATCAAATTCCGCCTCCTTCACGCCGTTTTCACCTTTCAGCTCTATAGCCACCAGGTCAACCCCGGAAGCATTTATCAGCG
>CBIHQM010000601.1:0-3303 GCA_966211885.1 uncultured Chryseolinea sp.
CTGGCATAGCACTGCCGAAGATCGACGGTGACTGCCCAGGGATTGAAGAATGGCACGATCGGCATCGCACAGAGATTTCTGAAAGCCTGATAAAATTCATCCGGGATAACGCTTCCAAATTCACGTATTAAATATGGAACCAGCTTTAGTTCAAACCGACAACTGCGAAAAAAAATAAAGCAACCAACGATATGCCCTACTATATCCGTGTCTTAGGCGAGACAAATCCAGCGATGCCCGTTACGAAGTTACGTGACTACCTACGCGAACAGAATTTAAAAGCAACACTTGAAGTTGATGACGGCGATGACGAAGATTGGACAACCTTGCTGGTGAAGGATTCAAAAGACCGGGATATCATTTTGATAGAAAAGAATATTGTTCTTGACGGAGAGCTCGGTCAAGAAGAAATAGCGGAGTTTCAGGAGGAGGTATTGGATTATAAACCCACTTCGGCCGCCAAGTGGTTGACGGAATACCTCAGTGAGGTAACAGTAATTTACGCTTTTCAAATCCTGAATAGCGTAGACAATGACGAGAATTGGTCAATCGTTGGCGAGCTCAAATCAATTATTTGGCAGAGCACAAAAGGCATAATTCAAGCCGACCACGAAGGATTCTCCAACCAGGAGGGCTACCACATCCTTTGGCAATTCGGGGACGATGTTTCCGGGGAATGGAGTATGGCCGTGAATGACACTCATGGGCATTGGACTAAATTTATTATGGATTTGGGTGACCACGCACAAAGGGAGGAATTTTGGAATGGCAAGGTCCCAAAAGGCGCGCGAAAGATCGAATAAAATACAGTAAAAGAGCGCATTGCAGGAGAACATACGTCGTCGCGGACAGATAGGTTCTCTGCTGATGTAAACGGCATCATCAAAGTCCTGCCGAATAATTTTCTCCCTGTGCAACATTCTGGTAGCTTTGGGCGTCTTAGCAACACAAAACCGACCTGCTTATGTTCCGTAATTACTTCAAAGTCGCCATCCGAAATCTGCTCCGCCAGAAAGGCTTTTCGTTCATCAACATCTTCGGCCTGGCGCTGGGGATCACGTGTACGGCCCTTATCGGGATGTGGGTCAATGACGAGTTGAGTTATGACCGGTTCCATAACGACTATGAGCGGCTATACCGGATCACGGCCACCCTGCCGGAGATGAAGGTGCACGCCGCCGTAACCCCCGCCCCGCTGGCGCAGGCGATAAAGAACGAGATCCCCGAAGTGGAAGACGTGGTGCGCATCTCCAGCATCAATCGCGAGCTGATCCAGGTGGGTGACATCAAGTTCGAGGAGGATGGTCTCGTCTTTGCCGATTCGAATTTCTTCAAGATGTTCAGCTTTCCCCTGATCAAGGGCGACCGCGAAAAAGCATTGCTCAACCCGGAGGGCATTGTGATCTCTGAAAAAATGGCCCTCAAATATTTCGGCACCACCGACGTGCTCGAAAAAACCATCCGCAAAGACAACAAAGAGGACTTCACGGTGACGGCCGTTATGGCCAACATCCCCGACAACTCTCACCTGCACGTCGATTTTGTCGTGCCCATGCGCTTCCTGGCCCGCACAAACGACGACCTCAAAAAGAACATTTGGGACAACTACAATTGGTACACCTACTTTAGACTGAGCAGCAAAGCCCCGCAGACGAAGACGGCCATTGCGGAGCTCGAAAAAAAGATACAAGACGTCTATAAGAAAAACGAAACCGTACTAAAAGTAAGCTTCATACTGCAACCGCTGGCGAAGATCCATCTCTATTCCAATTTCCTGGCCGACCTTCCCGGTCATGGCAACGCGCAGAACGTATACATTTTTATGGTGGTGGCCGTCTTCATCCTGGTGGTGGCGTGTCTGAATTTTATGAACCTCGCCACCGCACGTGCCGCACGACGGGCAAAAGAAGTTGGGCTGCGCAAGGTGGTGGGCGCCATTAGGCCTCACCTCGTGGGACAGTTCCTTGCCGAGTCGTTGATCGTCGCCTTGCTTTCGCTGGTGCTGGCCTTGTTGCTCATCTATCTCGCACTCCCCTATTTCAATACGCTGGGTGGAAAAAATCTCTCCCTTGATCTTACCAACGTGAGGCTCATCACGGGCCTGTTGGGGATCACGGTCATCACCGGTTTGTTGGCGGGCAGTTACCCGGCGCTCTACCTCTCGGGATTTCTTCCGGCCACGGTGTTGAAAGGAAATTTCAACGGCGGCGGCTCCGGAAGTCTGTTCCGGAACACCATGGTGGTGATCCAGTTTGCCGTGTCGATCTCCCTGATCGTCGGCACGGCGATCGTCTATCGCCAACTGAAATACATCCAGCACCTGAACCTGGGCTACGACAAGGAGAACCTGCTGTATGTGCCCATGACCGGCGAGATGTGGGGCAAATACGAATCGATGCGCACCAAACTTGCCAGCAACCGTTTGACCAGTCAATACTCCTTTATCTCCGGCCTGCCTACGTCTTCTTCCGGCGCCACGGTCAGCGTGGAGTGGAAAGGAAAGGACCCGAACTCGCAGCCCCTGTTCTACAACACGGCCATCGACGAAAATTTCGAAGAGGTTTTTAAGGCTACCTTCGTGGAAGGCCATGGTTACACGGAAAATGCAAAGGCCGATTCCACGAGTATCATCGTGAATCAAGCAGCACTAAAAACGATGGACATGCCGCTGGAGTCCGCCGTTGGGACAAGGATCACGGTGTGGAACAGAGAACTCACGATCATTGGCGTGGTGAAGGACTTCAACTTCAAACCCGTTCAGGAGCCTATCGGTCCGATGTTCTTGAATCGCAATACTTGGGGAGGCTATGCCATCGTCCGCACGCTGCCCGGTGAAACGGACAACACCATCAAGGCGTTGGAGCAAATGTGCAAAGAGATCAATCCAAGCTATCCCTTCAACTATAATTTTGTGGACCAGGATATCGCCAAATTATACACGTCCGAGCAACGGTTGGGCAACCTGTTTAATGTCTTTGCGGTATTGGCTATAGTGATCTCCTGTCTTGGGCTCTACGGTTTGTCGGCCTATCTCGCTGAGCGGCGCACGCGCGAGTTGGGAATACGCAAAGTGCTTGGTGCTTCGGGATTCCAATTAGTTTATTTATTGTCAGCAACCTTCACCCGCCCCATTCTCATCGCTACGGCCATCGCCGTGCCGCTGGCGTGGTATGGGATGAGCCAATGGTTGAACGGCTTTGCTTTTCATGTTGACATTGACTGGACGATCTTCGCTATCGCCTTTGTGTCGGCACTTATCATTGCCTGGTTAACGGTGAGCTTTGAGTCGATCAAAGCGGCGAC
>CBIHQM010000602.1:0-3295 GCA_966211885.1 uncultured Chryseolinea sp.
CCCAGAACGCGGCCGAAAAAATATTGCTCCACAGGTATAAAAAATATCCGCCAAAACTATTGTCGACCGCGATTTTTGTTCCGGCCTTATTGGCACCCGTGAACACCTCGGGCCCCAAAAGGTCTCTCTCCTCCAGGCAGCTCAGTACCCCTGAGGTCATGCCATGGGGAAACTTCAGCATCTTCTTGCCCTTCTCAACATCAATGATCGCATAGTCAAGGAACCCTCTGTTCTTCAACGCGCGGGCGCTGTCTTCCGCTGCGGGCGTCCAGGGCACTAACGCAAGGCTGTCGGGGAGATCGACCCACCCACTCCCCAGGAGCGAGTTGGCATCGTCCAGTTGTAGCTGCACTTCGCGCTGAATGGTCTTCAAGGAGTCCAGCTTAGCCTTTTCATTCGCCTCGGCCACGACCGTATCACCAACGTTTCCTGCCTTGTCGACGATCAACTTTGTTTTGGGATCGCTCATGGCGCGCGTTGCCCGCTCTACCATTTTCTCGCGGGCTTCCTTGTCTACCGACAGTTTATGAACGATGGCCAGTGTATTGGCATTAAAACTGATGGCGATGATAAACCCCACGATGAGCAACACCACCTGGATTTTCTGTTTATACCATCCCGATGCCCGGTCCATCGTGTCCTCGAACCATTGTTCCAGGTGGAGCTTGAACTTCAGGAGATCGTTGTTGGCGTCCTTCAGGAGAGAGGTCAGATGACTTCGCGTTTCATGTCCAAATAAATTCAGCATCTCATCCACGCGATACACCGCCGCCTTTTTGTCTTTATCGCTCTTCGCAGACAAAACTAACTTGCTAATTTCAACAAAGATGATGCGCTGTGCCGCATCCAAACTGGAGACCTTAATATCGACGCCCTCTATTTTTTTCTTCAGCGCTTCATAAATCGCGTTGTAATCTCTTTTCTCCTCTGGCTTATACGGCTCACCCGTGGTGGCGTTCATACTTATGGCATCCTTCAAGGACTTGAGCACTTCGGTATGCTGGATCTTCCCCTGCAGAACGTTTTGGATTTTTTCCAGATCACCCAGATCATCCCCGCCGCCATAGCGACGAAATATTTCAAGGACGGCCTTAGAGAAATTCTGTTTCGTGATATAAGCCGGTTTACTGTGGAAGGTATTCCGCGCGAAATATTTGATAATGGGGAGGCGATAAAATACACATGCCGCGGGGCCTTCGTAATTCACAAACACTTCAGAAACCGATCGGCCCACTTGCCGGAAAAAGGCAATAATTTTATTTTCAGAGGTCTCCGGGAAGTCCTCCAACATTCTGCGGATCGCCTGTTTCAGGTTCCGTTCGCGAATGCCCAATTGAACGGCGATGATCTCACAAATAATGGTGGCAAACAGGCTGTACAACAAATAAATAAAAACCAACCCGATAACGACATCTAATGCAATGGCTCCTGTCATAAAAAAGTGTTAACGATTTGTACTGATTGATGTGATGCTACTTTCGATTCAAAATCTCCTGGACGATGCGTGCCGTGATGTACACACAGGGAATGATAATAGCAACATCCCTCCCCGAAAAATGGGAACCAGAAACTTTGCTACTATACTATGGATTAGGTCAAGGAACCGGAAACGAACAAACAATAAGCCCACCTATACACTACCAGTATCTTGGGAGTAAATAGATGGGCTCTGGTGACGAAGTTAAACAACGAGGCTATATTTTACAATCAACTGAAAACAATATTTTCAGTCGGGTCAATAATCGTCACAACGCATAAGTCTGAACTCCAAAACGGAGACACGCTAAATTCGCGGAGAATTTATTTTGATTGGGATTTAGCATACAGCTCGGTCTGTTTTTTTAACAAGAAACTGTGAATGGCTTCCACGTCAGCTTCACTCAACGAATTGCTAAAGCTGGCCATTCCATTTTGCGATAGAATGCCCTTCAACAAAATATCATTGAACAAAAGGTGCTTGGCTTCCGGCAATTTGGACAAGTCGGGATGCTGCGACAAATGACGGTCGCCAAACTTGCCGTGGCAAATGTCGCAGTAGAAATTGTAGAGATAAGCTCCCCGCTCGATAAGGTCTTCCCGTATTTTCATCGCGGGCGGCGCGGGCGTTTCGATGGGTTTCTTTTTTGGTGGTAGCGGTGTTTCTCCTCCTCCCAGTTTAAAGGCGATGATCCGCGCTTTGTTTTCGTATTGATAGATGACAGCATCCGGCAAATAGCCGCTCGTCTCTGCTCCTCCATAGGCCGCCATCACGGCAACATATTGTTCGCCGTCTATGCTATAGGTTGTGGGGGCCGCCATGATCCCATTGCCCGTGAAGATCGACTTCAGCTTCTCTCCTGTTTTCGCATTGTGCACATTGAAATATCCGGTCCGCGTTCCCTGGAATACCAATTCAGGCGTCGACATGGTTCCACCATCGGGACCGCCCTCCGGAAATTTCCAGGCAACCTGTTGCGTGACAGGATTCCAGGCCAGCAAACTTTCTGTGCGGATGGTGTCCTCCGATTTTTTCACCTGGTCGAGAACATGCTTCCGGAATTTATACATCTCGGCATAGTCCAGGTTCGTGTTGTCTACGTCCGGAAGCCATTGGTAGGTGTCGAATGTCTTAAACACTTGAGGCACGGATCGCTCGGGCAGGTAAACCAATCCCGTGTTCGGATTGAAGGACATCGGCTGCCACACATGTCCGCCGCCCAGATAAGGCACCACAAGTTTTGGTTTGTCCTTGTACCATTGTCCTTGTTCGGTCAACACCGGTCGTCCCGTCTTCAAATCGACATGACTGGCCCAATTGACGCGTGTATATTTTTCTGCTGATATAAGTTCTCCCGTAGCGCGATCCAACACATAAAAGAAACCGTTCTTGGGTGCCTGCATTAAAACTTTCCGGGGTTTGCCCTTTATTTCCATATCGGCCAGCACAATATTTTGAGTGGCCGTATAGTCCCAGATCTCTCCGGGCGTGGTCTGATAATGCCAGACCAATCTTCCCGTGTCGGGGTTGATGGCAAGGATGCAAGCCAGATATAAATTGTCGCCACCGGAAGGGCTTCTGAACCAGATCGGGTATGGGGCGGCATTGCCGGTGCCCACATAGAGCAAATTAAGTTCGGCATCATAAGCCGATTCGCCCCACGATGTTCCTCCCCCTCCACTTTGCCAGTGCGATTTAGGGTCCCAGGTTTTGGCCGCGATCTCCATTTCGGGGCTTTCGTTGCCGTTGGCCGGATCGCCGGGCACGATGAAGAAGCGCCACTTTTGTTCCCCGGTTTTCAGATCATAGGCGGTAACG
>CBIHQM010000603.1:0-3265 GCA_966211885.1 uncultured Chryseolinea sp.
CACAGGTGAATGGAAGTGTGAGTTTGCAGCACAACCAGAAGCTGCCTCGGTTCTTCTCGACGTATGGTACGGCGCAAGGTTTTGGCGGAGTGGATCCGGACACCGGAGAGCCCTTGCTCCAAATTCCCGGCCTGGCACCCACCGATGTGGTAGCCTCGCAGAACTTTTTTCAATTGCGGAGCAGCGGCCAGGCACAAGTTGCCATCAACCAAATTCTCTTTAACGGATCGTACCTGGTGGGCTTGAAGGCTGCTGGCACGTATAAGGAATTGGCTTACAAAACTGAAGAGCAAACCCAGATACAGGTAGTGGAACTGGTAACCAAAGCCTATTATGGCGTGTTGGTTAACACCGAACGGATTACGCTTTTCGACAATAATATAGCTCGCGTTGATTCCTTGTTGCGCACAACGACTGCGATGAACAAGAACGGTTTTGCAGAAGAGATCGATGTCGATCGCATCCAGGTAACGCTCAACAACCTGAAGTCGGAGCGCCTGAAGTTTCTGAACCTACAAAATCTCAGCGTCACGCTGTTGAAATATCAAATGAACTATCCCATGGAGCTTCCCATAGAAGTAAAGGGGAACTTGTCTGACCTTACGGTGGATGAAAACTTGTTCAACGAGTATAAGGAGGGATGGGACTACAAAAACCGCATCGAATTTAAAATGTTGGACACACAGCGCAAACTGCAAGAGCTGGATGTGCGTAACCGATATGCGGCATCGATGCCCAACTTGTCGGCTTTTGCCAATCTGGGATACTCGACGCAATCGCCCAACATCAGCGGATTGTTCAAGACCAACACCAATTTAAAGGAGGGCCAGTATGGTCCTATCGGTCCCGACAAGTGGTACTCCTACTCGTCGTTTGGCTTATCCCTGAACGTTCCGCTCTTCAGCGGGCTGCAGCGCAGTTATCAGTTACAACAATCGAAGCTTTCGTTGCTCAAAATTCAGAACAATTACACGTCTTTGAAGCAGGCCATCGATTTGAGCATCTCGCAGAACACGACTACCTATGAGAACTCAGTTGCTACCCTGAGATCACAACGAGAAAACATGGCGCTGGCCGACAAAGTAGCCCGGGTAACGAAGATCAAGTACGAGCAAGGCGTGGGCTCTAACATTGAAGTGACCGACGCGGAATCCAGCTTGCGCGAAGCCCAGGTAAATTTCTACAACGCTCTTTTCGATGCGATCGTTGCTAAGATTGACCTCGACAAGGCGTATGCAAAGATCGATCCCTCAAAATATGTAACAGCCCAACCTGCTAAATAAGAACCAAACCCAATGAAAAATAACCATTTTATGAAAGCCACGATATATACACGTTTTGCCGTCATCCTGACTGCCGTCATCTTAGCGGCGTGCAGCGCTGCTTCGCCCGACGATAAGAAGGCGGAGCTGGCCAAGCTGAAACAGCAGCAGGCGGATATTACCAAACAGATACAGAAACTTGAAGGTGAGATTGCCAAAGCTAACCCTGACTCTGTGAAAGTGAGAGCCAAAGAAGTGAATGTCACCGAGCTGGCTCCGCGCAAATTTGATTACTTCGTGCAAACGCAAGGTCGCGTGGAAGCGGAAGATAACATCCAGGTCAGCTCCAAAGCTGCTGGCGTAATCACGGCCGTATATGTGCAAGAAGGCGATGCTGTTTCCAAGGGACAGGCGTTGGCGCAGATCGATAACTCGGTTATCCTACGCAACATTGAAGCCATGAAGGCGCAGTTAGAATTGGCAACCACGGTGTACCAGCGTCAAAAAAATCTTTGGGACCAGAAGATCGGAACGGAAGTACAATACTTGCAGGCCAAGACCACCAAAGAAAATCTTGAAAGACAAGTTGCTTCATTACAAGAGCAAAACAGCATGACGCGCGTTACGGCCCCTTTCAGCGGCACCGTGGATGAAGTGACTGCCAAAGTTGGTCAAAATATTGCCCCCGGTATGCCTGCTCTGCGCGTTGTGAACACGTCCAACCTGAAGTTGAAAGCCGCCGTTTCCGAAGCGTATGTGACCAACATCAAAAAAGGAAACAAAGTGACGGTAACCATTGCCGAGTTGGGCAAAGATATCTCGGCTACGGTAACGTTCGTAGGAAAAACGATCGATCCCCTTTCGCGGTCTTTCCCCGTGGAAGTGAAATTGCCTGCGGAAGCTAACCTTCGCCCTAACATGACCGGCGTCGTGAGAGTGATCTTCCACACCGAACCTGCCGCCATCGTCGTGCCGGTAAACGTGGTGCAATCCGTCAACAACGAGAAAATCGTATTCATATCCGAAACCGACGGCAAACAAACCGTAGCCCGCAGGAAAGTGGTGAAGGTCGACGGCGTGTACGGCAACCTCGCGCAAGTACAAGGTCTTAAGGCCGGCGAGAAGATTGTTTCTTTCGGGTATCAGGGTCTGGACGACGGACAAGTGATTAAAACCAACTAGGGCATTAACCTATCCTTTTATGCAAGACATCGAAAAAGAATTTAAACCCACCAGTTGGTCGATCGATAACAAAGTGGCTATATATGTGGCTACGGTGATCATCTGCTTGGCGGGGATCATGACCTATAACAGCCTGCCGAAGGAGAACTTTCCTGAAGTAGTGTTCCCGCAGATCTATGTGGCCACGCCCTATCCCGGCGCGCCCGAAGACATCGAAAACCTGATCTCGAAACAAATCGAGAAGCAGGTGAAGTCCATTGCCGGTATAAAGAAGGTGACCAGCAATTCCGTACAGAACTTTTCGAACGTGATCATCGAGTTTCGACCCGATGTGGAGGTGAAGGACGCCAAGCGCGAAGTGCAGGAAGCGGTAGACAAGGCCAAGCCCGATCTGCCCAACGACATGCCGGACGAACCCCAGGTGGTAGACATCGATATCTCCGCAGTGCCCATCCTATTCATCAACCTGTCGGGCGATTACGACCTGGCTACGTTGAAAGAATATGCTGAACAAATGCAGGACCGTATCGAAGCCCTGAAAGAGATCCGTCGCGTCGACATCGCGGGTGCTTTGGATCGCGAGATCCAGGTGAACGCCGACCTCTTTAAAATGGCCCAGGCCGGTGTAGACCTTGACGACATTTCACAAGCGCTGAGGAGCGAGAACGTGCTCATCGCCGGCGGACAGCTTTCTGTCGACGGCATGAAGCGTTCCATAACCGTGAACGGCGAATTTAACTCGGCCGAACAAATGGGCAACATCGTGGTAGGTTCTACCAAGGGTGGCAAAGTGTATCTGAAAGACATTGCTGATGTACAGG
>CBIHQM010000604.1:0-3261 GCA_966211885.1 uncultured Chryseolinea sp.
CCGCACGTTGTTGTTCTTCCCTTTCCGGTTCATTTTGCCGATGGGATGGATGGGTGGCAAATACAAAACATCAAAGCCCATCGCAGAAATGCGTGGTAGCAATTTGATCACGTCCAAAAAGGTGCCATGCTTGCCCTGAAGCGATGCAGAACGTGGGAACAACTCGTACCACGACGAGAAATTTGCTTTCTTATGTTCCACCACCACGCTCAATGCCTTTGCATAGGTGGTCGCATGTGTGATGAGGGGGTGGCTGTGTACCAACTCACCAAACCCGGGGGTCTGCACATAATGCAACGCCGCGTTATAATCGCCTTCCAGGATGCGGATGGCTTCTTTCAGATGTTCTTGTTTGTCGCCGCCGAGCGTTTTGATATACTGAACACCTTCGCGCAATTCGACGTGCACATCCACTTTGGCGGCGGCTTTCTTTTTGAAGCCGTCATACCAGGTGTCGAAGTGATCGACCCACGCCATGAGCGTGAATTCGTAGGTGCCTTTTTCCGTCACCGTAAACGCTCCATACCAGTTGTCGTTGTAGGAGGGCGTCATCTCCACGTGGCTCCATTGCGGGGCGCCTTCTTTTCTGTAGAGCAGGTGGGCGCGGAGGTGGTCGTGACCGTCGCCGAAGATATCGGCGGTGACGTCTACGCGCTCCCCGATCGTTCGCTTGGCGGGATACAATCCGCCGTCAACCTGGGGTTGCACATTTTCAATGATGACTCGCGATTTTCCTTCTATTGGGATCATGCTTCGTTCAGGGTTTCAATATCACGGTTGAGTATGCCGGCAAGGTAACTTCGCCGGCTTGAAGTTTTGCTTTCTTGCTGCTGTCAAACGCCAGCGCCGTAAAGGCATTGTTTTTTTCGGTGAGGTTCAGGGTCACTTCTACATCCGATACGTTGTTCAGCACCAGCAGCGTTTCGTCTTTATACGTTCTTTTATATCCCACCACCTCGTTCACGTTTACGCCCGATTCTTCCAGCGCTCCGTACGTCATGACCGGACTTGCATTTCTGAAGTAGATCAGACTTTTGTAAAAAGCCAGCATCGAGCCCGGATCACTTTGTTGTTGGCGGGCGGGGATGACAGTTTCCACCGTGGAATATACCGGTTTTTCCCATGACGTTTGTGGTTCGCCGGTGTTGGTGATGTCCCAAAGGAACGGTTCGCGAATGCTGGCATCGGGTTTCCTGCCCAGCATGCCGATCTCTTCGCCATAATACAAATAGGGCGTGCCGGGCAGGGTGAGCAATATCCCGGCGGCCACACGCATTTTGTTCTTGCTTCCACTCAGCTCACTCAGAATGCGGTTTTGGTCGTGATTTTTCAGGAACGTGGCGTCGATATATTCCGGATTTACCTGGTGATAGTAGTCGAGGATGTCTTTGTATTTTTTGATCAATCCAATGGTGTCTCTGCCGGCATTCACCACGTCAGTGATCTTATAGCCCATGTCAAAGTTGAAAAGCGACGGCAGTCCTTTCAGGTAGGGCGCCACTTCGGGCGCGGTGGACCACACCTCTCCCACCAGGTAGACATCCGGTTTGATTTTCATCATGTTGGCGCGGAACTCCTCCCAGAAGGCGTGATTATCGGCTGCCCTATTGGCCGGAAAAATATGGCGGGCCGCATCCAGGCGAAAGCCGTCCACGTTCATGTCGCTGAGCCAGAATTTGCCAATGGCGTTGAACTCCTCCTTCACTTTGGGATTGTCGAAATTGAGATCGGGCATGCCGCCCCAGAAATAGCCGTAATATTGCTCCGTCAAGGTGTCGCCATTTACGGCGTGCCATTGCGTGAGGTTATCCGAATCGAACGACGTGGCTTTCTTGGCGATTTGATTTCGGATGGAGTCCCGCCTGGCCCACACATAGTAGTCGCGATAGGGACTGTTCTTGTCTGCCGCCGCGCTTTTAAACCACGGGTGCTCTGCCCCGGTATGGTTTAGGATGAGGTCGATCACCACGCGGATATTGCGGCGATGCGCTTCGGCCACGAACGTTTTAAATTCCTCCACGGTGCCGTAGTCGGGATGGATGCTTTTGTAGTCCGTCACATCGTATTTGTGATACGATGGCGAGTTCATGATGGGCATCAGCCAGATGCCGTTCACGCCCAATTCTTGCAGGTAGCCCAGTTTGGCCGCAAGTCCTTTGATGTCGCCTTTTCCGTCGCCGTTGCCATCGGCAAAGGAGAGCACAAACACTTCATACTTCACACCATAGGGCCACACCGCCGCATTCCTGACTTGTTGCTGGCAAGAGAGAAATGCAATCGAAACCAGCAAGGATGCGACCGTGCATGTGAGGCGTGTGGGCATGCAGTTTTATTTGATCTTAAAAATATAGGAACTATAGGGTTTACATTTCAATTCGAAGGTGAAATCTTTGTTAAAACCCACCTCTGCTTCGCGCCACAGCAAGTCGCGGGCAATGTAGCTGCCAGCAGGGTCCAGTCCCAGGGCGCTCACGGCCGCCGGGGGAAGTTGAACTTTGATCTGCTGATCGGCAGCATTGAACGTGGTGACAATCAACAATCGTTCTTCCCCGGAATAGCGCAGGTAGGCACTGGTGTTGGCCGGGAAATTTCCAGCCTGGAGGTTATGGGCTGTAACGTCCAGATATTCTCCTTGTGTGAGGGCGATGTTTTTTCCCGCGAGCGACAACACGTCGGCATAAAACTGGCGGAGTTGTTTTTGTTCCATGCTGAGGGAGTCGCCGTTGAACTTGCCTTCATTCATCCACTTCTGATGTTCGGGCACGCCCCAGTAGTCGAAGATCGTGGTCCGTCCGTCGTTGGCCTGAAACCCTGCCGAGCCGGCGCCGGGCTCTCCCACTTCCTGGCCAAAGTAGATCATGACCGGTCCGCGATCGATGGTGGCGCTCACCACCATGGCGGGCACTGCGCGCCACGGATCGCCGGCAAAGAACGGCGATGCCACACGCTGCTCGTCGTGGTTCTCCACGAAATGCAACATATTGTCGCTGACGGAGGACAAGTGTTGTTGTATGGGATGGATCGCCGACGTGGCCGCTTTGCCCTGCACGATGAGGCGCAAGGTGTCGTAGAGCTGCACCTTGTCGTAGAGGTAATTGAATTTTCCGTTCTCGATATAGTTGTGATACTGCTGCGGGTTATAGATCTCGGCAATGAACACAATGTCGGGGTTGACCACCCTCACCTGGGGAATGACCCATCCCCAGAACTCCACCGGCACCATCTCGGCCATGTCGCAGCGAAACCCGTCTACATTTTTTT
>CBIHQM010000605.1:0-3250 GCA_966211885.1 uncultured Chryseolinea sp.
TTCGGCCTGAGTGTGGACGAATGGTTCTTTACCGGCAATGTTGCCGTCGCCGAAGTGAAGGCTGCCGCGCTCATGACGATGGGTATACCGAACCCTACGTGGTTCGACGGATGGCTGCATGGCGAATACAACGTGTTGGGTGGACTGATCTCGGGTCGTATGAACTTCCACGTAGAGGTTGGCAGCCGCTGTGTGCCGGAATATAGTCCGTTTGGCGGCATACCGATCATCAGTGAGTTGAGTCCGGTTGGAAACAACACCTCCATCCTGGCCGATCCACAAACGACATTCAACTATCCTGTGGAAACCGAGTTTGTCATTCCCATGCTCAACGACAAGGGCGTGCAGGTGGCCCGCACGTTCCGGGTGGATCTGCAACAGTTCGATATAATCAAGAAGAGCACGGGTGAAATTGTGTGCAGCAAGACCTTGAACCGCACCTTCCGGATTTCGGATGAAGGCAAACTAGCCACGATTTATAAAGATGCGGCGTTTGACCCGAAAGAGAAATACACCATCAAAGTAAAGGTGCAAGCCTTTGAGATGATAGGCTCCACTAAAAAGCCTTGCACGTTCAAAGGCAACCCGATGATCGAAGAACGAAGCATCGACTTTGCTACGGGTGAATGCATCGCGAAAATCACCAATGCCGTTGTGGCCACCTATCCCATCAGCCGGCAGCGTTACCTTCTGCAAAAGGAATCCACGACGGGCTACATCGAGTTGACACAAGCCGTGCCTTGTCTGATGAACGATCCCAGCTATGACTTGTTGGCGATCTTCACATCGTACCAGGGCGGAAAGTCCGGAACGTTTGAAGTGCCCGTGTCGCCGTATGGCCGCTATGGTGTGTCGTTCGCTATTCCACCTTGCCAAACGATCAGATCATCGAGTTCAAGTTGGTGAAACGCATCAAGGCTACCGCTGTCGTGGCGGCATCGGGTTCGATCGGCAGTGGTATTCAAAAATTTGGTGAGCTCAAGGGCACTGCGCTGACGGGTAGCAACTTCACCCACGATGTTCAAAACAAATACCTGGGCAGCTACAACTTTGTAGACGTGAACAAAAGTGCGTTGACCGGTGTGCAGGTTTCGATGAAGAAGGCTCCGGATATCGAGTTGCACCGGTATTATTTTAAGACCAGCAAGTACAACACCCTGTCCGAAAAGCTTTCGCACTCCGAAGCATCGTCGACAGCACGCAAAGATGCCTTTGGTATTCTCGAGTTGTATGCCGCCGAATATGGATTGACAGAAGGTTTCGATGTGTTCGATATCCAGGGATTCAACTACACGTTTGCAGACGATGGTTATAAGATCGGTCCGCTCGTGGTCGTATCGGAGGCCAAGCCGCGCAACCGGTGGTCGGAAGAACACACGCGTCACGCCTTCTATGAACCCTGGGCCAAAGTTTTCTATGGCGGTTACTATGAAGAATTGGGCCCGCGCTATATCCGCTCTTTTGGCACGCCGCTCGAGGAGATTGCCTTCTTTGAACCGGCATCGCGTCCGATCGACTTTTCTGTCGGATCCGTCGATCCCCCGCTGACCAATGCGGAGATCAATGCGCAAGTCATCTCGCAATACATTAAGGTCTATGCCAACGAGGTGGCCAGCACGTCCGGAGTTACTAAAATGATCATGTTAAAATAACAAACGCTATGAAAACCTTTCAAATCATTCTCGCTGTCGCCATGACCTGGCTTACGGTTCCTGCCCTGGCACAATTGAAACTGAGCGCCGTCGGTTCAAAACCGATGGCCATGCAATCCGCGTCGGCGCTTGTGAATAAATCCTATGAAGGTGAGGGCGTGGTTACCTACGAAAAAAGTTCTTCATCGGTGAGCAAGCCTATCTCCGAGATGATGCGCAGATACGACAAGACGATCACCATCAGCTACCAGATCGCTTCGGTGAATGCCCTCGAATGGATCAACGTTCGCAACCGGGCGGCCGACATTATAGACAATCATTTCTGGGATGCTCTTTTGGCCGGTCTCTATCCGTCACTTTCATCGCTGGCGAATGACGAATTTGTGCCGATCTCTGCCTATGCGCCGCTCACGCTAAAGTTGAATTTCAACTACGCGAGCAAGACGCGTCCTTACTATCACCACCCGGAGGATTTCGCACAAACCAACACGGGTGCTCCCATCCACACGAAAACCATGTTGATAAAAAAATAAGATTATGAGAACGATTGCCATCTTCCTCATCCTGCTGGCCCTGCACCACCTTGCCAATGCTCAAAAGCCGGCAACGCCTCAAAAGAAAGTGAAGGCTACGGATTCGTTGCGCTATGAACGATCGCTCCACATGGTGGGCAAATATTACGGCGACTCCGTCGTGTTGCGTTGGGCTCCTTCCGATCCCTTGTTGTGGCGAGCGTATAACGACGCCGGGTACGTGATCGAACGCATGGAGATCACCCCAAAAATGACAACCCGGCCCGTGCGTGAAAAATTGAATGCTGCACCGATCAAACCGTGGACGCTCGCCGAATGGAAGGCGCGGGCGCGTCACTCCGACACCACGGCCGCCGTGGCCGCGACGTTGCTCTACGGCAAGTCGAACATTCCCACCTTTAAGCCGGACAAACGCGGCAAGACAAACGACGTGGATCTCGGTGCGGCGTTCAATCAAAAATACGACCAGGAGAACCGGTTCTCCATGGCGCTGCTGATCGCCGACAACAACGCTTTCGTAGCACAGGGACTGGGACTTCGTTTTGTGGACAAGACTGCACAGAAGGGAAAGACGTATCTGTATTCCGTGCACGCCCTCACGAACCCCAGCGTGGTGAAGTCCGATTCGGCCGCGGTGCTGATCAACACGAATCACTTGCAGGCCATGGTGCCGATGCCGGAGATTCGCTACAAAGAGGAAGACCGCAAGGTGACGTTTCATTGGAGCCGGACGTTTTCCAATGCTTACTTCTCTGCGTATTATATTGAGCGCTCCGAAGATGGTGGCAAGACCTATAAGCGAAGAAACAACAAACCGTTCGTGCAACCCCTGTCGGGCGGGAGTCAGGCGAACGACCAGATCGTCTTTACGGACTCTCTTCAACAGAACTATAAAAAATATTTCTATCGCATCACCGGCATCACGCCCTTTGGCGACCTGGGCCAGCCCTCGCCAGCCATGCCCGTGATGGGCGTCGACAAAACGGCGCCGGCGCCTCCGCTAAGAGTGGTGGCCGAACACTTGGGCAAACGAAAAGTGAAGCTCACGTGGCAGAAGACCACGCG
>CBIHQM010000606.1:0-3248 GCA_966211885.1 uncultured Chryseolinea sp.
GTGTAATCGGTCACGGCCTTGGGGGGGCCGGCCTGGAAAAAGAGCGCATCCCGGATCAAACCCCCACCCAAACCCGACACAAACGACAACATAAATACGCCGATGAAATCATACTTTTTGCGAATGGCCGTCAAGGCCCCGGACGCGGCAAACATGAA
Source organism: uncultured Chryseolinea sp. (assembly GCA_966211885.1). Classification (GTDB taxonomy): domain Bacteria; phylum Bacteroidota; class Bacteroidia; order Cytophagales; family Cyclobacteriaceae; genus Chryseolinea. The sequence goes on from CBIHQM010000606.1 coordinate 159, forward strand.
AACGGCAAGCAGGTCGAACACCAGGAAGGTGGTGTCGAAATCGATGTGGTCCATGAGATGGGGTACGGTGTTCATAGCAAGGAATTAGTAGCACAAGGTAATTCGCAAACGACGATTCTGCATTCTCTACCCCCGTTCTTCCACAAATTGATTTTAGTATATTTGACGATCGTCCTGAAGCATTATGAGAAGAAATTTTGTCATTGTCAGCACCATCGTCGTGCTGCTTATTTTCGTGTGGGCCTATTTCTGGCCCAACGCGCTCTTTGCGTTATTTCTGGTGGGGCCCTTTATTTTTATGGGCTATCACGACATGATCCAAACCAAACAGTCCATCAAACGCAACTTTCCATTGATGGGCAGACTGCGCTACGTGTTTGAAGACCTGCGTCCCAAGATCCAGCAATATTTCGTGGAGTCCGATACCGATGGTTCGCCCATCAATCGCAACGACCGCTCGGTCATCTATCAGCGGGCCAAAAAGCAGGTGGACACCACACCCTTTGGTACGCAGCTGAACGTGTACGCCGAAGGCTATGAGTGGATGAGTCACTCCATCGTGCCCCTCGATTTCCACGCCATCGACCACCATCCGCGCGTGCACGTAGGCAACAAGGATTGTACACAACCTTACGCCGCCAGCATCCTGAATATCTCGGCCATGAGTTTTGGCTCGCTCAGCAGCAATGCCATCGAAGCGTTGAATGCCGGCGCCAAGATCGGCGGCTTTGCTCACAACACCGGCGAAGGTGGTTTGAGCCCGTATCACCTCAAACAAGGTGGCGACATCATTTGGCAAATTGGAACGGGCTATTTTGGTGCCCGCGACGAGGAGGGAAGGTTCTCGCCCGAAGCCTTTCGCAAAAACGCCGAGCGCCCCGAAGTAAAAATGATCGAGATCAAATTGTCGCAAGGCGCCAAGCCCGGTCACGGCGGCATTTTACCCGCCAAGAAAAACACACCCGAAGTGGCCGCCATCCGTTTAGTGAAAGCGGGCACCACGGTGTTCTCACCACCCTTCCACAGCGCCTTCTCTACACCAAAGGAAATGGTGCTCTTCATCAAACAACTGCGCACACTCTCCGGTGGCAAACCGATTGGATTCAAACTGTGCGTGGGAAAGAAAAGTGAATTCATCTCCGTCTGCAAAGCCATGGTGGAACTCGACACCTATCCCGACTTCATCACCGTCGATGGCGGCGAAGGCGGTACGGGCGCTGCTCCCCCGGAGTTCTCCAATTTCGTGGGCATGCCCCTGCTGGACGGCCTCGCGTTCGTGGACAACATGCTGAAAGGATTCAACATCCGGCAACATATCAAGGTCGGCGCCTCGGGAAAAATTCTCACCGGGTTTCAATTGCTCCGCGCGATGGCACTGGGTGCCGACATGTGCAACAGTGCGCGCGCGATGATGATGGCCATCTGCTGCATCCAAGCCCTGGAGTGCAACAAGAACAGTTGCCCTACCGGAGTGGCCACCCAAGACCCCGACCTGGTCAAAGGCCTGGTGATCGAAGACAAAAAAGTGCGCGTCGCTAATTTTCACAAGAATACCATCGAAAGCTTTGTCGAATTGATGGGCGCTTCCGGCATCGACAAGCCGCAGAAATTGAACCGGCACCAAATAAACCGCCGTGTGTTTATGGACGAAGTGCGCACCTTTGAAGAGATCTATCCCTCGGTCCCGCTGGGCGCCATGCTGGGAAGCGCCATCCCTGAGCGGTATCGCATGTCGTATGAATCGGCGAGCGCAGACAAGTTTTAAGAACGCGACGCCAACCTGTCTCAGCGTTGATCGATCATAAAAAGAAGAGGCTGTCTTTTTGGAGACAGCCTCTTCTTTTTTTATGACGCTTACGCGATAAGCTTAGCTACCGCAAGCTTCGCAGGCATCCGGGTTATCGAGCGAGCAGGCCATGTCAGCACGATTCTGATCGTAGTCGGATTGCGACTCGTAACGAATGGTTTGCTGATGCGCATCGGCCACGACGCTCTGTACGAGCATGGGCTCTGTCAAAACAGCCTCTGCCGAAACCGCGGCCTCTTGTTGCAGGCTGGGTTCTTGTACGACTTTGTCGAGTGTGAACTTGATCGCATCGGCTGCGGCAGTAGAGCGCAGGTAGTACATGCCGGTCTTCAAACCTTTCTTCCAGGCGTAGAAGTGCATGGAAGTGAGCTTGCCGAAGTTCGGGTTGGTGATGTGAATGTTCAGGCTTTGCGACTGGCAGATAAAGGCACCGCGGTCGGCCGACATATCGATGATCGCCTTTTGCGAGATCTCCCACACCGTTCTGTAGATGTCTTTGATGTTCTGGGGTATCTCAGGGATATTTTGCACCGATCCGTTAGCACCAATAAGTTTCTGACGCATGTTCTCGCTCCACAGCCCGAGGTTCATCAGGTCCTTCATCAAGTGCTTGTTGGCAATGATGAATTCACCGGACAATGTTCTGCGGGTGTAGATGTTCGACGTATACGGTTCGAAGCATTCGTTGTTGCCGAGGATCTGTGATGTGGAGGCCGTAGGCATCGGGGCCAGCAACAGCGAGTTGCGCACACCGTTTTGCTTCACATCGCGTTTCAGGCGTTCCCAATCCCAGCGATTGCTCTTGGGTGTTACACCCCACATATCGAATTGGAAGATGCCTTTGGACACCGGCGAACCTTTGAAAGTTTCGTAGGGGCCGTGTTGTTTGGACAACTCCATCGATGCCTCCATGGCGCCGAAGTAGATGGTCTCAAAAATGTCTTCGTTCAGTCTGCGCGCTTCTTCCGAATCGAACGGCATGCGGAGCAAGATGAAAACATCGGCCAATCCCTGCACACCCAACCCAATGGGGCGGTGACGCATGTTGGAATTGCGGGCTTCAATGACCGGGTAATAGTTGATGTCGATCACCTTGTTCAGGTTGCGGGTAGCCACCTTGGTGATCTCGTATAATTTCTGATGATCGAACTGGCCGTCTTCCGTGATGAACTTGGGCAAGGCGAGGGACGCGAGGTTACAAACCGCCACTTCGTCGGGCGATGTATACTCGATGATCTCGGTGCACAGGTTGCTGGACTTGATGGTGCCCAGGTTCTTTTGAT
>CBIHQM010000607.1:0-3247 GCA_966211885.1 uncultured Chryseolinea sp.
GCGTCTTTTATCCGCTGTGAATTATCATGTGGGGAATCCGGCATTTTTTTAAACGACTCCGCTTATCTCCAAACAGAGTCAATGATCACCTATGCCGACAACGGTGATGTCGTAAGTGTCGACACCGTGAAAAGGCGTTTTGTCATTCATTCAAACGGAAAAATAGTCACCGAATCTCTCAATCCGTAGGTATGGTGCCCCAAGCATCAATATTCCGCTCAGCGAAACCACGTCCTCGCTAAGTGCCGTTCCGGGTTCCCTAAATGACGCTTCCGGCCATGCGGTGGGGTGGATACATTCGGATATGATTCACCGCAAGATCCTATCGCTCCTCCCGGCTGCCCTTCTTTGGGTGCCGCTGATCTTCTTTTCGCTCTTGTTGTCGCACAACGCCATGTTGTATTTTACCCACGGTGGCGAATATGGCATCCTGCCTGAAAAAAGAGTCGCGCAACAGGATATCTTCTGGAACGTTGCCTTCTATATTCATCTCCCCACCGGGGTTATTTGTTTGCTCAGCCCCATCGTCCTTTTCACCCGCAGATTTTTCAAACGGGCGCTTGGCCTCCACCAGGTGGTGGGTAAAATATATGTATGGGTGACGTTGACCTTGGTTTGTCCCACCGGCATGTATCTCGCCTGTTATGCCAAGGGCGGCTTCATTACCCAGGTTGGGTTTATGTTGCAGGGAATTCTTTTGGCAGTGTTCACGTACCGGGGGTATCGGGCGATCGCCGGCGGAGACAGGGCCGGACATTTTCATTATATGATCCGGTCCTATGCGATCGCTTCCGTGGTGCTGTCGTTCCGGATCCTTCACATTTTGTTTTTTCTGCTGAATGTCCCCTACCAGGACAACTACGCCATCTCGCAATGGCTCGGCCTCTTTGGCAATTTCCTGATGGCCGAGCTCATCATCTTTTTTATTGAAATCAAAAAATCACATTCACTAAAATCCCAACTCCTATGAAACCCATGAGAAGAATCCTGGCGCTTTGCGTCATTGTTACATCGATCATTGTCTTTTGGCTGAACCCAGGAATAAACACGGCGAAAGACACGACATACGTTCGCCGGTATGAAGATACGGACCGGAAGGCAGGTGGCGACACGCTGGCCGTCAACAACCATCGCAGGAAGTATCAGAAATCCGACGCACAAAAATCCGAGCAGGGAAAGAAAGTGTACAAAAAAGAGCAGATCAGCTCGAAGGATAAATTGTCGAACTTAAAAGCGGAAATGTTTAGCCGGGCTATTCAGTTCGAAGACTCGATGGTTGTGAAGAAAGTCGAAGAAGTTGCCTTAACCGAGAAAGATACGTTGGTGATCAATCCTTAATCGAAAGAAAAGCATGCGATCTATTTGTTTGTTTCTGACGTTCGCGTTTGTCACTGATTGTCACCTGGCATCTTGCCAGGAAAAGACTTCTTCCTCCAGGTCCTTCGATGAGCCCTGGGTCACCGATTCGGCGTCCACGATGTTGATACCCTATCGGTATGACGCCAATCTTTTCTCTTCCGACAAGATGAAGACCTGGGGCAATTACTATGCAAACTACATTGTGTATGACTTTAAATCCGACTCCTATAAAACCCTCTTCCCAAGCGACACCTATATTCAGGCGCCGGATTTCTATTCTTACAGCAGCCGCCGGGGTGAGTCACGGCAAAAGAGCCTTTCCAATTCGTGGATCTTCTTCCTGGTCAAAAACAAAGACTATAGTGGCAATGGGAAAATTGACGAGCGCGATCCCTTTATTCTATACGTTTCAGATACCCACGGCGAAAATCTAAAGCCCCTCACCCTGGAGTCTGAAAACGTTGTTTCCTTCACGCTCTATGAAAAGCTCGGCTTTGTCCTTCTGAATATTCAACGCGACAAAAACAATGACCGGGAGTTTCAGCCAAACGATAACGATCATTACATGGTAAAGGTAAACTTGCCGGATCGCCGTTTGGGCAATAAGATTGAATACAGGAAACCGTGAGCCTATAATTTCACCAAAAGAGGGTGATCTTTTCAAACGCCCGTCCATGATCTGCCAGATGATGGACAGGCGTTTGCTGGCCCGGGACTGACACCTCTAATTTCTTTTAAAGGATCCTTCACGCTAAAACAGAGAGTTGTTATTTTAGTACCCTGGATTTGAGAACTTCACAAACGGGTAACGAAAATGGAAAATCGAAAGGCCTTGTTGATCATCGATATGCAAAACGAGTCGTTCCCGCCGGGTGCGCCGTGCTACGACATGGAAGGCGTTGTGAACCGGATCAATGCATTAAGTGCAAAGTTTCGCGCGGCAGGGCTCCCCGTTATTTTAGTTCAACACGATGGAGCGGCCCAAGGCGAATACGTACCCGGCACGCCGGGCTGGGAACTTATACCGGAGTTGACGGTTTCCCCCGGCGACATCCGCATCGGGAAGACAGCAAACGATACGTTCTATGAAACCGGATTGCAGTCCATCCTAGATCAACGGCAGGTGAATGAATTGTTCATCACCGGCAGCGCCACCGACTTCTGTATCGACTCCAGCATTCAGTCGGCCCTGACCAAAGATTATATCGTGACCGTTGTGCGAGACGGACATACCACGGGAGAACGATCGCACCTGAGCGCCGAAAAGATAGTGGAACACTACAATTTGGTGTGGAGAAATTTAAATCCCACCAAAGGCCGGATCGTCATGAAGCGCGCGGATGAAATTGAACTGTGAGTCGTCTTTATTTCCGATACAATTTCGGCTCCGTGTTCAGCATCGGGAATTGACGCTGGTGCCAATAAGGATAGGCCGGCAAAATGGCACTGACTTTATCCAGCCGCTGGACTTGCTCCAATGTTAAATTCCATCCCACGGCATCCAGATTTTGTTTCAGCTGTGCTTCGTTTCTTGCTCCAAAGATGATGTTAGAAACGGTAGGGCGTTGCAACAACCAGTTCAACGAGATTTGTGCGATTGTTTTTCCGGTCTCCTTTGCCAGTGCATCCAAGACATCAACGATGTTGTACAAGCGATCATCATCGTTGTCGGCAGCCAGCACCGGGTTGCCGCCCTGGGCAACACGCGCATCGGCAGGGGCGGGTTGATTCCGGCGGTACTTGCCACTCAACTTGCCACTGGCCAATGGACTCCAAACGATCGTTCCAACGTTCTGATCTATCCCCAAGGGCATGAGCTCCCATTCAAAATCGCGATTGAGCAAGGAATAGTAGGCCTGGTGTGCAACGTATTTTGACCAACCGTATC
>CBIHQM010000608.1:0-3227 GCA_966211885.1 uncultured Chryseolinea sp.
TTCCTTTATCGGATTTGCCACACAGGAAGTGGAAGTAACGGCCGCGCAAGATCTGTTTGTAACGCTCATGCCCGCGTCCACGCTCATGAACGAAGTGGTGGTGGCCGCCAGCCGCACGAAGCAACGGAAAATTGAGTCGCCCGTCACCATCGAGCGCATCGGCACCAAGGACATCATCAACTCGCCCCAGGTAAACTATTATGACATGGTGCAGGGCATCAAGGGGGTTGACGTCACGGTGTCGAGCATCGGGTTCACGTCGGTGACCACCCGCGGCTTCAACACCAGTGGTAACACAAATTTTCTCCAGTTGGTGGACGGCATGGACAATCAAGCTCCGGGGTTGAATTTTCCCCTGGGCAACGTCATTGGCCTGACGCAACTGGATGTTGACAATGTGGAGATCCTTTCCGGCGCGTCGTCTGCGCTCTATGGTTCGCGGGGCTTGAACGGGGCCATGGTGATGACGGGTAAGGATCCGTTCCAATACCAGGGACTGAGCGTGTTGCTAAACCAGGGTGTGAACCACGTGAAAAGCAAAACGTCGAACGATCCCGTGGGAGCCTCACCGTATACCGACATCACGCTGCGCTATGCCAAGCGGGTCGGGGAAAAGCTTGCTTTCAAAGTGAACTTTCAATACACCAGAGCCAACGACTGGGTGGCCAGCGACACCACCAACAAAAACGGACCCGGCACACGCTACACCGACCCGAACTACAACGGCGTGAACCTCTATGGCGGCGCAACCTCGGTCGACATCAGTCCCTTCCTGCAATATGCCGTTTCACAGGATCCTTCCCTGGCGCCGATCATCGATCCGCTTCTGACAAAACAAAACTACGTTGCCCGTACAGGCTACCCGGAGTATGGATACCTGAACAACAATGTGAGGCTGATGAAATCCAATGCTGAATTGCGCTATAAGCTTACTCCCAGCGTGCAAGCCATTTTCTCCGGCACCTATGGCACGGGCAGCGTCGTCTATACCAACGATACGCGCTACCAGATCCGGGATTTTAAAGTGGGGCAATACCGTGCCGAGCTGCTTTCCAAGAACTAGTTTTTGCGTGCCTACACCACGCAAGAGAATTCAGGCAAGACACTGTTGGCTGGACCCACGGCGCAATACATCAACGAAGCCTGGAAACCCAGCTATGATCCGAACACCGGCGATGGTTGGTATCCACAATACACCGGCGCCCTCATTCAGGCGCTGGCGATGGGTGCCGATCTGAACAGCGCACACCTCGCAGCCCGTTCCTACGCTGACATCGGCAGACCGGCATTGGGCTCATCCCAATTCAACCATTTAAAGGACAGTGTCTCGCAACGCCCCATCACCGAAGGCGGCACGTTGTTCCTCGACCGCAGCAAACTCTACAACGTAGCCTTTCAATATAATTTTTCGGACGTCGTGAAGTGGGCGGAGATCATTGCCGGTGTGAACTACCGGATGTATGACCTGAATTCGAAGGGCACGCTGTTTCCAGATGAAACCAAACCGATTCATGTGAATGAATATAGCGCCTATGCCCAGGTCATCAAGCGCCTGATCCACGACCGGTTAGCGCTGACAGGCTCTGTGCGGTGGGACAAGAATTCGTTGTTCGCCAATGCGAAGCCGACCACCCGGGTGTCGTCGGTGTTTGAATTGTTTGATCAGAATTATTTGCGCTTCTCGTTCCAGAATGCCTATAGCTTTCCTTCCAATATTCAATCGTTGCAAAACACTTTGAATGGCTACCGGTCGTATTCCTCCGGAGGCTCGTCCTATTTGTTGAACGACACGTATCATTTCAATGTCTATGCGCCCTACACCCTGGAAAGTGTGGAGAAGTATCAGCAAACCAATGACACCAACGACTTGAAAAAGTTTGTAGTGAACGACATCAAGCCGCAAACTGCCAACTCATTCGAACTGGGCTATGCGGCCGTGCTAGGTAAAAAAGTGCTGGTCGATGTGTTGGGCTATTTTGCTACCTGGAAGGATTTCATCGGCTACACCAACGTGGCCAACACCCCAGGCACCACCGATCCCACGGCCTTCCTGGATCGCAACACGTATACGGTATACAACATTGCTTACAATGGCGCACAGACCGTGAACACCTATGGTTATGCGGCCAGCGTAAGCGTGGATCTGAGCAAGAACTTTATCGCGAAGGTGAACTACTATTCCGATCACCTCAAAAACAAGAACGAAAGCCAGATCAACAACTTCAACACGCCGCACTACCACGTCAACATGGAATTTGGCAACACCGGTTTTGGAAAGAAGAAGACGTGGTCGTTCAACACCACATTGCGCTACAAACCCGGATATTTCTACCAGGTGGCCGGCGGGTTGGGCAATGGAACGGTGCCCTCTTCGACGGTGATCGATGCGCAGGTGGGATATAAAATCCTGAGTGCGCGTTCGACGGTCAAGCTTGGGGCAACCAATTTAACAAACCGGTATTACTCCACAGGTATTGCAAACCCGATGATTGGCGGGATGTATTATGTGTCGTTAGCGTATAACGTATTTTAATATTAAAGTGTAAAGAAAAGAGGTGACTTGCCTTAACGGGTAAGTCATCCTTTTTTAAGACAAACTTGATGTGGTGAATGATACTACCACTTCAGCTGTTTTATCGGTGGACCCACGCGTTTGAAGCCGTGATCTTCCCTGAATTTATCTCGTTCCGCTTCCGTCAGGTTTTTCCCCAGGCCTTGGCTCATCTTCGTAAAAAATTCTTCCATCTTCCCGGCCGGCTGGAAGAACATCAGGAGTTTGGCTTCACCTTCGCCGACTTTTGCAAAGCTGTGAGGGATCATGCGCGGTCCGAACACGCTGTCGCCGGCTTTTGCCTTATAGACGGTTTCTCCCACTTTGATCAAAAATTCTCCCTGCAGCACATACCACCACTCATCCTGGGTAAAATGATAGTGATGGTTAGGGCCGCCTTCTTTTATTCGCGTAGATTCGAAAACATAGATGTCGCCGTTCGTGTCTTTTGTAGCGACCTTGCAATCGAAAGTGTCGCCTTCAAGCAGGGAAAGGCTTTTGTCATTCCGGGCCTTTCCGGCACTGACCATGAATCCGGTGTCCAGCAGAAACTTTTTGACGGATTTCGCCAGGGCGTTGAACGGAACTGCTGCGATCGCAGCGGCTGCGAGGCAGGTTTGTAGAAAGTTGGTCCTGTTCATAGGGTAGCATTTTGGGGTTTTATTTCATCGGTTTT
>CBIHQM010000609.1:0-3215 GCA_966211885.1 uncultured Chryseolinea sp.
GTTTTACACCTCTGTTGGCGGCACCGGTGTGGGCACCAGGTTTTCCACGGGAGGGATCGACTTCAAGTAGGTGAAGACAGCGAGCAAGTCGTCGTCGGTCATGTTGGCGTACATGGGCCAGGGCATGGGGGGAAGCAAGTCGCGATTCCCTTCCTGGCCTTTGCTCTTTCCTTTGCGGATGGCGATGAGAAAGTTTTCGAACGACCACGCACCGATGCCGGTGTCGTCGGGAGTCAGGTTGGCGGCGTATGAGAGTCCCCAGGGGCCAACAAATGCAGTGGTGTTCATGTTGAACAACACCCATCCATTTCTCCCGGCGTTCTGGCCCATGGGAGGAAGCTTTTCTTTTTGTTGATGACCCGAGAGCAACAGGGTTGGGTCGGGCGCGGGTCCGTGGTCGGTCATTACTTTCGGGGAGTGACAGTCGTTGCAACCGCCCACGGTAACGAGGTACTTGCCGCGTTGGATCAGTTCGTCTTTGGTCGGCACCGGCGCGGGTTTGGGCGTATCGGCGATTTCATACTCGTCACTTGCGGCCGCCGTTTGTTTCTTTTCGGGCTGACATCCCATCAACACACTGGCGGTGAGAAGGGAAGCGATCAGGGATTTTTTCATAATGGGTTTATTAAAACATTTTATGATCCTCAGAACGGGGTTGAGGTTTGAATGATGCATCCTAAACCAGGGAATGGAATGAACGTCGGGGTATTTGGAATGAAGGGAGTGACAGGGGGAATAAACGCAGGGGGCCGGTATCCTCAAATACCTTAAACGGCAAAGACGCAAAGTCAGCGCAAAGAGCTTCGCCTTTTGCTACCTGGGGAAGGTGAGAATGAAGCGGGTGCCTTGGCCGGGGCCGCTGTCGAGGGAGAGGGTGCCGTGATTGAGTTCGGTGAATTCTTTGACGAGGATCAGGCCAAGGCCGGTGCCTTTTTCTTTTTCGGTGCCGCAAGTGGAGCGCTGTCCGTGGAGCGTGAACAGGGCGCAAAGTTTTTCCTTGTCGATGCCAACGCCGGTGTCGCTGAGGCGCACGATCACCGCCTTGTCATCCCGGACGGCGTCGATGGCGATAGCACCACCGCGGGGTGTGAACTTGATGGCGTTGCTGAGCAGGTTGCGGAAGGCGGTGGCCAGCGTGTGTTGATCGGCTTGCAGCGAAATAGATTCGTCTACGGAAAGCGAAAGGGTGATTTCTTTTGCCGCAAGACTCTCCTTATACAGCGAAACGATCTGTTGAAAAAAAGCGTGCAGCGGAATTTTTTCGAAGACACACTGGATGCCGTTGGTTTGGCTCAACGACCAATCGAGCAGGTTCTCTAACAAGTGGTTCAGATTGTCGGCCGACTGATCCACTTTGCCACAAAGGTTGTCGATCTTATCGGTCTGGCCGAGTTTATGATAATGGCTGAAAAGGCGTGTGAGGCTCTGAAACGAAGTGACCGGCCCGCGCAGATCGTGGCTGATGATGGAGAAGAATTTATTTTTTGTTTCGTTCAGGCGCTGGAGTTCGGCCGTACGTTCGCGGATCTTTTCTTCCATGCTGTCGTATAACATCGAATTCTGGATCGACACGGCAAGGGGTTGTGCCAAGGTGATGAGGAAGTTTTCATCCTCCTTGCTGAAGACACAAAATTCGCGGCTTTCCGCCATGAGCAGGGCCACCAGTTCGGCGTTGGCAACGAGGGGGATCGCTACCTGGCTCTCGGCGTCGGCAAGGCCGAGGGGCCGCACGAAGTTTAGTTCGCCTTCGTGGCTTACGGTGGCCATGTAGTGTTGTTTTCGGCGTATACCCGTCAGGTTAATGTGCTTGCGACGTGCCGCGGCCAGTCCCACAATGCCCTGGCCAAAAGGTACGGTCTTGCCGGCTTGATCTTCCGCATAACCGTGACACGCCACCACGGTCAGGTGCTGCTGGTCTGGGTTGGGCACCAGGATCATGCTGTTGGACAGATTGAACTGGTCGTCGAGAATGTCGAGGATCGTGTTGAGTTTTTCCGGGAGACTCACCAGTTTATTCAGCTCGAAGGACACCTTGCTGATGATGTCCATCTTCCGCTGCGAGGTCTCCAGTTTGGCCGAAAGCTTGTCGAGGTCTGTAATTTCCATAGCGTCGGCTTACATTTTTTCGATGGAGATCACCTGGTAAATATCGGCAGCTTTCAGCTTGAAGATCCCCTCCTTCTTCTGCGCCGACGCCAGGGCCTCCAGCTGGATCTCCATGGCATCGAAGATCTCACCTTCCGTTTGCGATTCTTCATAACGCAACAGGAGCTTGTACAAATCGTAATGCACCGGGCAGGTAATGATGGCCGTAAGCATGGGGTTTTCGCGAACGTTGCGGATGGTCTTGTTAAAGAATTGGTACGACAAGGCGACGTGGTGCTCGTCTACAAAATACACTTGCGAGATATAGGTCACATTGGGAGTATGATCCAGCGACGCGGTAGCCACAATGGTGGGGATCACCCCTTGCAGGGCGGGCATGATGTCCTCGAGGTGTACATTTTGTTCGACGGTCATGCGAAAACTTTTTCACCGGTTCCCGCCCGGGGCGATTGATCAAAGACCTGCGTCACCTGGAAATCCAAAGCGATAATGGGGCGATACTTGAAATAGGCATTGTACAATCCCATCTTGGAATGCCCGAACGAGCCCAGGATGTCGGAAAATTCTTCCATGTACTTCAACTGAAAATCTACCTCCGCCTCCGTGCACGGGCGATAGGAAAGAAAATTGCCTTTGTATTGATAGCTCTCAAAGGAATGGAGTTCGGTCACGACCAAGGCAATCACCGGGTTTTCACGAAGATGCTGAAAACCGACATTCATAAATCGCAGGGGAATAAAACAGGTAAAGACCTCCGTCTCAGGATCGAATTTGATGCCGGTACATTTGATGGGCTCCGGGATATTGTCCAGGCTCGACGTGGCCAACCAAAACGACAGGGGCAATTTTAAAAACGCAACGTGTGAAGGGGGCACCATACGTTATGACAAATAATTTAGCGTAGCCAAAAGATGATCCTTATACGTCTTTCCGATGGGAATGGTTTTTTCCGCCACCCGCAGGGTCTGGTCGCCGGTGTTGATCTCGTCGATGGCGCTTTTGCGAACGAGGAAGGAACGATGTACTTGCACACACTCGTCGCGGGGCAGGCTCTCCTGAAGGTCCTTTAACCGCATGTTGAGGAGGTGGCGTGTGCGGCCGGTCACACT
>CBIHQM010000610.1:0-3214 GCA_966211885.1 uncultured Chryseolinea sp.
TAATAATGTTTCCGTGATGCGAGTGTTGTTGGTGAAGAACACCAACAACGGCGGGGGAGGGTGTTTTAAGGATGGCGATGTTGATATGATGGGGCGTCATCAATGGTGCATGTGGGCTGAAAAAATGTTGTTGGTGGGACACCAACAACGGCGCTATTCCCCGATGTTAACATCTGGCAAACATGCAATGATCAGCCACAAATCATTGTCCTCGCGAGAAATTGTTATCGAGGAGATGTGAGAAGGTGGCATTTTAATCAGTGCCGGCACGATCCAAATGTTGGCGCGACATATCACGTGCCATTGACAATCTTGCCGGACGCAAATGCCACTGGCGAGTGATTAACCAAGGGCCAGCACCCCCGCATGTTGGTGTCCCACCAACATGCACCCTTCAGCTACAAATCATCACCAAATCAGCAGTCACATCCAGAACACACCGTCCCCTCAAACCTTCGTCTCCAAAAGTTTCTGAATTGCCATATACTCATCGCGCAACTTCGCCGCCTCCATAAACTCCAATTCCTTCGCCGCCTTCTCCATCGCCTTGCGCGTGCGGTCAGACATTTTCATAAGCTCCTCCTTGCTGAGATAAGCCACTACCGGATCAGCAGCCAACGTAGCCTCTTCATCCTCCACATAATATTTGTGTGTCTTCTTGGAGTCGGCCACTTTGGTTTGGCCCAGGATGTTGCCCTTCGATTTTAGGACGGTGCGTGGCGTAATGCCGTTTGCTGTGTTGTATTCCCGCTGGATCGTGCGGCGGCGGTCGGTTTCGTCGATGGCCAGTTGCATAGATTCCGTGATGTTGTCGGCATACATGATCACGCGGCCTTGGTCGTTGCGCGCGGCGCGGCCAATGGTCTGCACCAGCGAGCGTTGGTTTCGGAGGAAGCCTTCCTTGTCGGCGTCCAGGATGGCGACGAGGGACACTTCGGGTAGGTCAAGTCCTTCGCGCAGCAGGTTCACGCCCACGAGCACGTCGAAGACACCCAGGCGCAATTCGCGCAAGATCTCTACGCGATCCAGCGTCGTCACTTCCGAGTGAATGTAGCGGCATTTAACGCCCACCCGGTCCATGTATTTGGTCAACTCTTCGGCCATGCGTTTGGTGAGGGTGGTCACCAGCACGCGTTCGTGTTTTTTCACGCGCTCGTCGATCTCTTCCAGGAGGTCGTCGATCTGGTTTCGGCTGGGGCGCACATCGATCTCGGGATCGAGCAAGCCGGTGGGGCGGATAATTTGCTCCACCACAACCCCTTCCGATTTACGCAGCTCGTATTCTGAAGGGGTGGCGCTCACATAGACCGTCTGGTTGAGGAGCGCCTCAAATTCATTGAAGGTGAGGGGCCGGTTGTCCAGCGCCGAGGGCAAGCGAAACCCGTAGTCGACCAGGTTCACTTTGCGCGAACGGTCGCCGCCCCACATGGCGCGCACCTGGGGCACAGTGACGTGACTTTCGTCGATCACCATCAGGAAGTCGTCGGGGAAATAATCGATGAGACAGAAGGGACGGTCGCCGGGCCGGCGACGGTCGAAATAGCGGCTGTAGTTTTCGATGCCCGAACAGTATCCCAGTTCGCGCATCATCTCGATATCAAACTCTGTACGTTCCTTCAAGCGCTGGGCTTCCAGGTGGCGGCGATCGGCTTCGAACATGCTCACTTGCGCTACCATGTCGTCCTGAATCTCGCGGATCGCTTGATGCAGCGATTCCTTGCCCGTCACAAACAAGTTGGCCGGGAAGATGGTGACGATGGATTCATCGGAGATCTTTTTGCCGCTCACGGGATCGATGCGCTGAATGGATTCGATCTCATCGCCCCAGAAATAAATGCGGATGGCATAGTCGGCATAGGCCAGAAAAACATCCACCGTGTCGCCCTTCACGCGGAAGGTGCCGCGTTTGAATTCAACTTCGGTGCGGTTATACAAAATGTCTACCAGGGCAAACAGGAGCTTGTTGCGCACAATGGTCTCGCCGGTTTTTAGCTTGATCACATTCTTGCCAAACTCTTCCGGGTTGCCGATACCGTAGATACACGACACCGACGCCACCACGATCACATCGCGCCGGCCCGTCAATAGCGAAGAGGTTGCGCTGAGGCGGAGTTTCTCGATTTCTTCGTTGATGGAAAGATCTTTTTCAATATACAGCCCGGAAGAGGGAATGAACGCTTCCGGCTGATAGTAATCGTAGTAGGAGATGAAATACTCGACGGCGTTTTCGGGAAAGAATTGTTTGAACTCGCCGTACAACTGGGCGGCCAGTGTTTTGTTATGGCTCAGGATCAAGGTTGGGCGATTGGTGCGGGCAATCACGTTGGCCATGGTAAACGTCTTGCCCGAGCCGGTCACGCCCAGCAGGGTCTGGTGTTGCTCACCGGCCTCTACGCCCTTCGTTAGTTGTTCGATGGCCCGGGGTTGGTCGCCGGTCGGTTCGTATTCACTGGTGAGCTTGAAATTCATAGGCTGCGGATATTTCGATGATGGATGTTGGAATAACTTCCTTAACGCATACGTCAAGGTCAAGTTAGTGGTTCCTGTCAAACAATAAAAAAATCGCTTCCGTTGCCAGAAGCGATTTCATTTCTTTGACCCGGGAGGTGTCAGTTATTCCAGATCGTCCACGATTTTTCGGCTTGGATGTGCAGCATTTCCAGCCCGTTCTTCACGGTGGCGCCGCGCATCTCTGCTTTTTGCAAAAACATGGTGCGTGCAGGGTTATAGATCAGGTCGTATACGTAATGGTCGGGACCGATGTGCTCGTTGTCGATCGGCGGCATGGTCTCGGTGTTGGGGCTCATGCCCAGGGGCGTGGTGTTGATGATGAGCAGCGACTCGCTGATGAGCTTGGGGTTGGCTTCCAGGTCGGCATAGGTTAAGTTGCCCTTTTTCGCTTCGCGCGAAACCACCGTGTAGTCGATCTTCATTTTTTTCAACGCCTCTTGAACCGCCTTGGAAGAGCCGCCCGTGCCCAGGATGAGGGCTTTAACTGTTTTTCCTTCGGGAATCCATTTTACGATGGTTTCATAAAACGCATCCGAATCCGTGTTAAAGCCTTTCAGCTTGCCGTCTTTGATCTTGATCACGTTCACAGCGCCGATCTTTTTAGCAAACCCGTCCACTTCGTCGAGGTACTTCAGCACCTGTTCTTTGTAGGGGATGGTCACGTTCAGGCCGGTGAGGCCTTTGGTTTCTTTTAACAATGCTT
>CBIHQM010000611.1:0-3213 GCA_966211885.1 uncultured Chryseolinea sp.
CGCCGATCACTATTTGAATAAGTTTATAGATCTGAACATCGAGGTGCCCTTTTTTTCTGACGCTGGCCGCTTGGCCGTGATCCTGAATAATCTTTTATCCAATGCCATAGCCTATCGCGAAAACAGTCGTGAACCGATCATTGCCATTGAAATATCGACGACAGAAAAAAACGCCGTTATCGTGGTCAAAGACAATGGCATCGGCATTAAGTCCGATATATTGCCCGAGGTATACAAGATGTTTTATCGGGGAACAGAAAAAAGTCAAGGGTCGGGACTTGGGCTGTACATCGTCAAGCAGATTCTTCAAAGGCTGAACGGGACGATTGCCATCACCTCCGCGGAGGGACGGGGTACCACCGTAATGATTGCTGTCCCGAATGTACGGCAGCAAAGCTTTGATTAATTAATCGCCGGAAAGCAAGCGTTATGTGTTTAAGCGCCCGGGAAGCGCATTTATTTTCATTTTTTTACTATGCCTATGATTCACCAGGAAGTCGAAGTGCTGATTGTTGAAGACAATGATGAAGATGCGGAGTTAGCCATCCGCGCACTGAAGAAACACCGTTTGGCAAATAATGTTGTGCACCTTAGCGACGGCGAGCAAGCCCTGGATTTTATTTTTGGGAGGGGAAATTATTTGGGGCGGGTGATTTCGCAATTGCCTAAGGTAATCCTCCTGGATATAAAAATGCCAAAAGTCAGCGGACTGCAGGTGCTGCAAGCGGTGAAGTCCGATCCGCAGATGAAAGTGATCCCCGTAGTGATCCTGACGTCTTCCGAGGAAGATCCTGACATCAGAAAAGCCTATGAACTGGGAGCGAACAGCTACATTGTCAAGCCCGTTGAATTTGATAATTTCTCCAAGACTGTGGCCGATCTGGGATTGTATTGGATGGTCGTCAACCGGATATGATCCGGTGCCACGACAGATCTTCATTTTTCGTCAAATCGTTGCCTATGAAAAATATATACATGCCCTGTACTAGAAAACACGATCGGATGCTTTTGATCGCGCCCCTTGTTCTTCTGATCGCCGGCATCGTGCTATTACCTCATCGCACCTGCGCGCAAGGCAATTCTTTTCGCGTGGATACTTTAAAGAGATTGAGCCTGGAAGAATTGCTGAACGTGGAGGTGACGTCCGTTTCCAAACGGCCAGAAAAATTGAAAGCGGCGGCGTCGGCCATCCAGGTGATCACGCAAGAAGATATTCGTCAGTCCGGTGCCACGAATGTACCGGAAGCGTTGCGGCTTGCCCCGAACTTGCAAGTGGCCCAGCTAAACTCCAGCCAGTGGGCGATCAGTGCGCGGGGATTTAGCAACGTGCTGGCGAATAAATTATTGGTACTGATTGACGGTCGTGTGGTCTACACCCCGATGTATGCAGGCGTATTTTGGGATGTACAAAATCTGGTGCTGGAAGATATCGACAGGATTGAGGTGATCAGTGGCCCCGGGGGAACTCTATGGGGGGCCAATGCCGTGAACGGGGTGATCAACATCATCACAAAAAAATCAAAGGACACCCAAGGCCTTTTTGCCGAAGCCGCCGTTGGCACAGAACTGCGCGGCTTGGGGAGTCTTCGCTATGGTGGGAAATTTGGTAAAAATCTTTCCTATCGCGTCTATGGTACAACCTACAAACGGGGCAGCACGATCTTCCATCCTGACAGCGTGGAGACCAAAGATGACTGGACCATCGTGCAAGGCGGCGTGCGCCTGGATTGGGAGGCAACCGAAAATGATGCTGTTAGTTTTCAGACGAACCTATACGATGACCGGCCCAACCCGGATGGCAATAATCCCATTATTGCCCGGGGGAGCAACGCCCTGGCACGTTGGGTACATACGACTTCCGATAAATCAAATCTTCAGCTCCAGATCTACTATGACCATACCTGGAGAGATTTTAAAAATGGACTGACCGAAAAAGTAAACACCTACGATATTGAGGGGCAGCATCGCTTCCGGCTGTGCCAACGGCACGAGATCATCTATGGCCTGGGCTTTCGATATATGGACCACGATGTAAAAAACGTTGAACTGTTTGCTTTTTTGCCGGCGAGAAAATCACTTTACCTCTTCAATGTGTTTCTCCAGGATGAGATCGCCTTGGTCCCTGAAAAATTGCGCCTGACGCTGGGCATAAAGATCGAGCATAACTCCTACACCGATTTCCAATATCAACCCAACGCACGCCTCAACTGGACGCCAACGCCCACGCAAACCGTGTGGACGGCCGTATCGCGTGCTGTGCGAAACCCTGCCCGCCTTGACCGGGAGTTCTTTCTTTATGGTGCTCCGCAGGTGCTCGTCATTGCCGGCGGCAACTTTCAATCGGAGGAAGTATTGGCCTATGAGTTGGGGTGGCGTATACAACCCCAAGAAAGTCTGTCGGTCTCACTCGCCACGTTTTATAATGTCTACGACAACATCCGAAGCGTAGAACCGGGTCCTCCGCCCGTCAACCTTCCCTATACGATTGGGAACGGTGTAAAAGGCGACACCTATGGCGCGGAGCTTTCGGCCACCTACCAGTTGAATGGCTGGTGGCGCCTTCGTGGTGGGTACACGTTCTTGAAAAAGAATTTGAAGGTCAAGGAAAACAGCGAGGATGCCAACCAAGGATCGGCAGAGAGTAATGACCCCAGCCACCAAGTATTAATTCAATCGATGATGAAACTTCCAGGACGCATTGAGTTGGGGACTGTATTGCGGTACGTAGGAGAGCTTCCCAGTCCGAAGGTCTCCGGATATGTCGGCCTGGACATCCGGCTGGCTTGGAAATTGGCTAATAGAATTGAATTGAATCTTGTGGGTCAGAACCTGGTGAAAAGTAGTCATACCGAATTTATACCCTCGTCGAAGATCGCGAAGGACGTTGAGCGAAGTGTTTATATGAAAGTGGTATGTCGGTTCTGAAGATAACAAAATATCTAAAGGCAGGCCGCTCAAAAGCAAACCTGTGGCTCATGTTGGTCGCGGTACTGTTGTCTTTTGGTGCGAGCGCGCCACGGCAGGACGAAATCACAAAGGAATACCAGGTAAAAGCGGTCTTCCTCTACAACTTCACGCAATTTATTGAATGGCCGCCCGATGCTTTTGCTCAACCCGATGCCCCGCTGGTGATCGGCATCCTGGGACCAGACCCGTTTGGGAAATATTTGGATGAAACGGTGCAAGGTGAGAAAATAGACGGCCATCCGCTGG
>CBIHQM010000612.1:0-3193 GCA_966211885.1 uncultured Chryseolinea sp.
GATTATTCCCTAACTTCGGATGTTGTCTATTTGCTTGATCTTACATGAGAACCCTCTTCTTTGTTATTTCGGCATTATTATGCTTGCCTGGTTACGGGCAGTTCTACCAAGCGTGCATCGACGTACCCACCTACGCTGACGATGGCACCAATAGCATCACCCTTCGCAACAGCATCGCGCGAAACGCCGCCGGTGAAATGGTGCTGATCGGAAACCGGAAAATCTACAAACTTACCAGTGCCGGCGTCAAAAGTTGGGAAAAAGACCTGACGACGGACGTCCAGGATTTTGAGATCGACGCCAGCGGTAACGTTGTTGCCATTCACAACGGCGACCTGAGCATCATTAAATATGCTTCGGCCGGCACCAAGGCCTGGGAAAATACCTTTACGACCTTTGCTCTTCTCGACGCCACGGTCGATAAAGACGGGAACGTATATGCCACGGGACACGACTATGGTTCCATGGCAAATCCAAACGAATTTTTGGTATTCACTAAATATAATGGTGCTACCGGCGCTGTGCTCTGGTCGAAGCCTGTAGCGGATCTGTTTGGCCGTTCGGTGGTGACCGCGCCGTCAGGAGACGTCTATGTTCTGGCGGACAATGGGAACTTCGGGTCGCTGACGTATACACTCTATAAATATTCATCCGCGGGTGCGTTTCAGTGGCAGATCAATTATGTCAACAATCTGTCCATCCCCAAGCTCATGATCGGGCCCGATGGCAATCCGTATCTGACCGTGGCCGATTTCAGTTCGTCGCGCTTTGTTAAAATTCAGGCGTCCAACGGGAATGTGCTGGAGGATGTTCTTTTCGATCTGGGAAGGATCCAGGTGGCTTTTCGCGGCAGCAACTTTGTTATTGTGGGCCAGGATTTCGAAGGCAGCAACGTGCTTGTGAATTATCCGAGCACCTTTCCGGTTCCTACAGCAGCCGACTACATCAATACGTTTACCGCCACCGATCCCAGCTATCCCTATGTTTCCCTCAACGTGGAGGCCGACGGAACTGCGGGCATCGTCAACAGCCTTCCGGATCAGGGGTTCGGACAGGAGAGTTCGTTGGTCCGCTATTCCCCGACCGGAACGAAAGTTGACCAAACCATTGTGAGCGCCTTCACGACAGGGGCCGTTCTCGATGCCAATGGTGATTACGTCATCCCCACCAAACAACAATGCATCAAGCGCCTCACGCTCTGCAGCAAACTCGCCATCAACATCACCACACCACCTCAAAGCCAGAAGGTCTGCCCAGGTAGCACGGTTCAGTTTTCGGTGATTGCCACGGGAACAGCGTTGTTGTATCAATGGCAAAAAGGTGGCGACCTGTTGGCCAACGGTGGCCATATTTCTGGCGCGACCACGGCAACGCTCACCATCACGGGGGCCGACAATGTGAACGACGGCGGTTCCTACACCTGCACGATTTATGACGGCTGTAATCACTCGAAGGCCACCACGGCTGTCACGCTAACCTTTGTGGCCGGCCCTGTCATCACTGGCCAACCCACAGCCGTGGAAGCGTGTGTGGGATCCAACATCAACTTCTCCATCACCGCCACAGGTCAGAACGTAAAGTACCAATGGAAAAAAGGAGGCGTGGTCCTGACAGACAACACCCTGATCACGGGGGCTAAAACGGCCAACCTAAGTCTTAAGACCATCGCCGCAGCCGATGCCGGTTTGTATACCTGCGACGTGACGTCCGATTGTTTTGCCACCCCCATCGCCAGTCAAGGTGCGTCGCTAACGGTCTACCTGCCCGCATCGGTCATCACACCACCGCCCGCCACGGCCTCGGCCTGCACGGGCAACGACCTCTCTATTGCCTTGGAGGCCAGTGGTGCCAATATCACCTATCAATGGCGCAAAGGGGCGAACAATCTCGTGGAGAGTGCCACCGTGGTCGGTACGAAAACCAATACGCTCACCCTAAAGCAACTCGCTGCAGGCGACGTGGGCCAATACTCTTGCGTGATCACCGGTATGTGTGGTAACCCAGCCACATCCTCATCGACTACGGTGAGCATTGCCACTGCTTCGCAGATCACGGCGCAACCGGTGTCCAAGTCGGTTTGCACGGGCACAAACGTTTCGTTCAGCATCACCGCTACGGGATCGAACCTTACCTACACCTGGCGAAAAGGAAACACCGTGATCAACAACGGAGGCAAATACAGCGGGGCCACCACCGCGATGCTCACCATCACCGGCGCCACGGAACTGGAGGCGGGTGCCTATACCTGTACCATCAACAATCCTTGCGGAAGTGAAATTGCCTCTTCGGCCGCGCAACTCAACATCGATGCCGCGCCGTCAATTGTTTCTCAATCCGGCAACACCGTGCTCTGCGAAGGCGACGTGGGCAGAATTTCCGTGACCACGGGCGCGGGCAACTTTCAATTCCAATGGAAGAAAGACGGCGTGGTGCTGACGGATGGCATGGCCGTTACGGGCGCCACCACGGATGAGCTACTGATCACTTCGGCATCGACTGCCGACGCGGGCGTATACACCTGCGAAGTAAAATCAGGATGCGGCAACCCGGTTACGTCGACAGGCATCACCGTTACGGTGAACAAGGGAACACAGATCGTTACACAATCCACAGACCTGAAAACGTGCCAGGACGATAAACTCATCCTCACCGTGACCGCGACAGGCAACGGACTGACCTACAGTTGGAAGAAGAACGGTGCCCTCTTATCCGACGCGGGCAACATCAGCGGCACAAAGACCGCCACACTCACCATCCTGCATGCCTCGCCCCTGGATGAAGGGCGATACACCTGTGAAGTGACCGGCACGTGCAAAGGCACCGCCATCAGCGATGGCATCGACGTCAACGTCGATCCGAAGCCCGACCTGGTGCTGGCCACCGACATAGACTGCAAAGGCTTCCAACCGATATGGTCCGAGTTGGTTACTGACAACAACTTCACCCAGGGCGAATACACCCTGTACAAAAAAGGCAGCACCACACCCCTCGGCCTGATGGACATCGACGGCCTTGGCGAATACCTGATCGTGAAAAACACCGGCACCTGCTCCGACACCGTGATCTGGAACAACACCTGCGTCATCACGGGAATCGAAAGCGCGTTCTCTTCCCACATCAGCATCGTGCCCAACCCCAGCAACGGCCGGTTCAAAATTCAAAACCTCGCGAGACCTTTACCTTTCGAACTCTA
>CBIHQM010000613.1:0-3166 GCA_966211885.1 uncultured Chryseolinea sp.
TTCTGATCTCGCGCCGGGTGTAGTCATACCAGAAAATGTCGCGCACGAACGTCTGCGGTTTTTCGGATTTTTTCAGATAATAAAAAAGCTCGTACGTGATGCGGTCGCCCACACCCTTGCGGGTGAAACCTTTCTTGGTTTTGATGCCATAGAAAACCTTCTTTTTCGGTTTTTTCTTTTTGGTGGTGTTAACGGGTTCTTCTTCCTTTTGGAAATCCAGGCTGGCGGGCGTGTCGATAGTGAAACGCTGCTCTTGCGGTTCCTGGGGCTCGTCCTGGGCCCAGCCCACGAGGGGAAGGACGGGCAGGATCAGCAACGATATTTTCCGTAAGAAATGCATAGAAAAACTTAACGTACCGGCTTTAGTTGATATTGTAAAAATAACAAACCCTCCGGGCTTTTTGAAATCCGGAGGGTTTGAATGCTGGCGCGCTCGCCGATTTTACGAAACCATTTCCACGCTGCGGCGGATAAAGTTGGTAAGGTCGGCGCCCGTGAGCATGTTCTGCGAAAGCAGGGCCAGGTCGTAGGCCTGTTTGGCCAACCTGTTTTTGTCTTCCTCGCTTCCGGCTTTCAATATTTTCTGGACGATCGGGTGATTGGCATTCACGGCCACGTTATAGTTGTCGGGCATGTTGCCCATAAACGCGTAGCCACCGCCGCCACCCAGTTTGGCCATGTCTTTCATGCGGCGCATAAATTCGCTCATGGTGATCACCACGGGCAGATCCTGCGGCGAGAGCGACTCCACGGCCACGGTCATGGTCTTGCTGTTGATCGCTTTCTCGAACACCGTCTTCACGGCTTGTTGTTCGTCGGCGCTCAATACGCTCTCCATTTTCTCATCCTTGTCGATCAGCTTGTCGGCCGTTTCGCTGTCCACGCGTTTGATCTGTACTTTCTCCAGCTTCTGTTCGAGTGTGTTAATGAAGTGATTGTCGAGCACACCGTCCAGCAGCAACACGTCATAGGCTTTTGCTTTGGCGGCCTGGATGAAGCTGTCTTGCTTGCCGGGATCGGAAGCGTAGACGTAGATCACGTTGCCGTCCTTGTCGGTTTGCGTGGCAGCGACTTTCTCCTTGTATTCTTCAAACGTGAAATACTGACGGTCCACATTTTTCAACAGGGTGAAGTCTTTGGCGCGATCATAGAACTTTTCGTCGCTGATGATGCCGTACTTCACAAAGATGTTGATGTCGTCCCATTTCTTTTCGAAATCCTTGCGGTCTTTCTTGTACAGTTCCGAAAGCTTGTCGGCAACTTTTTTGGTGATGTGCTGGCTGATCTTCTTCACGTTGGCATCGCTTTGCAGATAGCTGCGCGACACGTTCAGCGGGATGTCGGGCGAATCCAACACGCCGTGCAACATCATGAGAAAATCGGGGACCACGTCCTTCACTTCGTCGGTGATGAACACCTGGCGGGAGTAAAGCTGGATTTTATTTTTCTGCATCTCGAAGTCGTTCTTCACTTTGGGGAAGTAAAGCACGCCCGTGAGGTTGAAAGGGTAGTCCACGTTCAGGTGGATCCAGAACAGCGGGTCTTCCGAGAACGGATACAGTTCTTTGTAGAATGCAAGATAGTCCTCGTCCTTCAGTTCGCTGGGAGATTTCACCCAAAGCGGTGCGGGATTGTTGATGATCCGGTCTACCGTAACACTTTTATACTTCGGCTTGCCTTCGGCATCTACACCATCGTCCTCTTGTTCTTGGGTGGTGCCGAATTTGATCTCTACGGGAAGGAACTTGCAATATTTGTCGAGGATGCCTTTCAGTTTCCATTCGTCCAAAAATTCTTCGGAGTCGGCGTTAATGTGGAGGATCACATCCGTTCCGCGCTCTGCTTTGGTAGCGGCCGACAGCTCAAACTCTGTGGAGCCATCGCAGATCCAGCGGGCCGCTTCATTTTCTTCGGCTGTGAACGAACGCGAGATGATCTCCACCTGGTCGGCGACCATAAAGGCGGAATAAAAGCCCAACCCGAACTTGCCGATAATGTCTTTGGCGTCGGTCTTGTCTTTAAATTTCTCCACAAACTCGGCGGCGCCGGAGAAAGCGATCTGGTTGATGTATTTTTTGATCTCCTCGCCTGTCATCCCGAGGCCTTTGTCGCTCACGGTGATGGTCTTTTTCTCCTTGTCAAAGCTTACCTCGATTTTGAGGTCGCCCAGTTCGCCGGTAAACTCCCCGAGGGAAGCGAGCTTCTTCAGCTTTTGGGTGGCGTCCACGGCGTTGCTCACGAGCTCGCGGAGGAAGATTTCGTGGTCGGAGTAAAGAAATTTCTTGATGATGGGGAAAATGTTCTCGGTGTGGATCGAGATCGTGCCTTTTTCTTCGGTTACGGCTGCCATATGTTCAGTTTTTTCGGTTATAGGATATGCGTGATCAATAAATAATAAAAAATCCCTGTGGTCGACAGGGATGACAAAATTTGTTCCAGCGTGCTGGCGTGACAGGTTGTCAGCCTACCGCAGGCGGTCCGAATCGCGCACCAGTCGCTCATCCTTCCGGATAAAGAAATTGGCGACCAGGTTGCAGATCACGGCCAGGCCCGGAAGCCACATTCCCAGCCCATAGCCACCCCCTGCCTCATTGGCCTTGATCAAGTTCGTAGCAAACCAAACCGACGAGATAATGGTGGCAGCCATGAAAAGGGAGTTCAGCGCCCCCAGCTTAATTTGTGTGAGCCGGTTCTTGAATTTTGTGATCTCGATAAAAGCCACCGTGGCCGATGCCACCGCCAACACGGCCGTGAGTGAATAGGGATTGTATTGATAAACGCCGCCTTTCAAATAATAGAACGCTGTGAGCACTTGAAGCTCTCCGTTTTGTTCGAGCGTCCAGACGGGAAAGACCGTGCTGGAGAGTAATGAAAGGACAGCGATCGCCAGAAATACCGTTTGAATTCTTTGCCACATAGGTGCGTTACTTTAACTTGGGGGCAAAGTAAATAAATTTCGCGGTGTAAAACGCCCGGAAATTTTGGCGACTCACACGATCCAGAAAATGACTTCCGCCTATATCATCGACATCCTCCGAACCCCCATCGGCAAGTATGCCGGAACGTTGGCGTCTGTGCGTCCCGACGATCTGGCGGCCCATGTCATCCGCAAGCTGCTGGAACGCAACCCGGCCATAGACCCCAAACAAATTGAAGACGTGATCTT
>CBIHQM010000614.1:0-3156 GCA_966211885.1 uncultured Chryseolinea sp.
ACAACGAACTGGGACAACTGATAGATAAAAAAATACATTCCACACAAAGTACGGCATCCGATGCCTTGCAATCCATCGACTATTCCTACAATATCCGAGGATGGCTGACCAACATTAACAACGCATCGTTGACGGCGACGGGTACAGAGCCAAAAGATTACTTTGGGATGAACCTGAATTACCAGGACAACATCGCAGGAGAGATGGGAGACACCTACGCCCAGGGCGTTAGTGGCCTGGTTTCACAATACGATCTGAATGGAAATGCTAATGATCAAAGCCCGGGGAAATTGGATGGAACGGTGACAGGCGCACAGCTCACCAGCGATTCGCAAGGCGCGGCCAACCAGGCTTATGCGTTCAATGGCACCACCGACAAGATTGTGATCGACGGGTCGTTGGATAAGCATAGCTTTATCAAGAACACAGGTACCTTCACGCTTTCAGCATATATAAAACTTTCGGACATGAGCGTCCGCTCCACCATTATAGGCAACACTTTTGCCGCGACGACAAAAGGATTTTCCTTTTCGTTTGAGGGGGCGTCAAGTCGCAGGTTGAGATTCGTCATCACGGCAGGTCAAGCCACGTACTTTCAAGCCTGGGGCGCGGCAAACACTATCCACGACGGTAACTGGCACCATGTGGCCGTGACGGGCGATGGAAAGGTGGTGCGCTTTTATGTTGATGGTATGCCGGATGGAACGCCAACTAGTATAACGCTATTGGACAACGGCGATTGCCAATTTCCGACGTGTATTGGAAACGACTACGACGCGAATGGGGATATCAACACGGTACCTGCTATCGGTATGCGCGGTGCATTGGATGAAATAAAGATCTACGACCATCCCTTAAGCCCGACGGAGATCCTAACATTGACACAACACGCATCACCCGGTGTGGCCCCAGCCTCAAGTCCTTACAATGGAAACATATCGTCCATTCAGTGGAGTGTAAACCAGGGATTAAGCGACGTGAAGAAGATGGCATACACCTTCCAGTATGACCCCATGAACCGGTTGCTATCGGCAAACCATTTTAAATCAACAGGAACCAATTGGCAGGTAGGAACAAATAATGAGGGGAATCTCACGTACGACCTCCAAGGCAACATCAAGACGCTCTCGCGTTATAATGAAAAGGGGTCGCTGATGGATTTCCTCACCTACAACTATACCAACGGCGCTGTCTACGGCAATCAGCTTCTTTCCCTGGGCGATAAAGGCGACGCATACAAAGGATTTCTGGATGGCGTAACGGCAACAACTGAATACAGCTACGATCAAAATGGCAACATGGTCACCGACCAAAACAAGGGCATTGGTGCCATCGCCTATAACTATCTCAATCTCCCTGAACTGGTTACCCGCGGGGCAAACACGGTACGTTATATCTACGATGCGGGCGGCCGGAAATTATCTCAGCTCACCACCTTCACCAAAGGACAGCAACGGACGGATTACATGGGTGAATTTCAATATGGGAACAACGTACTCCAAAGTATACAGCATGAAGAAGGGCGTGCCGTTCTGGTGGCGGACAAGACCTTTTACACTGGCAGCGGCGAGTCGATAGACGACATAACCACTACGGGCACAACAACAGCCCTGGTGACTTTGAATGGCAACGAGAAATACGTGGAAGTAGCCAGCGACGGAACGGCCTCTGGCAATGCGTTGTTCGGAGGAGTATTCCGGGTGGTCGCCGGCGAGCGCTACAAGATCCGGGTCAAAGGATACTATACCCTCACCAGCCCGGTATACATTATAGCAAAATACACTACGGCAAACTCCAGCACGGGTAACATCAGCTGGCCGGGCACCAGCTTGCCTGGATCGGCCGCCACAGAGTCGTGGGCGGAACAAACAATTCTCATTCCTGCCGATGCGAATCAACTACAGATCGGCATTTCCTGGAATACTGTGACGGGTCTTCCAAAGGCGTATATCAACGAAATTGAATTGATCCAGATCAAATCAAACGCAACACTAGAATACCAATACAACCTCAAAGATCACCTGGGCAACGTTCGCCTCACGTTCACCACCAAAGCAGAAACAGAAACAACAGTAGCCACCCTGGAAGATAATCATGAGGATGAGGATCGCGGCAACTATTTGTATTACGATGAGGCCATAAAAGTGAAAAGCACCTGGTTCGATCATACCAACAACGCCCCGTCACCGGCTAACAACGATGGAACAAACACGGGCTGGGGCGCTGTAGAAGGTACCTCTACAAGATTAACCAACAGTGACATCAATGGCGACGGACATCCGGACGATCAAAACGGGTTGGCCCGCTCCATCAGTGTAATGCCAGGCGATGTGGTGAACATGGAAGTATGGGCAAAATATTTGGACCTGAGCGAAACACCCGAAAACGATCCCCTCGTTGGCTTCATCTCCTACATCGGCACCACCGCGGCGGCAACCAGCGGTACGATAGTGGATGGCGGCGCCTTGGGAAGCCTGGGCAACGGAGTGGCGCCATCGTGGTTGATCGACCATAGCGATGACACCAGCGACGACGAGGCACCAAAGGCCTATTTGAATTATATTTTCCTGGATCGTGACATGAATCCCGTTTCAGCAGACCTCGGTTTCAAAAAGATCACGGAGGCGGGGAAAGAGTCCGGCCAGGATGGTCAGCACGATCAGCTCACGATAAGCTATACCGTCAAACAACCGGGATATTTGTATATTTATGTGAGCAATGACAATCCGACGCCAGTAGAGGTCTACTTTGATGATTTTAAGGTGGAGCATATTAAGTCGCCGGTTATCCAGACGGAAGACTACTATCCGTTCGGGCTTGCGTACAACTCGTATCAACGTGAAAACAGCGTCAAGCAAGACTATCAGTACAATGGCAAGGAATTGCAAGATGAGCTCAACCTAGGCTGGTTAGACTATGGGGCACGAATGTATCAACCTGATCTGGGAAGGTGGGGGACTATTGATCCACTGGCGGAACTATCAAGAAGATGGTCACCCTATACTTATGGATATAATAATCCGATACGATTTATCGATCCAGACGGAATGTCAAATGCCGGTTCACCTTTGAACCAGGATGAATTTGATAAAAATAACCCGCTGGGAGACGAACCAGAGTTTAACCCGAAGCGGGATTGGCAACCCAATTACATAG
>CBIHQM010000615.1:0-3151 GCA_966211885.1 uncultured Chryseolinea sp.
AGCGTGGAGGTTGAGTGCGGTCTCTACTTCTTTTGCCAACGACATCAAGTCGTCTGCCAGCGGGTTGTCGTGACTGATGGTCCGGATCATCTCCGAGGCTTGCTTGAGGCTGACCACGGCAAAGAAATTGGAGGGTATCAGGAAAGGAAAGATCGTGGCATCGTCGCTGGGGCGGAACACCGAGCAGATCAATCCGACGGGTTTCACGGGATAGCCGTAGCCACTCAGTGGCACGCCGTCGGTGGCCCAGAACGTGTTGCGTTGAAACGTGTAGGGGCCGTTCCCATTTTTTCGTTGTTGTTCCTTGAAAACGCGCAGGGTATTTTGGATGCCTTGCTTCCAGGATTCATTGAAGGGTATGCTGTCGCCGGAAATTTTCCAATAGTGATAGGCCAGCCGGATGGGATAACACAACGAGTCGATCTCCCATTTACGCTCGTGAACGCCGGGCTTCATTTCGGTGAGGTCGTCTTTCCATTCGCTTATTTTGGATTCGTCGTCATAGAATGCGTTGGCATAGGGATCTTTGAGAATGCAGCGTGTCTGGCGGTGGATCACTCCGGCCACCAGGTTTTGCAACGCCGGGTCGGTCTTCATAAAGGGGAGATAGGGCCAGATCTGGGCGGTGCTGTCGCGCAGCCACATAGCATCGATGTCGCCGGTGATGATGTAGGTGTCGGGTTCTTTGCCTTTCGATTTCAGGAACACGGTGGTGTCAAGCGTGTTCGGGAAACAGTTCTCAAACAACCAACCCAGTTCCGGATCTTTGACGCGGGATTTGAAATCGGAAATAGCTTTCTCGATGGCCGTGCTTGAAAAATTCCGTTGGTCTTTTGCCTTTCGTACGACTGGATATTCTGCTGTAGTGGTCTTATAGGTCCATGCGTCGGGCGCGAGCATGGCGCCCGTTCCGATGGCACCGAGATGTTGGAGAAATTCAAGCCTGTCCATTTTCGTGAGTCGTTAGTCTTTAGTCGTTAGTAAGAAATGCCGGATTCAAGATCATTCATGTCTGACATCCCATTCCCGTCAAAGTTTCGGCATTTTTTTTCTGGTAAGCAACAAGAGCGCTTATGCTGTGCCGGTTTTTCTGTCGGGTGTTTCCGGAGCAACCATGCCTATTGATTTTCTCCGGGGCGCCTGTGCGTTCTAACATGTGCCAGTTCTCACGTTTGCGCTTGTGATAAAGGGGTATCTTTGACGGATCAGAAAAGCCCGCGGGGTATCCAGAATGTCTACAGAATAGCTCGCGTGCTTTGTAGTCGCTTCAAAACTCAAATCCCCTTGTTATGCAGCCCTGGATCCTCTACGCCATCATCTCGATGATCTTTGCCGGCCTCACCTCGGTGCTCGCCAAATATGGACTTCAAAACATCCATCCCGACCTTGCCCTGGGCATCCGCACGTCGATCATTTTTGTCCTTGTCGCTACCGTCAATCTGGCGGGCGATCGATTCAAAGAGTTTTCCAATCTGACCTGGCTCCAGGCCGGACTTTTAATTGCTTCGGGCATCACCACCACGGTGAGTTGGATCTTTTACTACCGCGCCATGAAGGATGGCCTGGTGTCGTATGTGGCCGCCATCGACAAAGCCAGCATATTGATCACGTTGCTCTTTTCATTTGCGCTTTTGAAAGAACCCGTTACACCAAAGATCCTGTTGGGTGGCTTTCTCATTTTTGCCGGTATGATCGTCTTGATCTGGAAATAACTGTTTTACAAAAATGCTCACACGAGCGATCGCCTTTTTGATTAAAGAATATAATGCATCTGCTTCAACACCACCGCGTAGAAAAACTCAAGACCCTCCTCGTCATCGCGCTTTGTTCTTTTTATTTTACCAGTCGCGCGCAAGATCACACCGGAACCCTTCAGGGTCTGGTCGTCGATGGGGCGAGCGGTGATGCGCTGCCCTTTTCCTCTGTGGCGGTCTATCAAAAGATCAACGCCAAAGACAGTCTTGTCGGGGGTGCGCAAACTTCGGAAGCCGGTCAGTTCCAGGTTTCTCATTTGCCCACCGGTCTGCTGATGGTGCGATTCTCTTTTGTGGGTTATGTGTCCTCCGAACAAATGGTTTCCGTGCCCGGAAAAGGTGCGGTGGACATGGGCAAACTTTCCTTGCAACCCGATTCAAAGATCCTTACCGAAGTGGAAGTTGTTGCCGAAAAGGCTGACCTGGAGATCACCCCGGAAAAAAGGATCTTCAATGTCAGCAAGAGCCTTACGTCGATCGGTGGAACAGCAGAGTCGTTGCTGCGCAATGTGCCCTCGCTCACGATCGACGAAACCGGCGCGGCCAGTCTTCGAAATATGCCCACCACCATCTATATCAATGGCAAACCCACGCAACTCACCCTGGCACAAATCCCGGCGAACCAGATTGCCAGTGTCGAAGTGATCTCCAATCCCTCTGCCAAGTACGACGCCAGCACGTCGGGCGGTATTGTTAACCTGGTCTTGAAACAGAACCGGGAAGAGGGATACAACGGCATTGTCACGGCCGGCATCGGCAACAACTCGCGCTAC
This sequence comes from uncultured Chryseolinea sp., assembly GCA_966211885.1. Lineage (GTDB taxonomy): Bacteria > Bacteroidota > Bacteroidia > Cytophagales > Cyclobacteriaceae > Chryseolinea. The sequence goes on from CBIHQM010000615.1 coordinate 2,528, forward strand.
GACGCCACCGTGAACCTGGATTGGCAAAAGCGCAAGTGGAACTTTACGGCGCTGTATAGTTTGAATGCCACGCGCAACCCTTTGACGGGTTATGTCCGGAGGACCAACACGGCAAGAGACGGAGCGGTGTCCGGATATTTTGATCAGGATACCCACATCAGTCTGAACAACACGTTTCAAAACGGGCGCCTGGCAGCAGACTATCAATTGAATGCCAACAATGTATTTTCGTTGGCCGCGACGCTGGTAGGAGGCGCCTTCAATACAGTGAGCAACCAAACCTATCACTATCGCGATGCCGGCAACACCGTGACCAGCTTTGGCGAACGGAACACCATTCCCCACAACGACTTCACCAACGCAGGTGTTGAAGTAGAATGGCGTCATAAGTTCTCGCGCAAGGGACAGGAGCTTCATTTCTCTTCCTCCCTCACCCACAACCGCGTTTCCAACGCCGGCGATTGGTACACCACGGCATTCGACATTCAAGGGGCCGACACCGTGGCGCAGGACGGCTATCCGGTCACCAACCGGATCGACGGCCGCATCGTTGGCAACCAGATCCTCGCGCAGATCGACTACGTGCATCCTGTAAATGAATCTGTTAAATGGGAAATCGGAGCA
>CBIHQM010000616.1:0-3138 GCA_966211885.1 uncultured Chryseolinea sp.
GACTTCACCTTGCACAACGCCAAGGCAAGCGACAAACCCGATTGGGATCATTTCTTCCACACCCCGCTAACGGTGCCTCAGTACGTGCTCAGCGGCGGCTACTTCTTCAACGACAAACATGATTTGGGTATAGAGGTCTGTTGGAATCACCTCAAATACGTGGTGAACGACAACCAGACCATGCACCTCACGGGTGAGATCAACGAAAGACATTTTGACCAGGATACGCTGGTAACGCCCAACTTCGTTCACTTCGAACACACCAACGGCAACAACTACCTCATGATAAGCTTGCTCAAGCGCATGCAGATCGTGCACTCCCGCGATGAGAACCACGTGCTGAGCGCGAACTTTCGCCTGGGTGGCGGCGGGCTTGTTCCCAAGACCGACTCCTACATCATGGGCAAACACAACGACGGACCTTTCCGCCTGTCGGGCTATGTGATCGGGGTGGGCGCTGCCCTGCGCTATGATGTCTTCCGCTATCTGTTCCTGCAGTTTGGTGTGAAGGGATCGTGGGCCAACTATACCGACGCCAAACTCTACGGATACGGAAGAGCGCAACACAGCTTCTTCTCCGCGCAATACATTTTGTCGGCCGGATTCAACATCCCGACCAAAGGCTATAAGCTCAGACCTACCATCTAGGAAGCCGATTTCATAAAGATCAACAAAGCCGTCTCCACCAGGAGGCGGCTTTTTTTATGTTCCGGACAAATTCAACGCCGTTGTACTCCAACCTTTTCTCCACATGTGCGTTAAATATAGTACTTTCAGTAATTATTGAAAGTTACATAACAATGAAAACCCTGGTCCTTTTCCTTCATCTGCTGATTGCCGAGTACATCACGGTGTATGTCGGCAAGGTCTTGTTCCGGAATGGACGGCCCTTTCTGCTGGCGATGCTGGGGGAGGCGGCCATCACCGACTCGGTCAACAGGCTGCTCCTGACTGGCTATTACCTCATCAACCTCGGTTATGTCTTTGTGGTGCTCACCCTGCGATCGCCCGTCGAAACGGTGAGTGATCTGATCGAGTCCCTTTCTATTTCCGTGGGACGGATCATGATCGTGCTCAGTGTCATGCATTATTTCAACATCACCGCTGTCGTACTCTGGAACAAATTACATCATCCACATAAATCCTAGTCTTATGAACACGTCTTATGTCCTCACCGCCTACCTGATCTATCTGCCCGTCACGTTGTTGTTAACGTGGTATGTTGCCCACACGCTTTTCAAAAACAGCCGTGTTTTCATGCTGGATATCTTTCGCGGCAAAACGGAAATCGCGATGGCCACCAACAAACTTTTTGAAGTGGGGTTCTATCTTTTGAATGTCGGATTTGCTTTGTGGATCCTGGAGATCTACGCGGCTGTGGCATCCAGTCAGCAGATCGTTGAGATCCTGAGCAAGAAAATCGGAGGGTTCTCTATTTATTTGGGATTGATGTTATTTTTCAATCTCTATCTTTTCTTCCGCGGACGAAAAGCTTCCAAGGCAAATGCCGCTGTCGAAATTCGTCCTGCTGTTTAGTCGATATAACACGCGTGAAGGAAGCTGTCCCGAAAAGGACGGCTTCTTTATTTGTAACGTTCGGCTGTAATCCGTAACATTGTTGATGACCCGTTTTGAATTCCCAAAAACTATGCTCACAGCCAAGCCCATCGCCATGCTATGCTTCGTGTTTTTTGTCGTCACCAGTTATGCACAGCCCACGGTCAGTCTCACGTTCGACGATGGCGTGACCAACGATATGCCTGGATATACTTTTGAACAGTGGAATGGATTGCTGCTAAAACATTTGAACGATGCCGGAGTGAAGACGGTGTTCTTTGTTACGGGATTCAACAAGTCCGACGCGAAGGGCAAGTACTTGCTCACACAATGGAACGACGCGGGTCATCGCATCGGAAATCATACGTACTCGCACCTGAACTATGGCAGCAAATCCGTTTCCTTCGAAAAATACAAACTCGAATTTCTGCGCACCGATTCCATCATCCGACACTACAGTCAATACATCCGCATGTTCCGGTTTCCCTACCTGAAAGAAGGTGACACCGCGCCCAAAGTCGAAGCCTTTCGCGATCTGTTGCGGGAGCACCAGTACAGGAATGGCCACGTCACCATCGATGCGTCGGATTGGTATATCGATAGCCGGTTGTTGAAACCCTTAAGAACAGACCCCAAAGCCAACCTCGATGGCTTTCGTCAGTTTTATCTGAAGCATCTCTATGCGCGGGCGCAATACTATGAGCAACTCTCTTTTCAACTCACGGGCCGGCACATTCATCACACGCTATTGCTCCACCACAACCTGGCGAACGCCTTGTTCGTGGGCGACCTGATCAGGATGTTCAAAGAAAAAGGCTGGAACATTGTCGACGCCGAGAAAGCTTTCGAGGACCCCATCTTCCAATCAAAGCTCACCAGCATCCCCGCCGGCGAAAGCCTTATCTGGGCCCTTGCCAAACAAAGCGGCAAATTCGAAGGCCAACTCCGCTATCCCGCCGAAGATGGCGACTATGAAAAAGCCGAGATGGATCACCTCGGCCTTTGAATTTTGTTTTGTATTTGCTTCGCCCACCCGCCTTCGCTAAAGCTTCGGCGGGCAGGCCCGCTGGATCATTTACACCATCACACGCTTCTTCTGCGCCACTGACCGGTACACCGCTTCGACTACCCGAATATCTCGCAACCCTTCCTCCCCTGGCGCCAACAGTTTAGTGTTATTCATGATCGCCAACGCGTCATCATCCATCTGCCGGGCCTGCTCATTCGGAATGACAGCATTTAATTTTTTTCCATCACTGGTCACACCATTCACCCCGCTATACGCCTGGAAAGGCGACAACTTATACCAACCCTTCGAACACGTCAGCATCAGGTCGTTCATGCTTTTGCCAAAGCTGGCCTCGCATTCGGCCGTAGCCCCGCCGGGGAATTCCAGCATGAAGTTCATCGTCTCTTCCACTTCCTTGTAGATCTCCGGCCGCGTGGTGGAGGCCTGCGCTGTGACGGCGATCGGCTCTAAGCCCGTGCTGTAGCGCGCGGCGTTCAGCGGATACACGCCCATGTCGCCCATGACGCCACCGCCCATGCCGGAGCGTTCATGTCTCGCCTCGCCACGTCCGC
>CBIHQM010000617.1:0-3136 GCA_966211885.1 uncultured Chryseolinea sp.
TATAATCCCGTATGCCACGGGTAAAGACCTTGCCGAAGATTATTTTAAATATTCCGGTATCACGGGGATGTGATTTTTTTAAAAACATTCCCCTACCCTTTCTGTTAAAGCTGTTGTGAAGAAAACAACGACCGACCCCCGCAAGATGGTGGCTTTTATCGCCGAAAATCTCGAACAAGGAATGCTCCTCGAAATTCGCTTCAAAAAAAATCCCCATGATCCCTCATCCCTCTTCTTCCTCAATTCGATTGAAAACGGAGACATTCTCTGTACGCCAATGGAACCGGAACCTTCACAAAGAAAAATCCTCATCGGGCTTGGCGAAATAGCTTCGCTGTCGTGCTTTGACGTGGGTGCGACGAAATTGCTCCGGTAACATCTTTTCCGGTTTTACGGGCGCATCCGTCTCTTTGACTCCTACCGATTTCGAAGGACTTTAACCGTCACCAGCAATTGGCCGGTGTGCCGCATCGTATGTTCGGCCGCATGCGTGAGCAGACCGATCACGGTCGAAGGCAAACCCGCGCGGCCAACGCCCCTGTGATCCGTCAGCGTCTTGTCGCCGACCGTTATCAGCCGTTGGACGGAACGTTCCACTTGTTCTCTAAATGCATTCACCAGGAAGCCCGTGGTAAGCTGATCCGACTCCACCCCTTCCATTTTCAAATAGCGCAATTGATTTTCATCCAGAGACTTTCCTACAGCGTAAGTGAACAACCGGTCCAGCACTCCGGTGAGATGTTGCAAATGAAAGCCCACAGAAGCTACCCCTGCGGGGCGTTGCCAAAGCAACTCATCCGGAAAGTCGTTCATCAGTGCGCTGATCTCTTCAGTGGCCTGTAAGAGCGCGTGAGCAATGGGTTGCAAAAGCGGCGGCACATTTGGAAGTGGGCCCCGAAGCCACACTTCGGGTAAAGCAGAAGCCATTTTGGTAAGCGTAAGTGAATATGCAATTTAACCACGTTCTTCCTATGTCTCAACCTTTGCAAAAAAATCCTGAGGGGTTATGTCATCGCGGCAAATTTCTGACGCGTTCAGCCTTCGTTAAGGACAAATCAGCGCTTGAAGAAGGTGGACATCCATGAAGCCGTCGGGGGCAATCCAGATCACAAGACCCGACCCCGAGCTTGCATGATTACCATCATAACTAAAATTGACCGTTAGCAGAAATAAAGGCCCTGACGCTGGGTATTTAAAAAAAACTCAATCTGTGTTCACAACGGTCTCGCTATTATGGTGTACCTTCATTCATCATTATTTGCTTCACCCCCAAAAAAGCAAAGTAAAAAGTTATCAGAAACAAAACCGTTTTTCCCATGCAACAATTTTGCTCCCTTTTCGTTTGCCTTTGCCTCGCGACAACTGCGTTGGCACAGTCTCTGCCGGATGTTCAGAATAAAAAAATCATCTCGAAGTATGAATTGACCGCGGGTGTTGGCTTGTTAAAAAGTGATACCTATTACGAGGTCAATAAGAACAAAATTGGCTACTCTTTTGGAGGCGGTGTATCGCATGCGTTTTCCAAAACCTTTGAGCTGAAAATAAGGGCCTTGTATGAATTGAAAGGCAGCAAGACCCAATTTGGGGCCGGATACTGGAGAGATGGCGTGACCACCGAAGTAACCAGTCTTATTTCAACAAATCTCCACTATGTTACGGTCGCTTTAATGCCCACGTTTCATTTGCTGAAAAATAAACGTCTGCTGATCGGTGCTGGCGGGTTTTACAGCGTGATGACCAGTATAAAAATATATGAAGACCAGACCAACGAAACCACCGGCGTCACAACCCACTACGACCGGACCCAAGGCAACACAAGCCACCTCACCAGTCAACGGGATTTTGGAGTATCGGGTTATTCGGGATACGTGATCCCGCTCTCCAAAAAGAAAGACCTTACCTTCATGTTGCATTATAACAAAAGTCTAACGGACTTTGATGATGGATTCAATTCCTGGCAACGCAGCAACGTCATCCTCCTGTCAGCAACACTTGGGCTTTATCGATAGAGAAATTTGGATCACAACCATCCCGATCGCTTAAACCGAAAATAGAGTACCACGCAAATAGCAATGGTCGACACCAGGAAGAACGGGTAGCCCCACGTCCATTGCAGTTCGGGCATGGACTTGAAATTCATTCCATAGATTCCGGCAATCATGGTGGGCACAGCGATCAGCGCCGCCCATCCCGCAAATTTTTTGGAGATCTCGCTTTGCGATATGGTGATCATGGAGAGGTTGGCTTCCAGGGCCGCCGAAAGCAACTCACGCGAGTTATCGACCATTTCGTTGATGCGGATCGTGTGGTCGTATACATCCCTGAAGTACGGCCGGGTGTCGTCATCGATGATTTTCAAATCGAAGCGCATCAGGCGATTGCAGATGTCGATGAGGGGCGACACCGATCGTTTCACATCCAGGAGCTGGCGTCGGAGCTTGTAAATTTTTACGGTGGTATCGCGCCTGAACTTTTCATGAAAGATCTTTTCTTCGATAGAGGTAAGATCATCTTCGAGCGTGTCGATGACGGGAAAATATTGGTCCACGATGGAGTCCATGAGGGCATAGAGTGCAAACGCCGGCCCCCGACGTAAAAGTTGCGGCGTGCTTTCACAGCGGGCGCGCACTTCCGCATAACTGATGGTGGAACCGTGCCGGACGGTGACGATGAAATTGTGTCCCACGAAAAAATGTGTTTCTCCCAATTCAACCCGCTTGCCCTTCATTTGCACGGTGCGGAGCACAATAAAAAGCGTGTCGCCATAGGCTTCGATCTTTGGCCGCTGATGCGCACGGAGTGCATCTTCGATGGCGAGCTCATGCAGGCCAAACTCTTTCTGTATGGTTTTGAGCATGGCTTCATCGGGCTCCTGCAAACCGATCCACACAAAACGATTCGGTTTTTTCAGCACTTCGTTGATGCCTGCGATGGCCACTTTTGTGACCCTGCAGCCTTCGTGGTATTCGGCGCAGTCGACGATCATGGATCAGGATGGGCGTTGGTCTACTTAAATTTAAAGAAAATAAGTCTCCTTCGCTAAAGCAGGGATGCCTTCGCGGAAGCTACGGCGACCAAGCGATACGATAACTACAATTTGATACGGTATTCTTTGCGATAAGCACAGAAGTTTGCG
>CBIHQM010000618.1:0-3127 GCA_966211885.1 uncultured Chryseolinea sp.
ATTTTTGTAGTTCAGAGTGGTATGAACGAAAATGACAGGACCCTCCTGCAAGGATTGCGCCCGGTGCGTGAGAAGGAGAAAATAAACGCCAGCTTCGTGAAGCCTGACTCTGTCATTTCGCATTTAGAGTTGTATGCTGAATAATCCATTATCCTAAAAAGCAAAAGACATGTTTAGTAAGTTCATACGCCGACCGGTATTTGCTATTGTGATATCGGTCATAATCGTCTTTGTGGGGATACTGGCAATCAAGAAGCTGCCGATCTCTCAGTTCCCGGACATCGCTCCTACAACGGTAAACATATTTATCGCTTACCCAGGGTCAAGTGCCGACGTGTTGGTGAAATCAACGCTCATCACGTTGGAGCAGGCCATCAACGGTGTGCAAGACATGCGCTACATCGCTACCGATGCCACCAGCGCGGGGGAGGCTACGTTGCGCATCATCTTTGAACCCGGCACCGATCCAAACGACGCCGTGATCCGGGTGAAGACCCGGGTTGACCAGGTGATGCCGCTCTTGCCCGAATTGGTGCAACGCGAAGGGGTAATCATCACCCCCATCCAGCCGAGTATGTTGATGTACGTCAACCTCTATTCCAAGGAAAAGAGCATGGACGAAAAATTCCTGTTCAACTACGCCACGGTGAAGATGATCCCCGAGATCCAGCGGACACGGGGTGTTGCCCGGGCGCAGATCCTCGGTAGCCGGCGCTATGCCATGCGCGTTTGGTTGAATCCCGAACGCATGCGGGCGTATAAGATCTCGGTGGAAGATGTGATGCACGCCATCGGCGAGCAAAGCATCATCGGGCGTCCTGGCCGTATCGGTCAAAGTTCCGGCATCGCGGCCCAGTCGCTGGAGTATGTGCTCACCTATAAAGGACGCTATAACAAACCGGAAGAATACGAGGGCATTATTATCCGTGCCAATCCCGAAGGCGAAAGCATTCACCTTCGCGACATCGCGACGGTGGAGTTGGGTAGCGAATTCTTTGACATCTATTCCAACCTCGACGGCAAGGCTTCGGCCGCCATCGTGTTGAAGCAAAACTATGGTAGTAATGCCAGCGACGTAATTGAAGAAGTAAAGAAGAAACTTGAGGTCATGAAGGAGTCCTTTCCTCCGGGAATGGACTATAAGATCAGCTACGACGTTTCCCAGTTCCTCGATGCCTCCATCGAACAGGTAATTGAAACGTTGCGCGACGCTTTTATCCTGGTGGCCATCGTGGTGTTTATATTCCTCGGTGACTGGCGCTCTACGCTGATCCCCATCCTCGCCGTTCCGGTGTCGTTGATCGGGGCGTTTTTCGTCATTCAGTTTTTTGGACTTTCCATCAACCTGGTAACGCTCTTTGCACTCGTGTTGGCGATCGGTATTGTGGTGGACGACGCGATTGTGGTGGTGGAAGCGGTGCACGCCAAGTTTGAGGAGGAGCCGCACATCAGTCCTTATAATGCTGTTAAAAAAGTATTGAGCGAAATCAGCGGCGCCATCATCGCGATCACCATGGTAATGGTGTCGGTGTTTGTGCCGATCTCCTTTATGTCGGGTCCGGTGGGTACCTTCTACCGCCAGTTCTCGATCACCATGGCGAGCTCGATCGTGATCTCGGCGTTGATCGCCTTGACGCTGACACCCGTGTTGTGCGCGATGATGTTGAAAAATCATCACGGACATCCGAAGAAGAAAAACATCCTCACCAAAGGACTCGATGTTTTCAACAGTGCTTTTGAGAAACTGACCGGACGCTACGTGGGTATCCTGCGCTTGATCGTGAACAGAAGACTGGTGACTTTCGTCATCTTGTTAGGCTTTTGCGCGGGGATCTACTACGAGAACAAAGTTGTTCCTTCCGGATTTATCCCGAACGAGGATCAGGGTACCATTTATGCCATCATCCAGACACCTCCCGGATCGACGCTTGAAAAAACAAACCAGGTCTCTCAAAAACTTCAAAAAATTTGCGAAGAGATCGATGGTGTGGAATCGGTATCCTCTTTGGCCGGTTATGAGATCATGACGGAAGGACGGGGATCGAACGCCGGTACCTGTTTGATCAACCTCAAGAACTGGTCGGATCGTCACCACACGGTGAAAGAGATCATGGAAGAGTTGGAAGAGAAAACGAGGGGGCTGGGTGCCATCGTCGAATTCTTTGAACCGCCGGCCATCCCGGGCTTTGGTACATCGGGTGGTTTCTCGATGCGTCTGTTGGATAAAACAACTGACACCGACTACCACGAGTTTGACAAGATCAACAAAGATTTCATGGATAAGCTGGGCAAGCGCAAAGAGCTCACCGGTTTGTTCACCTTCTTCGCGGCCAACTATCCGCAGTACGAACTCGAAATTGATAATAACCTGGCCATGCAAAAAGGCGTGTCGATCGGGAAAGCGATGGACAACCTCAACATCTTGATTGGTAGTACGTATGAGCAAGGCTTCATCAAGTTCAACCAGTTTTTCAAGGTGTATGTGCAGTCCGATCCGAAATTCAGAAGACTGCCGTCCGACCTGCTGAACCTGTTTGTGAAAAACGACCAGGGGGAAATGGTGCCCTATTCCGCCTTCATGAAACTCAAAAAAGGTCAGGGCCCCAACGAGATCACCCGTTTCAATTTGTATAATTCAGCGGCCATCCAAGGTCTGCCCGCGAAGGGCTACACCACGGCCGAGGCCATCCAGGCGATCCGGGAAGTATCGAAGACCTTGCCGAAAGGATACGACATCGCCTTTGAAGGTTTGTCTTATGACGAATCGATCAGAGGAAATGAAGCCCTGTATGTGTTCCTGATCGTACTCTTGTTTGTGTACTTCGTGTTGGCGGCGCAATATGAAAGCTTTATCATTCCTTTGGCGGTGGTGCTTTCGCTGCCCGTCGGGGTGTTTGGTTCGTTTTTGATGCTCAAGTTAATGGGGTTGGAAAACAACATTTATGCACAGATCGGTTTGATCATGTTGGTGGGTCTGTTAGGTAAGAACGCCGTGTTGATCGTGGAATTTGCTGTCCAGAAACGGCAGCAGGGAGAAACCATTCTGAACGCGGCGATTGAGGGCGCGAGAGTGCGTTTCCGTCCCATCCTCATGACATCGTTCGCCTTTGTGGCAGGTCTGATACCG
>CBIHQM010000619.1:0-3115 GCA_966211885.1 uncultured Chryseolinea sp.
AGAAACGATCGCCGACGTGGAAAAAGTCTGGAAGACGATGATCGACGACACCCCTTTTGAATACACTTTCCTGGACGACAACATCCGCAAGAATTATGAGCAAGACCGCAAAGTGTCGGCCATCATTACCACGTTCACGCTGCTGGCGATGTTGATCTCGTGTTTGGGATTGTATGGCTTGTCCACTTTCATGGCCGAGCGCCGCTTCAAAGAGATCGGTGTGCGCAAAGTGTTGGGTGCCGATGTGCGCCAGATCGTGGCCCTGATGTCGAAGGAGTTTGTGAAGTTGGTGCTCATCGCCTTTGTCATTGCCGTGCCGCTGGCGTGGTATGCCATGTCGCGGTGGCTGGAAGGGTTTGAATACAAGACCACCATCGACGTACTCATCTTTGTGTATAGCGGCCTGGCAGCCCTGGTCATCGCCTTGACGACGGTGAGCTTTGAGTCGATCAAAGCGGCGATCGCCAACCCGGTCAACGCTTTGCGAAACGAATAATCCCGACTGACTTCACCCTAAACCTACCCATATGCTGCGCAACTATTTTGTCATCGCCTGGAGAAGCCTGCAAAAAAGCAGGGTATATTCCTTCATCAACATCGCGGGCCTTTCCATTGGGTTGGCGTGCAGCATGTTTATTTTTCTGTGGGTGGCCGACGAGCGGTCGTGGGATAATTTTCATGAAAAGAAAAGCGAGCTGAACCGCGTCTACATCAACTGGCTTGGCGACCGCGGTGTGCAAACACAGATAGCTGTGAACTTGCCGCTGTGGGAAGAACTCAAGCATGACCGCGATATCGTCCACGTGGCCCCTACTGACTGGGGGCGCGAATTTCTGCTAACCTATGGCGAAAAGCGATTGTACCGGACCGGTTATTATGCCGGCGACGACTTCCTGAAGATGTTTTCATTCCCTGTGGTGCAAGGATCAGCCGAAAACCAATTGAAGGATCCGTCCACCATGGTCATCACCGAAAGCACGGCGAAAGCGTTGTTTGGCGACGAAGACCCGATCGGAAAAATGATCCGCGTAGACGACAAGGGAGAACTCACCGTGACGGGCGTAACCAAAGATGTCCCCACCAACTCCACGTTCCAGTTCCAATGCCTGTTGCCCTTCAGCACCTACGCCATCCGCGAACCCTGGACAAAAGAAGCGATGACGCAGTGGTCCAACAACTCCTTCAATCTCTATGTAGAATTTGCAAAAGGCGCCGATGCACAAGCCATTGAAAGCCGTTCAAAAGACATCATCAAAAAACACCGGGAGAATTCCACCCAGGAAGTAACGTTCCTGCCCATGGAACGCTGGCGTCTTTTTGGCGAGTTTGAAAACGGCAAGAGCACTACAGGCACTATCGTGTATGTGCGGATGTTCACGATCATCGCCCTCTTCATCCTGGTGATCGCCTGCATCAACTTTATGAACCTGGCCACGGCCCGCTCCGAACGACGCGCCCGTGAAGTAGGCATCCGCAAGAGCATCGGTTCCAAACGCAAAGACCTTGTGGTGCAATTCCTGGGGGAAACTTTTTTTATAACGATCCTCGCGTTCATTCTCGCGGTGGGATTGGTGGAAAGCCTGTTGCCGCTCTACAACGACCTGGTAGACAAAAAACTGTTTATCGACTTCACAAACCCCCTATTGTGGCTGGTTTCGGTTGGCGTGATCGCGATGACCGGTTTTATTTCCGGCAGCTATCCCGCGCTCTACCTTTCCTCGTTCCAACCCGCCGCGGTGCTGAAAGGAAAAGTGCAGACCGGCAAGAGCGGCACCACGCCGCGCCGGATGATGGTGACCCTTCAGTTTTTCTTTTCCATCGTACTGATCTTTTCCACGATGGTGATCTACAAACAACTCAACCACCTGAGAAACCGTCCCACCGGCTACGACGGCGCACGCCTGGTCACCATTGGTTCTGTAGGCGACATTCCCAAGAACTATAACACCATCAAACAAGAGCTGCTGGCTTCCGGCCTGGCCGAAAACGTCATGCGATCGTCGAGTCCCATCACGGCCATCTATGGTTTCAAGGAAGTGGGCTGGGCCGGCAAACGCGAAGATCAACGATCGTCGTTTGCCATCATCGGAACGGACTATGATTATACGAAAACCCTCGGTGTGAAAATGCTCCAGGGCCGCGACTATTCGGATGCCTACAACGATTCCTCCTCGATCATCCTAAACCAGACAGCCGTGGAATATATCGGTCTCAAAAATCCCATCGGCGAAACCTTGACCATAGACGACCACAAGTTTACCGTCATCGGCGTAACCGAAAATGTGATCATGAATTCGCCACAGCGGCAGATCGATCCCACCGTACTCGTCTTTGATCCCAACTGGATGAGCGACGTGACGCTCCGGCTGCCGGAAGATAAAAATACACAGGAGGCATTGGCCGGGGTGGAAGCGATCTTCAAGAAATACAACCCCTCGTATCCATTCACCTTCCGCTTCACGGAAGACGAATTCAACCGCAAGTTCACCAACATTCAACGCGTCGGCCGCCTGGCCAATCTCTTTGCCGGCCTGGCCATCCTCATTTCCTGTCTCGGACTTTTTGGGCTTGCCGCCTTCACCGCCGAGCAGCGCACGAAAGAGATCGGCATTCGCAAAGTGTTGGGCGCTACGGTGTCGAGCGTGGTCGTGTTGCTGTCGAAAGAATTTACCCGGCTGATCATTCTGGCCTTTGTGCTGGCGGCGCCGTTGGCCTGGTGGGCCATGAACCAATGGCTGCAGGACTATGACTACCGTATATCCATTCCGTGGTGGATCGTGGCGAGTGCCGGTGGTCTGGCGTTTGTGCTGGCGGTGGCCACGGTAAGTTTTCAGGCCGTCAAGGCTGCGGTGGCCAATCCTGTGAAGTCGCTGCGCAACGAATAAGCGCAGCGTTCCATGTGGTGCGGGAACATTCCGCTTCTATTTCACTTCGTAATATAATTTATTCAGGTCCTGCAGTTGACCGGGAAAGATCTCCACGGTTTCGGCGCAGCGCACGATCATCTTTTTTATGTCCGCTTCATCCTTTCCTTTTTCCACAGGGGCGTTGAACATAAGCATCTGGTCGAAACAGATGGCGAAAAGGTAGAATTGCTTGCTGATCGATGGATTGT
>CBIHQM010000620.1:0-3113 GCA_966211885.1 uncultured Chryseolinea sp.
CGTGCATTTCAGGTGGGTTCATTCGTGCTTTTATTTGTGCTGCCGTTGTTGAATTTGGCTGGTCGTTGGGATCATTATTTATCGTTCTCGCTGTATGCCGACAAGACCCATCATTTGTTTATCGCCATCGAGGAAATGGAAGCAAAAAAATTGAATGGCCTCTACAGCAACTATGAGGTGATATTACCTGGTGTGAATGGCGGCCGCATCATTGGTGCCGATCAGTGGTCGATGACCGAGCTCCATGTGCCTGTCTATCCGGAGACCCGGATCTTCAACACGATTGCGCGGCAATTTTGCCGGCACGATATCCCGGAAGGAAAAATGGTTTTTATGGAATGCCAGTTGCCCCTTTCGCGGAACGCGCTCCAGACGTTTGGATGCGACCTGATCCGTCACCCTAATTACACCAACCCCTGATTTGCATTTTTGACGGAAGCCAGTAGCTTGCACCCTATCTCCCCGCTATGAACGCACGAACCCGACAATATCTTTTCGCCTTCATTTTTTTTGCCGTGGCCATCTACCAGCTCACCCGGCACGATGCCCTCGAGGCATCCCTCTACATCGCGGCGGCAACGGCCTTCGTATTCAACAGCCTGGCCATGGAGCCGCGGCTGCTGGCCTATAAAAAGGGGCTGGTCATCACCACCTGGGTGCTTATTTTCGGCACCGGCCTTCTCCTGCTGTGGCTGATACAATTCAAGTACCTCTAACCATCCACATAAAAGAGCGGAAACCGTGGCGTGGTTTGCGTAACTTTACCTACCGGTAAATAGAGGCGTGAACAAACACAGAGTATATTGGTCGATGCAGATTGGCGGGTGGCTGTTGTACGCCCTGGTCCAAATTGTGGGCAGCTACCTGGCGTCGGGGGGAATTTCGACGAAACGCCTGCTCTTCCTCCTGGCCGAGGCCCTGTTGTGCCTGGGGGTTACCCACGGGTTTAGGGTGCTGCTGAATCGCTGGCGCTGGCTGTATCTGCCCATGCATAAATTGCTGCCCAGTGTCTCGGTAGCGCTGTTCATTATGGGGCTGCTGGTGTATTTCCTGCGCATCCCGGTGAACCTTGCGCTGGGTCGGTTATTCAATCCCATGGATGCGTTGGACATTCAGCAGATCCTGGGACAATCTGTGTTTTATATTTTCGTTTTCTTTCTGTGGACGGTGTTCTATTTCACCTACCACTATTTTGAACGCTATAATAAATCGTTGAAGTACGAGGCTTCCATGATCGAGATCGAACTGAACAACCTGAAGTCGCAGCTCAACCCCCATTTTATCTTCAATGCCCTGAACAGCATCCGGGCGTTGGTGGACGAAAATCCATCCAAGTCCAAGCAGGCCATCAACCAACTCTCCAATATCCTGCGCAATTCGCTGGCGTCGGACAAGAAGGGACTTACCAATTTTGACGACGAGTTGAAGATGGTGAAGGACTACCTGGGGCTGGAGAGCATCCGGTTTGAAGAGCGGCTGAAAACGGAGTTCGATATCGACCCCGACTCGACGAAGTTTCGTGTGCCTCCACTGATGATCCAGACGCTGGTAGAGAACGGCATCAAACACGGCATCTCTAAACTAACGCCGGGCGGTATTATCCAGCTGAAGACATTTGTCGCAGACGACCGGCTGAATATCCATATCCGTAACAGCGGCCACCTCATCAATGGGGTCAAACGCAGCAAATCGGGCCTGGGCCTGAAGAACACGGTACAGCGTTTGAAGCTTATTTATGGGGACGAAGCCTCCTTCCGTATTGTAAATGAAAACGATAATTTTGTACTTACTGAAATAATTATTCCTCAAATCAATAGCCATGAGAGCATTAATCGTAGATGACGAACGTTTGGCCCGCAAAGAACTGATGAAGTTGCTGGAAGACCATCCCATGATTGAAGTGGTAGGCGAAGCCATGAACGCCGAAGAGGCCACCCAATTGGTAAACGACCTCAATCCCGACCTTCTTTTTCTCGACATCCAGATGCCGGGCAAAACGGGCTTTCAATTACTGGAGGAGCTTGACTCCGTTCCGTTGGTGGTGTTCACCACTGCCTACGATGAGTTCGCTTTGAAAGCGTTCGAAGTGAATGCCCTCGACTATTTGTTAAAGCCCATTCAACCCGAGCGTCTCGCCGAAGCGGTGGCCAAGTTGGCCGATAAAGAGCGGGCCAAGAATGCCGCCATCCGCGGCCCCGAAAAGAAGCTGGGCCTCAACGACCAGGTCTTTGTGAAAGACGGCGACCGTTGTTGGTTTGTGAGCCTTTCGAATGTGCGCTTGTTCGAATCGGATGGCAACTACATTAAAGTATACTTCGACAGCAACCGGCCAATGATCCACAAGTCGCTCAATGCACTGGATGAGAAATTGGACGAGCGCGCTTTCTTCCGGGCCAGCCGCAAACATATTGTCAACCTCAGTTGGGTGGAAGGTATTGAGCCTTGGTTCAACGGTGGGCTGATGGTGAAGCTTCGCGGGGGAGATAAAGTGGAAGTGAGCAGAAGGCAGGCGGCGAAGTTTAAGGATATGATGAGTCTGTAAGAATTACGTTCACATCAATTTCGTCTGGTCATTAAACGGCGGCATATCGACGTTATGGTAACGCACATGAGAAATTCTGTGATCCTCTGTGTTATTCTGTTCGTGGCACTTCCTGTTCACGGGCAACCGCATAACAACCAGCCCTATCTGCTGCGGAAACATATTGTTAAGGACTCTACTTGGATTGCCGAACCGTCGAAATGCCACTATGTTGGCGAAGCCGGTCTTAAGGACGGTGCCTATGGGTGGGTTCAATTCGAGGATATCGTTAGAAGGAAATACGATCTTCTTTATTTCGATGCCAATACGTTCGGTTCCTTGCAATTGATTCTCGAATTACCAATAGGAACAAAGGCTATCCGACTGGACACACTGTCGATCAACGCCTTCAAATTAATCAATCATCACTACGGCAGCCTTCGCCGGGATTTTGAAGAGCGGCTCCATACGATTGACGTGCTCACAGGTTTGTTGACTCTCGTTCCAACGAGTGACCACGGAGTTGTTATCGATGGGAGAATATTCATCGACACAGAAAATCCTGCGACGCATCAGGAAATTGTGTTCGATC
>CBIHQM010000621.1:0-3078 GCA_966211885.1 uncultured Chryseolinea sp.
ATGAGCTGTACTTTTTCTGAGATCTGGTTAAAGTAGAAACGCTCGACATCCCTGAATTCGTTGGCGGCCACTTCGGAGACCGCGGGCTTGGCGGTTGTTTTCTGGTATAACAGGTAGCCCGACAGCGCCATGAACACCACGGCCGCGGCGCGCCAGAGCATGAGCGAGTTCCAAACTGTCGTTCGTGGACCTTGCTGCGTGGCGGCATGGATGTTTTTCCACACCCGTTCAGACGGCTCCTTGTCGTCGAAGCCGGCGCGGTTCCGGTGTACAAAATCTTCCAGTTGATCTTTCATATGCGTGCTCGTTTCGTTCTCGTGTCCGTCCCCGATGTCGGGGGTTATCTCAGGTGAACCTGGGTTAATAATTGTCTCAACTTACTTTTCGCACGGTTGAGCTGCGACTTCGAAGTCGACTCCGTGATGCCCATGATTTCGGCGATCTCCTGGTGGTCGTAGCCTTCCAACAAATATAGCGAGAGCACGGATCGGTAGCCATCGGGCAGTTGCTCAATGCTCCGTTTCACCCGGTCAACCGTGAGTTCGTTCCCATAGTCGGCAGGTGACTCCTCCTCGGCAACATCCCACTGTTCGTCGTCGGGGATGGCCTCGTGCTTCTTCTTGTGCAGCGCGTTGATGGCCTTGTTCACCACGATGCGTTTCAGCCAGGCGCCAAAGGTGGCGTCGCCGCGATAGCTGTCGAGGTTGCGGAAGGCATTGATGAAGGCCTCCTGGAGCACGTCCTCGGCTTCTTCCTCGCTTCGTGTGATGCGGTAGCCAACATTGTACATGGCCTTGGCATACAGCTTATAAAGGCTATGCTGCGCCACGCTGTCGCCCGCCTTGCAACGCTCGATCAGGTCGTGGTGAATGTTTACTCCCGGTTGGTCCAAAACAAAAGACGGTCTTTTAGTTTCTAAAGACCAAGGTAAAGAGAAATGGTTGCATGAAAGACCAGAAAACGGGTGGTTATTCCGGATTGGGTAAGGGATCGGCGTTTCTCACCAGCCCCTTTTCGGCGGCGATCCGGTGAAGCAGGGCCAGGGCCTCTTCCTTGTCGTTGCGGATGTCGCCCTCCAGGATCGCCTCCTTGATCTGCTCCTTGATGTCGCCGATGATGCGGCCGGGGGGCAGGTTGTACATGGCCATGATCATGTCGCCGGTCACGGGAGGCTGGAAATTGCGGATGTTGTCCTTCTGCTCCACCTCGGCGATCTTCTGCTCCACGAGGTCGAAGTTCTTCAGGAACCGCCCCACCTTTTCCATGTTCTTGGAGGTGATGTCGGCCCGGCACAGGGTCATGAGCGCGTCGATGTCGTTGCCCGCGTCAAAGAGCAGACGGCGGATGGCGCTGTCGGTCACCTCTTTGGCCAGCGGGATGGGCCGCAAGTGGAGACGCACGAGGTTCTGGACAAACAGCATGTGCTCGTTCATGGGCAGTTTGAGGCGTTTGAAGATGCCCGGAGTCATGCGGGCGCCCCGGTCTTCGTGGCCGTGAAAGGTCCAGCCGTGATCCTTGTCATAGCGTTTTGTGGCCGGCTTGGCGATGTCGTGCAGGATGGCCGCCCAGCGCAGCCAGAGGTCGCCGGATTCTTTGGCGACGTTGTCCAGCACCTGCAGGGTGTGAAAGAAATTGTCCTTGTGAGCGCGGTTTCCCACGTACTCCACGCCGTGAAGCGCTACGAGCTCGGGGAAGAATTGGTTGAGCAATCCACTGTGAAAGAGCAGCTTAAAGCCGTATGAGGGTATGGGGCTCAGGATGATCTTGTTAAGTTCGTCCGTGATGCGCTCCTGCGACACGATCTTGAGGCGGGCCGCCTGGGTGGTGAGGGCCTGGAAGGTGTCGGCCTCGATGTCATAGTTCAGTTGGGAAGCAAAGCGGATGGCGCGCATCATGCGGAGCGGATCGTCGGAGAAGGTGATCTCCGGGTCGAGCGGGGTGCGGATGCTTTTTTTGCGCATGTCTTCCTGACCGCCGAAGGGGTCGATAAGCTCTCCAAAATTGCGTTGGTTCAGGCTCACAGCCAGGGCGTTCATGGTGAAGTCGCGGCGCTTCTGGTCGTCGTCGAGTGTGCCGTCTTCCACGATGGGTTTGCGGGATTCGGCGCGGTAAGATTCCTTGCGGGCTCCCACAAACTCCAGGTCCATGTTGTCGAACCGGATCTGGGCGGTGCCAAAGTTTTTATAGACGGCCACGTGCACATCGGGACCGAGGGCCTTGGCCACTTCCTGGGCCAGGGCGATGCCGCTGCCGATGCAGACGAAGTCGATGTCTTTGCTGGGCCGCTTCAGGATGAGGTCGCGGACATACCCCCCCACCACGTAGGTATCCAGACCTAACCGGTCGGCTACAGCACCGATGCGGCGGAATACGGGGTGATCGAGGGAGGTGGCCAGGTTCATTGTGAAGTAGAAATGTTTTGGTCAAAGTTAGGGAACGGTGGGATAATAGTCAGCGTGGTGGGATGATCGGTGGGGAATTCTTTTTAGATGGTTGGTTGAAAGGTGTGTGAACGCGCTACGGGTTCGGGCTCTTAATCTTACAGGGTTGATTTTGAGTGCCTTTTATATTCCAACTCCGGTTCATTAATCATTTGGATTTAAATTGTTTTACGGAGTTCAAGCTCCGCTCAGGGTTTCACGCTTTACCGTTATTCCGGTGCGGGATTAAAGCCAGATTGCTGCATTTTGATTACCAGCGTTGGTAAATTTTACACCCCTTCTTATTTTTTTTCTTTAAAAAAATTGTGAAGCCGTTCGGCTTCACATATATTTGCAGCCGAACGGCTTCATAATTACAATTCATGAGACGCGATATTTTTCAAGCCATTGCAGACCCCACCCGGCGAGCTATCCTTGTCCTGGTCGCCGTGCAGGCCATGACACCCAATGCCATTGCGGAGCATTTTGACATCAAAAGGCAATCCATATCCAAACACTTGCGCATCCTATCCGAATGCGACCTCTTGGTTCCAAGGCAAGAAGGCAGGGAGATCTTCTATGAACTGAAAATCGATAAAATGAAAGAGATCGATACCTGGCTTGACCAGTTCCGGAAGATTATGGAAGAAAGTTTCAA
>CBIHQM010000622.1:0-3074 GCA_966211885.1 uncultured Chryseolinea sp.
ATTTTTCTGTTCCTTGCATTATTTTTTATTGTTTTAAATTTTTTTCTAATTTTCTTCACACCGGTATTAACCCAGGTATGACTTCAATGTTTTGCTTCTCGCCGCATTTTTCAATCGACGGGTCGCTTTCTCCTTGATCTGACGCACGCGTTCACGTGTCAGATTGAACTTCTCGCCAATTTCCTCGAGCGTCATCGCTTCGGTGCTGTTCAACCCGAAGTACATTCCCAGCACTTCCGATTCGCGGGCAGGCAATGTTGAAAGCGCACGCTGAACTTCTTCAATAAGCGAATCCGACAGCAACCGGGCATCCGGCCGCGCTTCATTGGTATCGCTCAACACATCGAGCAGGCTGTTGTTGTCTTCTCCCTGCGCAAACGGTGCGTCCATCGACACATGGCGGCCTGCGACTTTCAAATTATCCTGCACGTCCTGCGTAGAAACCCCGATCACCTCGGCCATTTCCTCCGGCAAAGGTTCGCGTTGAAATTTCTGCTCCAGGTCCGAAAAGGTCTTCGATATTTTATTCAGCGAACTCACACGGTTCAAAGGAAGGCGCACAATGCGCGACTGCTCTGCCAATGCCTGCATGATCGACTGACGGATCCACCAAACGGCATAGGAAATGAATTTGAAACCACGCGTTTCATCAAACCGTTGCGCGGCTTTGATCAAGCCTAAATTACCTTCATTGATCAAATCACCCAACGTGAGGCCGGAGTTCTGATACTGTTTGGCAACCGAAACCACAAAGCGGAGATTGGCTTTCGTCAATTTCTCCATCGCCATCTGGTCACCCTCGCGGATGCGCTTGGCTAGTTCAACTTCAACCTCAGCACTGATCAATTCAACCTTTCCAATTTCTTGTAAATACTTGTCCAGGGACTGACTTTCCCGGTTGGTAATCTGCTTGCTGATCTTTAGTTGTCTCATGTGTATGGATTAGTGAATAATAAATACTAGTTGCCCCAAGTCACCGGGTGACTCCCAAAAGGCCATAAATGCAAATGGATTATCTAAAATGGAAGGGGGAGAGAAGATAACGCAGTCGTAATTTCGTGCAAGGTAGTCATTTAAAATGGAGATACCTGCATCGCCGGTGTCTTTATGGGTTTTGTTTCAAATACCGCGATTCCATCGTTTTTAAGCCCTGCCCAGTCGCCACAAGTACTGCAAATGCGAGACCAGGGCCTTCCAAAGCGAAGTGTGTTCATTGTAGACGATACCGGCCTCCCTGCACGCATCGCGCACCAGGCGGCTGATGGCCGGATAGTGAATATGACTGATCCTCGGGAACAAATGATGCTCGATCTGAAAATTCAATCCCCCCAGCAACCAGTGCAGCGACTTGCTGGACGTGCCGAAGTTTGCTGTCGACTCCACCTGGTGAATGGCCCACTCCTGCACACCGTCCGTTTGCACTCCCCCTATTGAGTGAAAATGCGTTCCCTCCACCACGTGCGCCAATTGGAACACCACGCTGATCACCAAACCGCAAGTGATCGTGATCGTCAGAAATCCCAACAGCCACCACAACCAACCTACCATCAAAATCGGGATAAACCCGTAGACGCCCAGGTAAATGAGTTTGGTGGCCCAGAAAACAAAATGTTCTCTCGCTGCCAAAGCTTTCGGCTCACCCGTCACAGACACTTTGCCAGTGAAATACTTAACAAAGTCTTCATAAAAGATCCACGCCAGGTACGAAACGCCATACAACACCACCCAATAGAGGTGTTGAAAACGATGATATCCATGAAGCGGCTGATCGGCATGAAGCCGCATGAAAGGCTTCACATCGATATCGGAGTCCATGCCTTCCACATTGGTGTAGGTATGATGGTTGATATTGTGCTTGATTTTCCAGTAATACGAGATCCCTCCCAACACATTCAGGAAATATGCCGAAATGCTGTTCATTCGCGCACTCGATGAAAACGCTTGGTGCCCGCCTTCATGCATCACATTGAATCCGATCAACGCCAGGTTCACACCCAACGCGACACAAAGCAACAAAGCGATGGGTGCGATCGGAGTAAAGAAAACCAGAACGACGTACAGAATCATCGAAGAGAGTACCTGCAAGGCGCTTTTCACATACAACTTCCTATTGCCGGCAGGATGAAGTTTTGACACCCTAAAGTAATCATCGACCTTTTCCTTCAGTAATTTATAGAACGTGCCATTCCCTCCCTTAAAGGAGTATTTCAAATTGAGTGATCCCATTACAAGGAAAACGACGCAAATGCGCACTATGTTCACGTTTTGCGATATATACTTTCATACCTCACGCTGAGTGGTCGCTCCATGCCCACACCATCCAAGTCCAACAATCGACGCGCACCCACTGCCTTATCCTTCATTCCAAGACAGGGATCACCCATTTGTTGGTGTCCCACCAACAAATCCCTTTCAGCATCCCCACACACCCAAGCGTCACCATCCCCAAAAACACTCCCAACGATTGACGCATTACACTCACCCGTTCCGCAATCGTTGCAACCCCTATGCTACACGCAGTTCGCCTCTTCACCAAACTGCCTACCCAAACCATTCTCCGTAATAATCCTGATGTTACATTTTTTAATTTTCCAACATCTCATAAATCCACGCTCCGAAGCGGCTCAACCCACATCCCCTGAAAACAGGATTTTCATTCACCGACATCGTTTTTTTTGGTGATTAAAGCCCGGACCCCTTGAACTTCTCCCAAAAAATTTCAGATTGCCAGTTGTTTACAGCAATCCCTAAAACCCTCTATGATGCGCTTTATACCTTTCTTCCTTTTCGTGGCCCTGACCACGAGCCTGCAAGCCCAGGTGGACAAGGCCCCAGCCTACCCGTTGGTAACCCACAATCCCTACTTTAGCCTCTGGTCTTTCACCGACCGCGTCAACGAAAGCCCTACCCGGCATTGGACGGGCAAGCCGCAGGCGTTGCTGGGGTTGATCAAGGTCGATGGAAAAATATACAACTTCCTGGGCCAACCCGAGTACCCGTTGCAGGACGTTCTGCCCACGGGCGAAACCAAGCCCTACGATTGCCGCTACACAGAACAAAAACCCGGCGACGGT
>CBIHQM010000623.1:0-3042 GCA_966211885.1 uncultured Chryseolinea sp.
AAGTTTTTATATGCCGACTCGGCTTTCCTGCCCATGATGGGTTACCACCTGGCGCTCGGCGATGTTCGCACCGCACTGGCCGACCCAAACACCGCGGTGATCACCCGTGAATGCGCCGCCCTATACTTTGGCAATGAGAATCCCATCGGCAAAATCCTGCACATGCAGGACGACGACAACAACAATGAACTGGCCCGGGTGACGGGGGTGACGGACGAATCGCCGGCGAACACGCACCTGAAGTTCGATGTCCTGTTTTCTTACAAAACATTATTCCTGCGGCAGGGCAAACGTCCGGGCTACGCCATGAACCGGTACGATCAAACCTGGAACCGCAATGACATGTATACCTTTATTCGCCTGCAGCCCGGGGCCGACTATCGCGCGCTCGAAGGGAAGTTTCCGTCGGTGATCGAGAAGCACAACCTTTCGATGAAAGCTATCAACCAGCGCGATGTGATTTCATTGCAACCCCTTTCCGGGATCCACCTGACCTCGCATTTAGCCGAGGAGCCGGAGAACAACGGCGACACCAACATTGTCAGGTTCCTGGAACTCATCGGCTTTTTCGTACTGGCCATCGCCTGGATCAACTACGTTAACCTCACCACCGCGAAAGCGGTTGACCAGGCAAAAGAAGTGGGCGTGCGAAAAGTGATGGGTGCTTTTCGCTTCCAGTTGATAAAACAGTTTCTCACCGAAGCGGCCGTGATCAATCTATCGGCGGTGATCCTGGCCTATGCACTGGCGGGAGCGGTAATCCCGGCATTCAATGCCCTGTCGGGGTTGTCGCTCACCATTGCTGATTTTCTTCAGCCTTGGTTTTTGGAAGTGGTGGTCTTGCTTTGGATCACGGGCACCCTGCTCTCGGGATTTTATCCGGCCGTTGTCCTTTCCTCATTCAAACCGGGTCAAGTGCTAAAAGGCAAGTTGAGAAGCACGGGGCGTGGCATCTTGCTTCGAAAGGCCCTGGTGGTCTCCCAGTTTGTGGCCTCTGTGGCGCTCATCGCGGGAACCCTGATCGTGTTCAATCAATTGCAGTACATGATGCATGCAAACCTGGGGATGAACCTTGAACAGGTGGTTGTACTGGAGCGGCCGGGTATCGGTCCTCACCGCAGCGGATTCAATGCGGCAATTGAATCGTTCCGCAATGACTTAAAAATGAATTCTTCTATCAAGGCCGTTGCCACATCCTATACCATACCGGGTCGCCAAAGGGAAAATAAAACCATCATAAAAAAATATGGCGCCACCGAAGACCAGGTGATCACCGTACGGGCCAATAGCATGGACTATGAGTTCATGGATGTATTTCAAATGAAAGTGCTGGCCGGAAGAATCTTTTCGGAGGAATTTGCAAACGTTCAGGATACCTCCGTCGTCATCACCGAATCAGCCGCCAGGCTTCTCGGATTTAAAAGCCCGGCGGAAGCTATTGGGCAAACCCTTACGTTCACGGAATGGGGGTGGAGTCCGATAGTGGTGGGCGTTGTAAATGATTACCACCAGGTGTCATTGAAGAATGCCCTGGAGCCAACCGTTTTTTATGGTGATCAATTTGAGGGCGAGTTTTATTCCATTCGCATGGCCACCACAGACATACCCGGCACCCTGGAACACATACGCGTGGCGTGGCAAAAAGCATTCCCAGGAAACCCGTTTGACTACTTCTTTCTCGATGACTACTTCAACCGTCAATACAAGAACGAGGATCAATTCGGAAAACTCTTCACGACTTTTGCAGCCCTGGCGTTAGTCATCGGTTGTTTGGGATTGTTGGGACTGTCGGCCTACACGGCCGCGCAACGCACAAAGGAGATCGGCATCCGGAAAGTGCTGGGTTCTACTGAGGTCAAATTGTTTATGTTGCTCTCCAGGGACTACCTGAAGTTGATCACGCTCGCGATTGTTTTGGCGGTTCCCCTGGTATATGCGGTAATGGACCGATGGATCCAAAGTTTCCCCTACCGCACGACCATTACGGGAAATGTGTTTGTGGTAGCTGGCGCGACAGTCTTATTCATTTCGTTATTGACCGTCAGCGTTCAAACCTGGCGGGCAGCACGCGCCAACCCCGTCGACGCATTGCGATACGAGTGATCGTTGCCAGGCACACGTCTGCCGCATGGCGTCTTTGCGGTGAAATTTTCAAACGGAGGTACTACTACCTGGCCCGTAACGCCGCAGCGCGGATGCAAACGATGCACGCATATTTCTCCATCAGTCTTTGCCAAACTCCATAACCATAAAGGTACCAGGAATGGCGGGCGCCTTGGGCTTTGGATCTGCTTCGGTTGCCGCAGGCACTTCTCCCACATCGGCTACGGAGAGAAACACGTGATGAGACACTGGATCAAACGCAATGGTTTTTGCGCCAGCCTTCGTGGCAACCGTTTCCCGCACTTTAAACTCCGTTGGTGACACTTCCTGGACAACGGTCATCGTGCCTTCGCCGTTGGACGAGATGGCAAATTTTAAGAGAGGATCGAAGACTACGCCGTCAGCCTTTTTTCCAATGGGCAATTGAGCAACGATAGCCCCCGTGTTCGCATCCAGCACCAACATCATTCCATTTTTACAAACACTAAACAATCGCCTGTTCTCTTTGTCCAGCGCCAAACCCGTTGGTTCTTCCCCCGGATGGACCGCGAACCGTTTTTCGATGGTCAGTTTTTTTGCGTTCAACACGACGATCTCATTCTTGTCTTCCAGGTTGACATAAATATTTCCAGCCTCGTCCGACACACCCGATTCCGGCGCGCCACCCAGGTCAACGGTTTGAACCACCTTGCCGGATGCGGGGTCGATCACAGTCGTA
Organism: uncultured Chryseolinea sp.; assembly: GCA_966211885.1. Classification (GTDB taxonomy): domain Bacteria; phylum Bacteroidota; class Bacteroidia; order Cytophagales; family Cyclobacteriaceae; genus Chryseolinea. The sequence goes on from CBIHQM010000623.1 coordinate 2,822, forward strand.
CTCGAACCATCGTTGTTAAATACAAAGACCCGTGACGAGAAGGCATCATAGAGGAGCGCATCCGGCTTGTCGCCCGTTGAAAGGGTGGACACCACCTGCAGCGTCTTCAGATCAAAAATGAATACGGTGTTCGCTTTGCCATTCGTGGTGACACCGCGGTTGAGCAAGGGAATAACGACAATGCCATGCACACCTTTCGTATTGGGAATGACGCCCACTTT
>CBIHQM010000624.1:0-3006 GCA_966211885.1 uncultured Chryseolinea sp.
CGGCCTAAAAATTGTTATGTGTCCGCTACTGTTTTTATCCCACCAGTTAATTTTCCCCCGCCGGGGCGCCGGGTTTATAAAAAAAAATACGCGCCGCCAGAAAGAAAGCTTGTACGATTCCCGCGCTGACAACGAACAACAACATGTTTTCGGTGACGGTCATGGCATGGAGGTTTTGCGGCTTATAAAGATAAGAAATTCCGCCTTCCTGTATTTCCCCAGCCACGCACGCGATAAAATAAAAGGACCTCCTATTTCAGTAGAAGGTCCTGCACAATGATCCACTAATCCGGAATGGGCCGGCCGTTAGCATCAAAGTGGAAGGTCTTGGTTTTATCACCGTCCTTTATTTCGACTATGTATCCGTCGTAGTTCCCCAGGCGATAGAAGGTTCCATTCTCCCAACCCTTATACCGGTAACCCTGAAGCTTCGAGCGCAAACTGGCGGGAATGTCCTCGGTCTGGATTTGCACCATCTCCATCGCATAATTGTTAGATGGCTCCGACAGCGCAGCCACACCTTGACGTTCCCCCTTCATCGAAGTACTATCTTGCTCCTGAGCGTACATACCCGCCACGCCCAAAAACAAAACGCCAGCAAATAGTAACATGAATTTTTTCATAGGCTTGATTTTAGATTGATATATGATTTCAGTTTTGACGATTTCTGCTCACCAAAATTTTGACACCAATCACCAATCCTAACCCACGCCCAATCCCACCTAATGACTTCTGGCTTCTGGCTCCTGGCTTCTGGCTCCTGAGAAAGAGGAACCCGGCGACGAATTCGAATTCAAAAAGCGTACCCGGGCTTGTACTCGAAAGGGCGCGCTTTTTTCGAAATAATGGGTTAGATTGGGGTGGTCCGATGGGAATATTTATGTACAGCGCCTGTCCATCAGGGTAAATCTTTCTACACGCTGGCCTTGGATGGGAACTGGAAAGAAGGCATCCACCGGAGGCCCAAACCGGCAGATGCGCATTTCCTCCCGGCATAACAACGGCAAGACATGGACGTTTTAACAGTGGGCTTTGCTGGGCTTAAACGCGTCCCCGCCGGTCCTTTCGGATTTTAAAACAGAAACAAAAAAGATGAACCTCACACACCCCTCTTCCTCCGTCTTTATCAATCACCAGGTGCTGGTCGACGGCCTCTCCATTCATGTGGTCGAAGCCGGCAAACCCGAGCGACCCGCCATTCTTTTCTTGCACGGCTTTCCCGAAAACTGGTCTGCCTTCGAGCAGGTCATGGCGCTGCTCTATCGCGACTTTCGGGTGGTGGCCATCGATCTGCCGGGGGTGGGCACCACGGGTGGTATTTCCTCGACCACCAAACTGGCGATTGCCAAACTCGTGAAACGCCTGGTCGACAACCTCCGCCTGAACCAGTTGACTTTGGTTGGTCATGATGCGGGGGGAATGGTCACCTACGCCTACCTGCACGCATTCCCCAACACGTTGGAAAATGCCATCATCCTGAACACCGCCATCCCGGGGATCGATCCCTGGGAGGAAGTGAAGCGCAACCCGAACATCTGGCACTTTTCATTTCACAACGTGCCCGAACTGCCGGAGATGCTGGTGGGCGGCAAAGAGCGGATCTATTTCGAATTCTTTTTCAACGCCATCAGCGCACACCCCGAGAAGATCAACAAACGCGCGCGTTCCATCTATGCCGATGCCTATGCCAAGCCCGAGTCGTTAAAGACGGCGTTCAAATGGTATCGCTCTTTAGCACAAGATGGAAAAGACACCCGCGAGAGCCGGCCCACGTTGATCGAAACCCCCGTGCTCTACATCCGCGGCGACAAAGAGTATGGCGACATCAACACCTACCTGAAGGGATTCCGCGAAGCCGGCCTCACCAACATCGAAGGCAAAGTGATCGAAGACTGCGGCCACTTTGCGCCTGATGAACAACCCGAGAAGGTGGCCGAGGCCATCCGGGAATTGTTGAAAGTAAAAGTTTAGCCTGCGCTCAGATAGGCGCAAAGTTTGTGGGAAACGGTTTGGGGAGATTTTGTAACAACCCGTGGAGGAATTATCCCCAAGCCATTTTCCATCGGCTTAACACAGGCGTAATGCCGGACTTACTTCATTCCGGGAGCAACTGGATTCAGGCGCTTTAGAGCCGTTTAATTTTCCAGAAGTAATCATTCTTTTTTATCCAGGTCATCGCCATAATCATGGCACATTTTTTTCCTTTCCAAGGGTAAGGTTATAGGTAAAAGGAAACGCATAAATGAAGGTATTGATGTTTGGCTGGGAGTTTCCCCCGCACATTTCCGGGGGCCTGGGAACGGCTTGCTATGGCTTGACGCAGTCGTTGCGGCAGCATGACGTCGAAATTGTGCTGGTGATACCCAAACTTCACGGCGATGAGCCCGACATGAAATTCGATCTCATCGATGCCAGCCACGTAACGCTTCGAAACAAAAACGGACACATCGCCCCGCCGGCTATTGCTGAGGCGCCTCTTGCCGATGGTCCCGTGAAGCGCCCGGCGGTGGTGGCCGCGAAGCCTGCTGAGTTTGTCGTCAGTGGACCGGAAGCACATCTCAAGCGACCGGTGCAAACGACGGTTTATACGACGCAGGAAATCGAAGACATTACCACCATCGAGATCCCATCGTATCTCTCACCCTATGTCAGCCCTGCCATGAACGTCCTGCCAAAATCAATGACCGTTTCAACAAAGCGGTGGAAACAGACAGGGGTGGAAGTGGATAAAAAAGTGGAAAGAAAGATGGAGCTAAAGAACGAAGACACGTATAAGGATATTGATAAGGCTAGTGACTATGTTAACGTTGATCCTCATCATGCTGATCCGGACGCTCTGGCGCAACTTCCCGAAGAAGGATCATATTTCTATGCCTTCTCGGGGAAGTATGGTCCCGATCTCCTCGAAGAAACAAAACACTATGCGGAGGTAGCCGCCGAAGTCGCGCGCCGCAACACCTTCGACGTTATCCACGTGCACGATTGGATGACCTTTCCCGCAGGGTT
>CBIHQM010000625.1:0-3003 GCA_966211885.1 uncultured Chryseolinea sp.
ACAACAAAGATCAACCCGGGATAGATCCTGAGCATCCGTTTCCAGGCAAAGTTCCATAGGCTGACGCTTCTTTCCGCGCTGCCATAGACAAGATATCCGCTGATCGAAAAGAAAATCATGATACCCACCTCACTTAACTTTAACTGGTGATGGCTAAAGGAAAAAAAGGGTTCAACGGTTGGGAAATCGAAAAGATCGTAGGTGTGGTTGTAGATGACAGCGGAGGCTGCAAGGATTCGCAAAAAATCGAAATTGTTTCTTTTGTGTGAAGCAAGGCTCATGCCGCGATCCTATTTAACGGATTGTACGTCAAGGATAGCAAAAAAATCAGGGATGGTCCTAATCGGCGAGCGGAGGTCTTCTGGGTAAATATGATCCACTCGTCTTTTAGCACTACAGTGTCAGCATCTTTAAACAAACCGGCGAGGGCACTTTCAACGGCTTGCCCACCACGGTGAGCTTACCGGTCTTTGGATTGATGCGGTAGGTAACAATGTTGTCGGAATCCATGTTGGCCACGAAGATGAATTCACCCTTGGGATCCATCATAAAATTTCTCGGCGTTTTTCCCCCCACATCCTGCGTGCCGACAAAGGTCAATTTTCCCGTCGCCGGTGAAATGCTGAAGATGCTGAGGGCATTGAGCCCGCGATTGGACATGTACAGGAACTTACCCTTCGGATCGATGTGGATGTCAGCACTGGTGTTTTGCTCCTTGAAGGTGACGGGGAGGGAACGGACCGTGTCTTCCACCACCGTCCAGGCGCCACTGGTTTTATCCACGGCATAGACACCCACCGTCGATGTCAATTCTTCCGCCACGTAAGCAAATTTGCCATTCGGATGCCAGGTCATGTGCCGGGGGCCGGCTCCGGGTGTGATGTTAACCTCCGGGGTATTGGCCGGCTGCAGGGTGCCGTTTGTTTCATCGAAGTTATAGACATAGATCTTGTCCGTGCCCAGATCGGCTACATAGAGAAATTTGTTGTCGGGCGAGATCATCGTGGAGTGCACATGCGGGCCTTCCTGGCGCTTGGGATTCACACTGTTGCCGGTGTAGCGTTTAGCATCGGACGGTGTGCCCAGCAGGCCGTCGTCGAACAAGGGCAGCACAATGAGATTGCCCTGGCTGTAGTTGGAGATGAAGGCGAACTGGCCGGTTTTGTCTACCGTGATGTGGCAGGGGCCGTCGCCATAGGACGACCGGTTGTTGAGGCCGCTCAGTCTCCCGGTCTTGGGATCGATGCCATAGGCGCTTACGGAGCCTTTCTCGCTATCGTTCACATCGGCCTTGCCGCTATTGACAGAATATAGGAATTTATGATTGGGATGGATGGCCAGAAAGTTGGGGCTCTCTAAACCCGGCACGGTCTGCAAAGGTTTGAACGTGCGTTTGACGCGATCGAATGTAAAGGCGTAGATGCCCTGGCTGCCACGCACGGAGTAGGTGCCCACGTACATGATCTCTTTTTTTTGCTGGGCACTGACCTTAAAGAAAACCAAGAGCGACAGGAGTGCGGGTATCAGTCTTTTCATCAGTTTGGGGAGTAGCGTTTCAAAACTAAACTAACTTTTCACAACCGCCAAGCAGAAGCGCGCACACGGCGTTTTGTAGAGAGGAAAATACGCAGAATCGAGGTGTTAGCTGGCCACCTTTTTTTGAACGGCAACTCTGATCTTTTTGGTGTAGGCCAGGGAAGCAAAGAGGTCGCCACTGGGGCGCCGGCGCCGGTGCATGGTGACGGGGTCGCATTCATACAACCCGAAGCGCATGGAAGGCCCGAGGTGCCATTCAAAATTGTCCCAGGTGCTCCAAAAATAATAACCCTTGATGTCGATGCCGTCTTGAAGCGCCTCGTGGAGGATGAGCGCATAATCCTGGATCGCCTGCAAACGCAGGAAGTCGCTTTCGTCGCAGACGCCGTTCTCGGTGATGATGATAGGCTTCTTGTATTTGTTCCAATACCGGTCGATGCAGGTGCGCAATCCTTCGGGGTGGTATTCCCAGATGTCGTCGTGCCGGCGGCCGAGGGCTTTCATCTTTTCGGGTGTCTCCAGGAAAGTGATGGGCAACGGGTCGTGGGGGATCCTTCCATAATAGCTCATGCCAAAGAAATCCGCTTTCTCGAAATGGCTGGGCACGTATTCCATGAACCACCAGTCAGAGAGCCGCGCGGGAAACCACCCCAACAGATTTTCGGCCGAAAAAATGGTGGCGTTGTGCGAGATGCCGACGGGCTGTGTGGGGAATTTTTGTTTGATGTAATCGTATACCTGGTCGTGGGCCAGTCCCATGTTCTTCACCACTTTACCGGCCAGGAGCGGATTGATCTTGAAAGGAGGGAAGAAGGCCGTGATCCAGCCGTAGCTGGCGTACACGTTGGGTTCGTTGAAGGTGTTCCAGTACGACACATATTCACCAAACTCATCCACCACTTTCCGGGCAAAGTCCACCCAGTAAGGGATGTTCTCTTCCTTTTCCCATCCGCCCAACCGGGCAAACCAGAGGGGGTTGGTGAAGTGGTGGAGCACCATCATGATGTCGACACCCTTTGCTTTCAGATCCTGGATAAAGGCATGGTATTCCTGTGCGGTCTCGCGGTGGAATGTTCCATAGGGCTCGCGTTGCAGCTTGCTCCACTGCAGGCTCATACGGTAGTTGGGTGCCAGCGAGGCTATGATGCCGGCGTCCTCCTGGAAGCGTTTCTCGTGGTCGGTGGTGCGGTCGAACACAAATCCGTGGCGGGCTTTCACGCCTTGCCAATCGTGTTCAAAAGCGGTTTCAATCTGGGGGGCGGCGGTGCTGGTGCCGAAGAAGAAGGCGTCCGGGAATTGGATCTTCATCACCGGCGGGTCATGGCGCTTTGGGTGACTTCCCATTCTTTCCAATACTTCCGGAGCATCTGGAGATCCTCTTCGAGGCAGGGATAGTCGGTTTGGGGAACGGAGGGCAGAATGCCGGCGGTGAGGTGTTTGGAGGTGAGGCCACCGGTCCATTCGAAG
>CBIHQM010000626.1:0-3000 GCA_966211885.1 uncultured Chryseolinea sp.
TTTTTAAATTTTTTTTTATTAAAAATACATTCAAGACTTGCATTACCCTATTAAAAAATTTTTAATTAATTTATTTTCATCAAAAACTACTTTTTTTAAAAAAAAACATGACAATGGTTTTGTGACAAGGATATTGCATTGATCGTTTATCGGAGGGTCATTCATTTTTTTGACTGATAAGGTTTAAAAAAATAAAATGTTGTTCCTATGAAAACGCTCACAGCCTTCTATCTCTTCTGCACAGCAGCCTCCGCTGTAGCCCAATCTAAAGACCATATTACCAGCATCACAATCCCCATCGTGGATGGTATCGTGGAGGATATTGTTGCCGGCGATCACTACACAGCCATTCGGGGAACTACGCTGAGCGCCATCGGTCCCTATTGGGGAAATGGGGTCGTGCTGGATGCTGCTACCGGGACCCCAGATTCGGAATTCCCGCGATTTCACACAAACATCAACGCGGTGATCTCCGATGGGCAGGGCGGCTGGTTTGTTGCCGGCATTTTTATCGATGAATATTATGTTGAAGCCCTCGCGCATATTAAGTCCGACAAAACCATTGACCGGGCATGGCAACTTTTTATTCCTGAAGGGGTCAATGCGCTTGCGCTTGATGGCAACACGTTGTACTTAGGCGGGACCTTTACAAATGGACTTGCAGCCTGCAGCGCAACGACCGGTGAACTTCTTCCCTGGGCGCCCATTGTAGACGGAGAAGTGAAAACGCTTGCCGTTGCAAACGGTGTCGTCTATGCCGGCGGAAGCTTCACGTCCGTGGATGGAGAACCGCGCCAGAATATTGCTGCGATCGACGGCACCACTGGAGTACTAACCGCATGGGATCCTGCTATTGAAGGAACGAATGCCGCGGTGCACGACGTGGTCGTTGCTGGCAACACGGCCTATGTTGCGGGTTCATTTTCGATGGCTGCCGGATCGGCGCGAAACAGCCTTGCGGCCCTTGATGCCACAACCGGTTCAGCCCTGGCCTGGGATGCCGGCCTCGATGCCAGCGCGATCGTCAACACCCTCGTGCTGTCAGAGACAACGTTATTTATCGGTGGCAATTTTACAACCGTTGGCGGCCAAGGCCGCAAACACCTTGCCGCGGTGCAAGCCGATGCGGGAACCGTAACCGCATGGAACCCGGTCGTCGACGATCCGGAAGTGCGCGACCTTGCCCTCTCGGGAACAACCCTCTATGTAGCCGGCAATTTCACCACGGTCAACACAGTAGAGAAAAAAGGTCTGGTGGCCATACACACTTCCACAGGCGCCAACGTGAGTTGGAATGTTGATCCCCAGGTCCCGGTTTCACGTATCGCTATTTCAGGAACTAACGTCTTTGCCGCAAGTAGTGAGCGCCTCCGGATAGGTTGGTTGCCCTGTGATAATTTTGCCGTGATCAACAACAGCACGGGAGAAGCTACCCTCACCGATCTGGATCTGGATGGCGGCGAGATCATCGAGATGAATATGGTTTATGATGTTTTGTATCTATCCGGAACATTCACAAAAATAAACGGCACAGACCGTGAGCATTTGGGCGCATTGGATCTCAACACAGGCAGCGTTCTGCCCTGGGCACCCGTGACAAATGGAACGGTCCATGCGTTTGCTGGCGAAGGCACGCGCATGTTTCTTGGCGGAGGTTTTACATCGGTCAACGGTACCGGCCGATCAGGACTGGCGGCCGTGAACATGACCACCGGTGCCCTTCTCCCCTGGGCTTGCGATCTCGATAATGGCGAAGTTCTTGCGCTCGACATTTTAAACAACTCCCTGTATCTGGGCGGCTCCTTTGCTTCCATCCGTAGTAGTGAACGGCACGGAACTGCAGCGGTGAGCATGGACGATGGCGAAGTGCTGGCCTGGCACGCCGAAGAAAACATGGCGGGAGTAAGCCAAATTGACGCAGCAGCAGATGTTGTGAGCGTCAAAGATATCAACCTGTCAATTGTAGGAATCCACGGCGAGACTGGCGAGATCCAGTTCTACATCCCGGAAGACATTCGGGGGTTTGTTCGGGTCGGCACTACGCTGGTTCTCGGGGGCCCGATTAACTTTGGCAGCACGGGGTATTTCGGACTGGCCTCCTTTGATGTGTTCAAAGGGTTTCGGCAGTGGTATGCCGACGTGCGCAATGACGCACAAGGAGATCCATCCATCTTTGCCGTGGCCAGAAACGGAGAGAACTACTTTATCGGTGGCGGCTTTCAGAAAATGGCGTTTGAAAACCGAACAGGTTTTGGGGCTTATCCCATAGAGCATACGGGATGTACTGCCCTAGGAGACATTACGTTTGCCGAGGGAACCCTTACGGCCCCCGCGGGAGAACACTATCAATGGCTGGTGAATGGCAACCCCGCCGAAGAAACCCTGCAAACGTTCCATCCCGATCTAACCAAAAGCGGATCGTATGCCGTCATTGTGGAACGTGAAGATTGTCCCAACACCTGGCGCTATTTCGAATATGAATACGAGCCACCCGTTACGGAACCACCGGTCACAGAGCCTCCCGTTACGGCCGCTGAGCATGATCTCCTTTCATCAATACAAGTATATCCCAATCCCACTCGCGACGTGCTCCGCGTTGTCATTCCGGAAAAGCAAAGCTTACAGACGCTCACCTTGCATAATTTACTTGGTCAAGTGATGCACATCAAACAGTATGACGATCAGAGCATTGCCTTGACGGATCTGCCGACTGGCCCATACGTATTGATGGTGAAAACGAGCGCAGGAGACAAATCATTTAAGGTGATGAAGATACCTTAAGTTTCTTGGTCAGAACCGGGCGAAGGAACATCAAAAAAGTGACCGATCTTTTGATCCAACAGATCGAACTCTCCAGGGAATTTGACCTCCAATCCGGCCAATGAAGTTTTTAGATTTCTGAGCCGGCTTGTAAGTGCATCTTTATCATGGATCGTCCCGCTATGAAGCATTTCATCCAGGATCACCCAGATAAAATTAACAAGTTCAGGAATGTTCACT
>CBIHQM010000627.1:0-2990 GCA_966211885.1 uncultured Chryseolinea sp.
CAAGCAATGACTGCAAACGCGGCAAGAGTTATAATAATAGTTTTCATATTAATATATTAATCACCAGACGAACTTTTTTCCTCGTTAGTTTTAGCTTTTCCAGGTTCTTGGTTAGTGGCCGGGTCCTTTCTTAGATCCTCTCCTAGGTCTCCAGGGTTATTCCCTCCTCCAACACTGAAACCATAAAACTCCCATTTTCCTTTAGTAGCGTTTATTTTTATTCCAGCTTGCTGAAGAATTTTAAGAGCTACATCTGTGCAGTTATTTGTATTAAGATTAAAGGTTTCTCCGTCTTTTCGCACTACCTCAACCAACAAGTTTATGAAGTTCTCTTGTGAAAGATTGTATGTCTTTGATACGTCATATTTGTGTTCACTATCATCTTGAAATGATCCGGTCTTATTACCTCTTCGATCTTTAGCATTCCCATCACGAATATCAACCCCCCCATGATCTTCCTTTGTTCCAGGATACCACCCAAATGTTTTTTCTGTAACACTTCCGTCTTCGTTAGTCTTTTTAAGGCTTAAGAATGTATGTCCAGCATCCCTTCCAAAAATAGCCCTGGGATCCTTTGGTTCGTATGTATCCCTATCTCCACCAATACCAGGCTGATCAACATACAACGTCATCTGATATGTTACACCAATTTTACCATCATCAAAGGCTTTCACAATCTCAACCCCAGTTATTCCATCGCCCGGTCCAAGTCCATTATAGTCGATGTATCGAATCGGATTGTTTATTGCATATCCATATGGGGTCCAAATATGATATTTCTCGCAAAAAGGATCAAGCTTAGAAAATCTCGAAAGGGTCGCATCATACATTCTAGCACCGTAATCGTGCCAATTTAAATCTAGCTCGTCTTGCAATTCCTTCGCGTTGTACAGATAACTTTGTTTAATGCTGTTTTCTCGGCTAAAAGAGTTGTACGTCAACCCAAACGGATAATAATCCTGCGTCTGAATAACCTTCGACTTCATATGTTCCACACTAAAATCATCAAAGTAAACCTCCACCTCCGAGTCACTCTCATTACTCAAATAAATATACACATATCCCGGCTCCTTCACCGCCAACTCATACGACAACTCCTCATGGGCCGTATTGTGACCCGATTCTTTTGCACCCTCACTCAGGCGTTTAAAGCCTCCATCAAGATATTTAAAATCCCGGTCAAAGACCAGCCAGTTTAGATAGGCCTTCGGGCCGGTGCCGTTGTCATCATCGCGTTCCAGCAGGTTGGGGTAAGGGAACGGCATGTTGCCCAGGCTTCCGGTGGCGCCGCCGTCAATAACCATTCCGGCGTTTGGATGGCCTGGGGCAAGGCTTGCGATGAGGGTTTGGAAGGCGGTGGTCCAGTTGCTTTGGTTGCCGTCCAGGTATTTTGCAAAGACATTCATGGAGATCACATCGCCCGGCATCACGCTCAGCGATTTGGCCAGACCGTATCGTTCGTTGGCCGAGCCGTTCAGGCGGATGGCATATCCGTTCGGGTCGGGGGCGTTCGGATCGGGGTTGTCTACGTCCACGGGGTCGTTGGCATCTTTCGTGTGGTCGAACAGGAAGCCCTTGATCCTGACGGCTTCGTTGTAGTTGGAGAACTGACCGGACTCTATGTTGGTCCGATCGTCTTCCATGGTTGCCAGGCTGTTGTCCACGTCATCCTTGGTGGTGAACGTGAGGCGTATGTTGCCCAGGTGGTCTTTCATGTTGTATTGGTACTCCGGTGTAGCGTTTGTCGTGAGTTGGATCAGTTCGATCTCGTTGACATAAGCTTTCGGCGTGGAGGCTACGGCGTCCCAGGAAATTCCGATCTGGAGTTGCGTTGCGTCTGTGGGGATGGTGATGGTTTGTTCTGCCCATGACTCCGTCGCGGCCGAACTGGGCAAGCTGGTGCCTGGCCAGCCGATGGTGCCGGTACTGGTGTTGGTTTTTGCTATGATGTATACTGGACTGGTGAGCGTGTAGTATCCTTTGACCCTGATCTTGTAGCGCTCACCGGCGATTACCCGGAATGTTCCACCAAACAAGGCTTTGCCACCGGCTGTGCCGTCGCTCGAAACTTCGACATACTGTTCGGAGACTTTTTGCGTTACCATGGCCACGGTTGTACCCGTTGTGCTGACGTCATCTGTCGTTTCGCCACTACCGGTGTATACGGTTTTATTCGACGCAAAGACAGCTCTACCTTCTTCATGCTGGACGCTTTGCAGTACGTTGTTCTCGTATTGAAATTCCCCCATATAGTCCGCCCGTTGCTGTCCTTTGGTGAACGTGGTGAGCTGTGATATTTTTTTGCCACCGGCATCGTAAATATAGCGAACCGTGTTTCCTCCGCGGGTGACGAGTTCAGGGAGGTTAAGAAAGTTGTAGGTAATGTTGCCCGTGATACCTTTGTTTTGATCGGTCAGCATGTTGCCGTTTTGATCGTAGGTGTATTCCGAAGCAACGTTCACACCATCCAAAAATCCTTTGTAGGCGTCTCCTCTGTCGACCACGGAAAGAAGCTGGTTACCATAGACGGCTCCGCTAGTATAATTATAGGTAAGATAGTCCATCAACTTTCCCTTTTCGTCGTAGCGTGACAAGGTCTTGATGTTGCCTTGCAGGTCGTAGGTGAGATTTCCTTCGTTGTTTGTCCCTACGCTCCAGTTCGTTGCCGTCGATTTGAAATGACTGGCCGAAACCAGCCGGTTCATCGGATCATACCGGAAGGTATACGCCATCTTCTTCACGTCGCTCAAGCCTTGGTTGACACTCCATTGAATGGATGAAATATTTCCATTGTATGGATTGGTGTCGACGGCCGCACTAGGTGAGGTGCGTTGTCGCAGGGCCTGGATCTCACCCACGCTCAACGGGCGATCATATATTTTTATTTCGTCAATGCCACCGTGCATGCCCACCACGGGCGACGTTGTCAAAATAGCTCCATTTGCGTCATAGTTATTTCCGATACAAGTCGGGAAGCTGTTGTCGCCAAC
>CBIHQM010000628.1:0-2980 GCA_966211885.1 uncultured Chryseolinea sp.
GTCTATCTCAACCGGAACGTATTCTCCCTTTTAGGCTATACGCCGGAGGAAATCCAGCGCATGGGTTCAAGCTTTGTGTCGCGCCTGATGCATCCCGACGACCTGTCGGCAGCACCCGTGTGGACGAATGAACCTTTTGGCGTGGTGAAGGAGATAGAGTATCGTTTGCTCTCCAAGAAGGGAGAATGGAAATGGTTCATGGGACGCGACACGGCCTTTCAACACGACAAGAACGGAAGGGTGACGCAGATCATTGGCATCGCCCAGGACATCACGGCCAAGAAGGAAAACGAGAACCTCATCCACGAAAGTGAAAAAAGCTACCGCGAACTCTTCAACCTCCTGGGCCAGGAGATCTACGTGCTCACGGCCGAGGGCACATTCATCGATGTGAACGAAGGGGCGTGCCGTGAGTCCGGATACGAAAAAGATGAGCTCATCGGGCAGACACCCGCTTTTCTGGGTGTGGACGACAAGAATAAAAGCGCCTTTGCCGATGAAGTGTTGCGGCTGGCCAACCTGGGCATTCCGCAGATGACCGATTGGTCGGGCAAGAAAAAGAATGGAGAAGCCTTTTTGAAGGAGGTGAGGATCGTGAAAGGGTCTTACTTTGGAAAAGAGGTGCTCATCGCGGCTGCGTGGGACATTACCGAGCGGAAGCGCACCGAAGACGCCCTGCGCTACAGCGAGCACCGGTTCCGGAACCTGATCCGGAACCTGAACGTGGGCGTATTGCTGCGCGGGCCCGAAGCCGAGGTGCTGATCGGCAACAAGTCGGCCTTGCAACTGTTGGGCATTTCGGAAGACCAGCTGATCGGCAAGACCTCCTTTGACCCCGAGTGGAACGTGATCCACGAAGACGGGACTGACTTTCCCAATACAGAGCATCCGATCCATGCCGTGATCCGGAACCACAAACCGGTGTTGGGTGTGGTGATGGGCGTGTATCATCCGAAAAAGAAATCCCGGGTGTGGCTCTATGTTAACGCAGAGCCTATCCTAAATGTGGATGGAGAGTTAAAGGAGGTGGTTTGCACCTTCACCGACATCACGGAGCGCAAGAAAATCGAAGAAGAACTCATCGAAAGCGAGCAACGGTTCCGCACCATGCAACAGGCATCGTTTGGTGGGATCGGCCTGCACAACAAGGGGATGATCATCGACTGCAACCAGGGGTTGTGCGACATCACCGGCTACACACGCGAGGAGTTGGTGGGGATGAACGGCTTGTTGCTAGTGGCGGCCGAATACCGGCAGGAGGTGATGGAGAAGATCGTGTCGGGTTTTGAGAAGTCCTATGACGTGGAGGGTGTGCACAAAGACGGCACGCGCTATGCGTTGGAAATACAGGCCAAGAACATTCCCTTCCACGGCCAGATGATCCGCGTGACCGAGTTTCGCGACATTACCGATCGCAAGCTAGCCGCCGAAAAGATCCTGGAGCAAAACGCCCGGCTGGTCAGCATCACCGAGGACATGAAGCGGAAAAACGAGCAGTTGGAAGAGTTCACCCAGATCGTGTCGCACAACCTTCGATCGCCGGTGGGCAACATTCTCACGCTGCTGAGTTTCTTCGAGTCGTCGGAAAAGGTGGAAGAGCGCGAGGAGTATCTGGGGCTGCTAAAGGAGTCGGGGGCCACTACCCTGCGGACGCTGCACGAGTTGAACGAGGTGCTGAAGATCAAACAAAACAAAAGCCTGGAGCGGCAGAAAGTGTCGTTCGAGGATGTGCTGCAGAACAGCAAGAGCATGCTCAGCGCCAAGATCGCCGAAGTGGGCGCCTTGATCCACAGCGACTTCGCCGGGGCACCGATGATCTCCTACCCCAACATCTACCTGGAAAGCATTTTCCTGAACCTGCTCAGCAACTCACTGAAATATATCCGGCCCAACCTAAAACCGGAGGTGTGGTTGAAAACGTATTATAAAGACGGGAACATCGTGCTGGAGGTGAGTGACAACGGTTTGGGCATAAACCTGGAGCGCTATGGGCACCAGGTTTTTAAACTGCACAAAACTTTTCACCGCCACCCGGAGAGCCGGGGTATAGGATTATTCATGATAAAAAATCAAATTGAGGCCATGGGTGGCGAGATCGCCGTTCAGAGCCAGGTAAACCAAGGCACAACTTTTATTGTTAACTTCGATAAGTACAATTTCAATGACAACTAATGCTCCGATCATCGCGCTGGTAGACGACGACAAGGTTTTTCAACTCACCTCGTCGCGCACGCTGCGTGCCGCCAACCTCGCGAACAACATCCTGCAGTTCGAGAACGGAGAAGAAGCCTTGCAATTCCTGAAAGAACACGCCGCGGAAAGCGATGCCCTCCCCGACTATATTTTCCTGGACATCAACATGCCCTATGTGGATGGCTGGATGTTCCTGGAGGATTATGCCACGCTGAAACTCAATCTCAAAAAAGAGATCTCCATCTACATGGTGAGCTCCTCCATCGATCCACGCGATGTGAATCGCGCCAAGCAGGACAAAAATGTGCGGGAGTACATTATCAAACCCGTGAGTCGCGAGAAATTTATCGAGCTGTTGAACCGGGCGGCCGCCTGATCCTTTTTTAACCAGCAGAAATTTTCAGATCAATCCTCCGGCACCAGGTTGAGGGGACTCTTCAACCCTGAGTAGCCCGTGAGTTCCACCCCGGCGCTGCCGATGAACATGTCGGCGTTGATCTTTACCGGGATGCGATTCTTGTCGTCGGAAAACCAGGCCGTCACCGAGTTCTCGCCATCAAAAACTTTGTTTTTGGGCATCACGGGTTTGAAGACCAGTGCACGCACTTTGCCCACTTTGACCTTGATGGTTTCCTTACCGCCGTAGATGATCTTGAAGTTGTAGAACTCATCTTCAAAAAAACCCTTCACCGAGACGGTGTCTCCGATCTTGATTTTCGACAGGTCCATGTTGCGTAGAATCAGAAAGCCGGCTGCCATGTCGCGGACCTGGGGTGGGGCGTCGTAG
>CBIHQM010000629.1:0-2972 GCA_966211885.1 uncultured Chryseolinea sp.
CTGGTAGAGACTCCGGAGTTTGCAAAGGTTGTCGTCCGTCAATTCAAAACCGGGCGGACAAGTGTTACACAAGGCCGGGCGCGTTGCAGGCGTTGACCGCAGGACAACTTCCAAAGTCACGACCACACAAACCACGGTGATAAAAAGCTGGGCACGCATCACTCGTGGGGTTGTGTGGTTGATCGGATGTAGGCAATCACATCGTTCACGGCCCGGTCGTCGACCAGCAAGACTGCCATGGGCACCATTTGCGCGCCGTACGTATCGGCGGGATGTGTGCCGCGCGTGCCGTTTTTGAATTTGGCGATCTGGCTTTTCAGATACCAATCGTCAAGACCGTTGAGGCGGGGTGCGTTCATTTTCTCATTGCCACGGGCGCCGGGTCCGTGACACGCACCACAGACGCTTTGATAGGTGCGCTCTCCTTTTTTGATTTCACCTTCAACGGTCGGAGGCAACACGATTTGAGGCAACGTTTTGATGTAAGCCACCACGTGTGTCACCGCGACGGAGTCTTTCAAGGTCTTGGCCATCGCCGCCATTTGAAAGCCCAATGTATCGGTGGGCAGGCCACCGCGAACGCCGTTGTGGAAATTCATCAGCTGCCTGTAGAGGTACCACCCGTCGGTGTTCACCAGCGCGGGCGCTTTGAATTTTTTGTTGCCCTGTGCCGCGTCGCCGTGGCAGGTTTTGCAGGTGACATAGAGTGCCTTTCCGACTTGCGGATCTCCCTCCGGAGGTTGTGCAACAGCCTGTTGCGGGATGTCTTTCTGACTTTCCTTTGAAGAACAACCCCAAAATACCAGTACCAAAACGAGATAAAAGAAACAATACCTTCCTGCCATAGCTACCCGGACACGCGATTAAAGTGAAGGTCTAAATCTCGGCCGCTTCTATGGCTTATGGCGTATGAATACTTGATTTTGGGGTAAAATCGGCGTCTGTGGGGTGAGCCTGGGGGGACGTTAAACGCCGGGCTGCACCACGCGGTCTTCGAACGCCCGCTGATAGGTGGCCGATACAACCAGGACCTGGTCGGGTGTGGCGTCCATTTTCACCCGGTAGCCTTGCGACGTTCGGAGGATCGAAACTAAATTTTGTGTGTTGATCATATACGAGCGATGAATCCGAATAAAATTCGGGAGATTCAAATCCTGCTCCAGTTTTTTGAGGTTGTTGCGGATCAATTCCTTTTTCACTTCGTGGTCGCTCTTGTAGTACAGAAAAATATAGTTGTCTTCTGACTTAAAGTAAAGGATGTTCCCCACCGGCATGCGCACCACGATCTTCCCATTTTCGTCGTTGATCGTTACGCTTTCGGACGATTGCGATCGATTCACCTTGATGGTGAGCTCCTCGACCGTGACGAGCTGTTTCTGCACAAACAGCAACAGGATGGCCAGAAAATAGGGCAAGACCAACACCATCAGCGTATACTTCAGCGTGTCGAGGTATTCGTGAAGGTTAAAGAATGACAGTTGGAGCAGGATGATGTTGACCGTATGCACCGCCACGGAAATGAAAAAAAATTCCACCAGCAGCCATGCAAAGAAACCGATGCGGGTGGTCAGCTCCACGCGGAACAGCGACCGGATCACAAATTGCGTCAACGCCAGCGCCGCCATGCCGGCTGCGCAGAAAAACGTGAGGATAGCAAACAACGGAGTGTCCACCGAGTGGAACCACTCATTCATGTTGAACGGGTGGAAAACGTTGAGGAATACGCAACCAAACACGCCACAAAAAATCACCAGCTGCCAGCGCGCACGATGTGAATCCAGCAGTCTAAAGGGTTGACGAAACCAGGAAATAATACCGACCATCCCCATTCATTAAAATGTTTGCGCAAAGGAAACAACCTGCTCTGAATCCATAAAGAGACAAGATACACATTGTATTAAAAATTTGCACATCCCTCTGAACCCTAGTCTATGCACATATCTTTGAAGGTGAGAGGGTATAGGTGACTGAGCCTGGCTTTAAGCCTAATGTTCGGAAACACAATGTGCTTATATAATATCTTGAATAACCCCGGACTTTAGTCCGGGGTACAGACACCTAAGTTATGACGGTCCGCCAACTGGCGGACTGACTTTCCCTCTGTATGTATCGCCGTCTGCCTAATCATCGGCGTTGTCAGTCCGCCAGTCGGCGGACCGTGAGTGGACATGGCTTATGTACCCCGGACTGAAGTCCGGGGTTATTCATTTATGCTCTTTCTCTTCGAAAGATGTGTGCATAGATTAGATCTGAACCGGGTCCACGAAGGAAATTAACCGCCTCGCCTTCGCTAAGGCTTCGGCGAGTAAGGAGAGGCGCAAGGCGCAAAGCCGGCGCAAAGGGAATTTCTCTGTGTCCTTTCTTTGCTTGCCCGCCGAAGCTTTAGCGAAGGAGGGCGGTTAAAAATTGAATTCATCGCATCCCCACCCAATGCGGGTACGCCGGTTCCTGAGCGCTCACCGCATCAATCCGTGCCACTTGTTCTGCCGTGAGGTTCCATCCTACTGCGCCGAGGTTTTCCAACAACTGCTCCTCATTGCGCGCACCCACCACGATGTTGCAAACGGTTTTCTTTTGGAGCAGCCAGTTGAGCGCCAGTTGAGGAATGCTCTTTCCGGTTTCGTCTGCCAACGCTTCCAGCACATCGGTCGTGTCGTAGAGCAGGGCATCGTCCACCCCAGGGCCACCGGCCGTTCCGCCGGATTTGATCCGTCCCTCTGGTAATGGTTGTCCGCGGCGTATTTTTCCCGTGAGCCGGCCCCAACCCAACGGGCTCCAGACCATCAGCCCGATCCCCTGATCTTCGGCCAGCGGCTGTAGCTCCCATTCGTAGTCGCGCCCGATGATCGAGTAGTAGCCCTGGTAAACGCTATAGGCATGGAGATGGTGTTTCTCCGAAACCGACAGCGCCTTCATCAACTGCCACGCTGCGAAATTGGAACAGCCGATGTAGCGCACCTTTCCCGAACGCA
>CBIHQM010000630.1:0-2968 GCA_966211885.1 uncultured Chryseolinea sp.
GCTATGTTTGATTGGAGCGGTGTCTATTTTCTAAAAGTTGTCAATGTGCCCATAGCACTGTCCACGGTGGGCTATGTAGCTTTTATGAGCACCATGTCCGGCGGGCGCTTTGTCGGCGATTGGCTGGCGAACACGATTGGGCGGAGGAAGATGCTGCAGTTGAGTGGTGTTTTTATTTCGGTGGGATTGATGGTGTCGGTACTCTTTCCATTCATCGTTCCCGTAACAATCGGATTTTTGCTCGTGGGCCTCGGTGTTTCTTCGGTAGTGCCGCTGGTGTATAGCGCTGCTGGAAAATCGCCTACAATGTCTCCGAGCAAGGCGCTGGCGGCTGTGTCGACCATTAGCTTTTTTGGATTTCTGATTGGTCCGCCGTTGATCGGTTTCATTGCGGAAGAAGCAAGTTTGCGCTACTCGTTTGCCGTTATTGCAGCCCTCGGTTTGGGTACGACTATTCTATCAACCAAAGCCAAACTCATTCAATAAAACTTTGCGTCTTTGCGGTAGAAAATTTGAACCGCAAAGACGCAAAGGACGCAAAGAAGACGCAAAGCGTTACGACGCCCTTTCAAGATTCGTTTTCAAATTGAAGAGGCTTAGCTCAAGATCTTTGCCGAGCATGCCGATGATCAGTGGATTCATAGCATTCATCGGGAACGCACTGCTTCCGTTCATTCCCCACTTCACAACCGTTTGATCGGCTTGCGCTGTCGTAGTGGTGAAAAAAGCCTTAGCAACGCCTGCGAAAGGTTTTTCAAAACGAAGCTCCATGTCCACACTTTCGCCATCGCGCAACTGCTTTATTTCTTGTTCACCTTTGCCGGCTTTCTTGTTGCCATCCCACGCGTAGACAAACCCGACAGTGCCGTCGGTTCCTTTGAAATTTTTCTTCATGGCGGGATCGACCATGACCCATTTGTTATAGTGTTCCTGATTTTTCAGGAACCTCACATAATCGAAGACTTCCTGTTTTGTTTTGTTGATCGTGATCTGCCGTTCGATGGAATATTCCTTTTTTACGAACAGACCGGCGAGCAGAAATAAGGCCACCGGCACGGCGATGATGAGCAGGATGATGATGAGCGCGTTCATGTTTGTATCAGTTAAGTTGGGGGTTTAAAAATGTGATGTGGGTTTCGGGAATGTGCAACGTCTTGATATCATCTACGAGGTCGACGATGCCGCCCGTGAATAAGTGCCCGCCCTCCGCCAGTTCGCGTACTGCGGCCGTGGGCAGCTTGTCGGAATAGAGGACCTGGTGGGCGACGGGTACCACTTCGTCGTCGCGACTGTGGTACAGGAAAATGTGTTCCACTTGATGGAGGCGTTGGAAGAGGCAATCCTGCATGATAAAGTCATCCACTTGCCAGGTCGCCGCGCTGAAAAAAGGTGGGGCGATGAGGAAAAGGCCTGCGATGTTTTTTTCGGAGACTTCTTCGGAGAGAAATTTCAGGAGCACGGATCCACCGAGCGAGTGGCCCACGAGAATGATGTTGTCGTCGACATAGTGGAGCGCTTGCTGGAGGGTGTGTTTCCACAACGCGTACTGAGGATTGTCGGGATCGGGCATCTGCGGGTACAACACGTCATAAGAAACGCCCAATTCGTCTTTCAAGTAATCCACCAGGTCGCGGCTGCCGCAATTGGGTCCCTGGGTGCCACCACAGTGGACGAATAGTACTTGCTTTTTCATCGGCTTTATTTTTCTTTTATAGACGCGTGTTGATGGAACAAACTTAGTTTCAGGAAGCCGCAATGAGAGGGGGAGATTCCGAAAATTAAAGGGGTTGATTACGACAACAGGTTTATTTATCGTTGCTCTATGAAAAACGTAGCCATTCTAATTCCGTCCGGTGACATCAGCGTCAGCAACGTTGAAGGCACCCATCACATCCTGACCGAAGTGAACAAGGCGCTGATCCGCGCGGGAAAACCTCGTTTGTTTGACATCCACCTGGTGGGCCCTCGCCGCGATTCGCGCATCAAGAACAATTTCTTCAGCATCCACGCCGATGTGCTCATCGAAGACGGCGTCCAGTTCGACCTCGTCATCATCCCGGCCATGCACGGCGAAATGCATCATTGTTTGTCGCTGAACCAGGAGCTTGTGCCCTGGATTGTAAGTCAGCACGAAGGTGGCGCGGAAGTGGCTAGCCTGTGTACGGGCTCTTTTTTACTGGCGTCAACAGGTTTGTTGACGGGTAAAAAATGCGCGACACACTGGGCGCACATCAACGAATTCCGGAAAATGTTCCCCAACGCCCAGTTGGTGGACGACCGGCTTCTCACCGAACAAGACGGCATCTACACCAGTGGCTCCGCCTATTCTTATTTGAATCTCATTCTGTACCTCATCGAAAAATACACCGATCGCAGCATGGCCATCATGTCGTCCAAGCTGTTTGCCATCGAGATCGACCGCAAAAGCCAGTCACCCTTCATCATGTTCGAAGGCCAACGCGACCACGACGACGAGTCGATCAAAAAAGCGCAGGAATTTATTGAAGCCAATTTCCGCGAGCGCATCACGGTCGACCAACTGGCCGAAATGCTCGCGGTGGGCCGCCGGAATTTGGAGCGAAGATTTAAAAAGGCCACATCCAACACCATCGTGGAATACATCCAGCGCGTGAAAGTAGAAGCGGCCAAGATCAGTCTGGAAAAATCACAAGAGAACATCAACGAAGTGATGCTCAACGTCGGCTACACCGACATGAAAGCCTTCCGCACCACCTTCAAACGCATCGCCGGCTTGTCGCCGATGCAATACAGAAATAAATACAACCGCGTCATGCTTGCCTGACGTGGCCGCCCTACCGCCCTTGTTGGTGTTCTTCACCAACAAGTTTCCGGCAAATCACATCAACGATACATAATATTTCAAGCGCCCTACTTTTTCTTAAACCCATCATCATTGATCTCAATCCAATGTCCATCCGGATCCTGGAAGTAAATCTGCTTCACCCCA
>CBIHQM010000631.1:0-2967 GCA_966211885.1 uncultured Chryseolinea sp.
AAGAAGGTCACCCCATCCCCAAGCCGTTGTGGATCGTCTCCAACGCCTCGGGTTATGCACCGGGAGACCGGATCGGAAGGCTGCTGCTCAAATTGCCCTTTGTTTCCGCAGCACAAAAATCCAAAATTCAATTCAAGGAATATTTAAAGAATGCCGTGTTGAGTGATGTGCGCGGCACTTCAGGGCAGCTCTTCACGGCCACGATCACATACCTGGAAGGATTTATTGAAACGGCATTGGCGGTTTCAATAACGGATGCGATCACAACGCTGCAGCTATTGAAGCAAGGGATCAGGGAGATGAAATTACCCCTTGTTGTACAGGTCCGCGCGGTTCATCCGGGCGATGCCATATTTGGTTTCACTTGCCATTCCCCGAAGTCGGTCGTGGTTGAATTTGGGATGCTTCGCGATTCTGATTATCCGAAATTTGAAGAACTGCTTTTAACGAAGCTGAGAGGCGCGGGAATTGGCTATAGCCTTCATTGGTCAAAGAATTCACTTGTCGATCCCACCAGGCTTCAGCAGATGTATGGCACTGCCCGGATCGAGACGTGGAAAAAAAGCCGGCAAACATTATTCAATGGCGATGCCGACCTGATGGACATTTTTAATCACCGGGATTTAAAGACGGCAGGACTTGCGTAGCCGGAAATGTACGCCGGAAAGGAAGTTGTTCTTAAAAATAAATCATCATTTTATGCGCACGAACCTGCGGCATCATTTTTTTAAGGCGACAGATCCAAGGGGTGGGAAGAATTTTGTCGTGCTGGTGTTCGTCCTGTCGGTGCTGGCGATTTCATGCAAACCTAAAATAGACTTCTTTGTCACGAAGTCTGCCGGCATTGAGACCAAGACCATCACCTCGGATGACTCGCTCGAAATTGACTGGAAAGTTCGGGGTAAGCCGACGCTGCTTTTTCATGAGCTGATCGATTCGAGCGGGTTGGAGCCTG
This sequence comes from uncultured Chryseolinea sp., assembly GCA_966211885.1. Classification (GTDB taxonomy): domain Bacteria; phylum Bacteroidota; class Bacteroidia; order Cytophagales; family Cyclobacteriaceae; genus Chryseolinea. The sequence continues at coordinate 956 of CBIHQM010000631.1, forward strand.
AGAAATTCATAGAGCTCACCCTCATCGTAAAAAAGGGAAATAAAGAACCGGCCCGGGGACTGATCATGGTGCAAGTTTTGCCACCCGAAAGCAGCAACACCATTGTTTTTGACGAGGCGATTTTCACAAAAGACAGCATCATCTTCAAAGGGATCAAAAACCCTTCCCGGTGGGGGAATTTCTTTTTGATCAAGACCGTAAAATCCACCATGGGCCGACCCTGGACAGTATATCATGAAGGAAAGAAAATCGAACTCACGCGCGACAGCATCCCTTCTTCCGGTTTGCAGGGACTCAATCTTGCCGGTCCCTGGGAGTTTCGATCCCTGCTCACACCGGGGGAAAAGTCAGACCCGGGGAAAGCTCCCGTTGAAGTGAGGATCCAGGCGATCATCTATCATAGAAACAAATAACGAACGTCATGTTAGACAATGTTAAAACGATCGTGCTCCTCATGTTTGAGAACCGGTCGTTCGATCACATGCTGGGGCACCTGAGTTTGGAAAACCTTTTGCCGGTGAATGGATTGAAAAAGCCCCTGCAAGGTTTTTCAAATTCGTTTCAGGGCGATCCCTATCCTGTTTATAATTTTCGAAACGATGTCAGGTTGCCGTTCGACCTGCCCCATGAGTATGATGAAGTGGCCACCCAACTCGCCTGGTCTGAGGCGCAAAAGAAATTTACCATGGGCGGCTTTGTCAAGGCCTACGCCGCCTCTACGGGCGTCGGCCCCAATGCCCGGACAGAGCCGATGGGATATTTTAAATCCACGCATGTGCCGGTCACCAGTTTTCTGGCGCGTACGTTTTGCGCGTGCGACAATTGGTTTTGCTCGTTGCCCACGGGCACCCAGCCCAACCGCACGTTTGCCTTTTCGGGCGATACGTTCAAACACAAGAACATCAACCTCCCCGCAGTCCCGATGGATGACAACACTAATCTCTTTAGCTGGATGAACCGGAATGGTGTCCGGTGGCGTGTCTATCATGATGGATTATCTTTCTTTGCGCTTTACCCCTCGTTGTGGCCCCTGGTGCTCAGCTCCAATTTCAGGGATTATGAATTCCTGGCGAGCGATGTGAAAAATGAAGCAGCGGGATCGGCGCCCGAAGTGATCATTATAGAACCCTCTTACCAGGACGCTCCGCACGTAGGCCCCGATCGCCCCAACGACAACCATGCGCCACTGGCCATTGGATGGGGTGAAGATTTTTTGAGAAGGACCTACGAAGCGCTCGCATCCAATCCCGCGCGCTGGGCAAACACGGTGATGATCGTCTACTATGATGAGCATGGTGGATTCTATGACCATGTTTCACCACCCCGGATTGACTACAACCTTCCAGACAATTCCTTTCGGTTTGAAAGCCTGGGCCCAAGAATCCCCGCCATTATCGCGTCGCCCCTCGTGCAAAGCGGATCGGTTTGCAGCACACTGCTGGATCACACCTCCGTACTTCAGTTGATGGCGGAAAAATTCACCCCGGGAAAACCCTATTCCGATACGGTCGAAAAACGGAGGGCTGCAGGCATTGGCAGCATTTCTGTTGCCCTCACCAATCCCAGTCCACAGCCCGCGCCGCCTCCCCCTTCAACGCCTCTGCTCGTTCAGAGTGTACTCGGAGCCTCCATCGCCAATGGGCCCTCGGGCGCCGTCAGCGAATCCTTCGAAGCAGCAGCGCTTGAGATGATGAAAAAATACCCGGCGGAGATGAATGAAAAATATCCTGAACTCATTCAGTGGAAGACCTCGGTGGATAACGCGAGAAAAATCTAATGACCGGGATTTGGCCACTTTTCAAAAAAAGAGATACCTTGAGCGGCATGGGACTATTCGACATATTCAAAAAGGACATAGCAAAAACTACTGACAACGGAGTTTTGGGACCGACATTTCTTGACGGATTGACAGAACACATAGATGAGCCAAAGAATCTTCAGAAGCACGAGTGGAGAAGAAGATTGAAGACAATTTCCGGTCAAAAGAAATTCAGGATCAAGTATTTTGGACA
>CBIHQM010000632.1:0-2963 GCA_966211885.1 uncultured Chryseolinea sp.
TTGTCTTCAGGGCCGCGTTTCTCCACTTCCTTTAATACATTTTCGAGTGCCATGATGGCATTGGCCTTATTATAGCCTTGCAGGCTTACGGAAGCCTTCAACAAATCAAGCGCGGCCTGGCGCTGGGCTGGGGTGAAGTCACGGAAGCAGGCGCCGTTCCGCTTGGTGGGTACAAAATGCCAGTTCTGGCGTTCGTCGTCCTCCAGGGTGTAGCGGGCTTTTGCCTGGAGCTCCGGTGTCAGGCTGGCCAGGAAGGCGTTTGCTTTACCCGCCAGGTCCGACGTTTGGGCGTTCGCCAAAGTGCAGGCGAAAAATAAAAGGGCAATCCAGTTTTTCATGACGGCGGGTTTAGTTGTGTTTTCCGATGCGACCCATTCTCTTTGCAGCGATCGTGTGAAATGTAAGGCTCCCGACATTTCACCCGAAATGGAAAATCCATATTTGCATTCTTTACGTATTTAAAATCTATACTTCAAAAAATGACTCACTACATTCCACAGCACCCAGACCATCGGATAAGCCATTTACACAAAAAAAGAATATCCATGAAGACAATTTATGGCGTCATGCTCTTTATCCTGATCGTCGGTCAGTCGCACGGCCAAAGCGACGATGTCCGGAAGAAACAATATAATGTCAAGAACGCGGTTGCGCTCGGGGGCTACGATGCCGTGAGCTACTTTGATGGCAAGCCGCTGGAAGGAGCGTCGGAATTTAAAACCGTCTACAAAGGGCTTGTCTATACGTTCGCCTCACAGAGCAACCTCACCAAATTTACGGCAAATCCCGGCAAATATGAACCAGCTTATGGCGGCTGGTGCGCCTTTGCCATGGGTGAGTCGGGCGAGAAAGTGAAGGTCGACCCTGAAACCTATACGATCCTCGACGGCAAACTTTATCTTTTTTATAATTTCTGGGGCAACAACACCTTGACGGACTGGAAAAAGAATGAGAAAAAATTGAAAGAAGCGGGCGACCGCAACTGGGACAAATTCGTTCACTGATCCAAAATTTTTTGAACAACTACGGCGGCGCGCTGAAATATGAATCGTTTTCTCTTAACTTCGAAACTTAACTCCCCATTATGAACTTGAACCAGGCATGCGCAAACATTCTTGCCCAGCTAACCGAGTTGGTGAATCAAATTCATGAACCCGATTTTACAAAACCTGCCGAAACCCTGAGCCGCTCCACCATCGGACAACACCTGCGCCATACGCTGGAGTTTTTTATTTGTTTTGAAAATGGTTTTCACGGTGGCCTCGTCAACTACGACAAGCGCGCACACGACAAGCGAATGGAAAGCGACAAGTTCATAGCGTTGTCGACCATAGACCGGATCCAGGATTTTGTTAACCGGTTGGAAGAAAAAACCATGTGCCTGGAAGTGGGCTATGACCTGGAGCGGGAAGATTTTATTACCATTGAAACTACCGCCATGCGCGAGCTGGTATACAATATCGAACATGCCGTACATCACATGGCCATAATGAAGATCGGCATTCATGAGATCGCGCCCTATGTTAAACTCGCGCCCGATTTCGGAGTAGCGGCCTCCACGCTGCGCTATAAAGAAATCGCTTATTCTACCGCCCATAGTTAGATCACTAAATGTCATTTGTCGAAACGGTAAAGCGCAGTAATTTTTTTATCAAACTCACCCATTGGGAATACTGGCCGTTCGGCATTGTGCAGTTTCCGGTGATACTCTATTATGGCTGGCTCTCGTTGCGGGCGCGATCGTTTTTCTTTTTCTCAGCGTCCAATCCAGGGATACCGATGGGTGGTATGTTTGGAGAATCGAAATACGATATCCTCTCTAAGGTTCCGCGGACCTATACACCCACCACCATTTTCATTCCCGCTTCCTCGACAAAAGAAGAAGTGCTATCGCGATTAAAAGAAGGTGATCTTGAATTTCCTGTGATTTTTAAACCCGATTTGGGTGAGCGTGGATTCATGGTGAAACGTATTCAGTCCGCCGCCGATGTTGAAGCCTATCTTCAGCAAATGAAATTCGACTTTATCGCACAAGAGCTGGTAAACCTTCCCCTGGAATTCGGCGTCTTCTACACCCGCTTCCCACAAGAAGCACACGGACGCGTGACCTCGGTGGTGAAAAAAGAAATGCTTACCGTGACCGGCGACGGCTCCAGCACACTGCAACAACTCATTCTTGCCAAGGATCGCGCAAAGTTGCAATGGGAAACATTGAAAAATACGTATCGCGACCGCCTAACGGAAGTGCTAAAGGCCGGGCAAACCCTGGAGTTGGTCTCGATCGGCAACCACTGCCTCGGCACAAAATTTCTCGACGGCACCAGCCTGATCTCGCCAGAACTGTCGGCTTCCTTTGATCGCATCAGCCAACAAATTGATGGATTCTATTTCGGACGATTTGACCTGCGTTGCGCCTCTGAGGAAGATCTGGCGGCCGGCCGCGTGAAGGTGATGGAGTTAAACGGCTGTGGCGCCGAGCCTGCCCACATCTATCATCCCGGCTATTCCCTGCGCAAAGCACTTCGGGTGCTCTTTACACACTGGCGTAATATCTTTATTATTGCCCGGGAAAATTCAAGACGTGGCGTGCCCTATACTTCCTGGAAAGAAGGCGCGAGCTATTACCGGAAGTTCAAGGCGGCCACGCAAGCCAAATGATCGTATTGCTCAATTTTGTGATGGGTTTTGTCTTTAGCTTCATCGGCTCCATCCCGCCGGGTACGCTCAATCTTTTGGTGCTGCAGTTGGGCATGGAGAAAAAGATCAACATTGCCTGGCGATTCATTCTGGCCGTGGCCCTGATCGAATATCCGTATGCCTGGATTGCCGTGGCGTTCGAACAAATGATCACCTCCACGCCCGTGATCGTCGAAAACATGCAGTTGATCACGGCCATCGTCATGACCGCGCTGGGGATCCTGAATCTTTGGCCCACCAGCAATACTCCATCTACATTTTCGCAA
>CBIHQM010000633.1:0-2950 GCA_966211885.1 uncultured Chryseolinea sp.
CGCTTCGACTTCCTGTCCGCCGGCCACTACCGTCCCCTGGCCGACGCCCTGGCCAACAGCCAGACCATGTATGGCGACAACAGTGCAACCTATGCCGGCAACCTCATCGACGTGGCCGAGATCTACAACGACTATGGCAACTTCCGCGTGAGCCGCGAATACTTGGAAAAAGCCAAGGAATCGCTCACAAAAACCAATCAGTATTCCGATGCTCTGAAAGGACGTGTGGCGTTGGCCGAAGCCGAAGCCATGACCGGCCAGGGCTTTTGCAACGACGCCGTGGCCACCCTGCGCAGCGTAGAGAGCTATTTCGCGGGCCGTGCAGTAGAGAAAGAAACCAAGGTGGAGGGCGCAACCATCAAAACGGTGCGCGTACCTGACGAAGAATTGTTGTCACGCTACACCAGCTACGCACACCTGCTCACCTTGACCGCCAATGCCTACGCCAAAAAAGGAAACCTGCTCTCGGCCGACTCCGCCTTTAAAGCGGCACAAGTGTGGATCCGCAAAAACCAACGCTTCATGGGCGAGACCAGCCTGTACCTGGTGCAAAACAACTTCCTCTACGCCCGCATGCTGGTGGACAACGGCAACGAGCACCGCGAGAATGATCTCGAATTCGACAACCTCCTGAACGACCTGAAACGCCGCGCCAACCCCACCTACACCCTGGGCCACGACATCTACCTCGCCTATCTCCACCAATTGCTGGAAGAGGAAAATCGCGCGCGTTACCTGAACGTGAAGCTGGAATACGAGAAGATGATTGACAAGTATTTCCCAAAAACAAGCCTCGTGCGTATCAATTTGAAAGCCGTGGAGTTTGATTCAAAGTTTCAACGCGACAAAACCAAGGACCTGGAATCGGACGCCATCGCCCTCATCAAATCGAAATCGCTTCCCAAAAATTACCGCACCACCGAGCGCACGCTGAATTTTTTGTATGAAGTGACGTTGCGCGAGAAACGCTACACCAATGCCGAGGGCTACCTGACACAGATCTCAGAAATTCAGAAAGAGCTTTATGGCGAAACATCACCGGAATATCACCTTTCCCAAATCCGGTTGGCCGGCTTTTACCTGGACTACACCAACAAGATCGACGAAGCCTCCAAGATCTACGAAGAAAGCTATACCAAGATCGTCTCCAAGGAGATCGGCCCCTGGCACAAGGACAACCTCAACATCCTGAATCACCTGGCCACGCTCTATGAATACGCCGACAAATACACGCAAGCCACCGCCACGCTCGACAAAGCATCGGATGTGGCACGCTCGAAGTTCGATGACAAAGATCCGGACTATGGCGTGGAACTCGACCGTATTGCAGGGCTGCAGATCAAACTCGGACAGTACGAAAAAGCCGAAGGGAACATAGCAAAAGCTTTGACCATCCTGGAAGAATACCGCAAGGATGACGCGCGCATAGGCGACTATGTGCACGTGATCGAAACGCAAGCCAAGTTATTCGGGATCAAGGGCCTTTTCGATGAAGCCGAAGATAACCTTGAGCGGTCGCGAAAGCTCATTGACAGAGCAAAAGTGGCTGTCGGCAGCGAGCTTAGCACGGCGGAAGAGTTAACGGCTCTGTTCATTCAACTGGGTCGCTATTCGGAAGCGGATCGTTTATTGAACACGCAAATCCCCGAATACGAGCAACTCTATGGCAACACCTCGTTGCGCCTCATCGAGCCCCTGGTGAACAAAGGACGTCTCGCCCTGGCGAAAGGCGACTACACCGAAGCCGAACGCATCGCCTCGCGCGCCAACCAGATCGCCACAAAATCCTATGGCGAGATCTCGACCAAGACCGCACCAACCCAAAAATTGCTCAGCGATATCTACTACACGTTGGGCGATTACGACAAAGCCGAAAAGAATGTGATCAAAGCCATCACCAGCCAGGAAAAACAATTTGGAAGAAACCACGTGGAAGTGGCCAAGTCGCTCTCGCAACTGGCCCTCATCAAGTTCTACAAAGGCGACAAACCGAAGGAAGTTGAAAAGCTCATGCTGGAGTCGCGCGACATCATGGCGGCAAAGCTGGGCAAAGACAACCCTCAGTATGCCGAGATCCTGAAGAACGTTGCCGTGCTCTACATCTCCGAGAAGAAATTCGACCTCGCCTTCAACTCGCTCACCGTGGCCGAAAGCATTTGGCGCGCCAAGACCGGTACCAAGAACAACATCAACGCCGCAGCCATCTATACATTGACGGGCGATGTTTACTATCAGCTGAAAAACTATAAGAAAGCGGAGGAATTCTATAATCAATCGAAGAACCTGTACGAGAAATTTTTCAGCATTACCCACCCCGAGTATGTGAAGGTGCTGTCGAAACTGAGCAAGGTGGCCTACATGCAGAAGGACTACAAGCGTTCAAAGCGCCTCATCGAAGAGTCGCTGACCAACTACGAAAGCTTTATCAAACAATATTTCCCCGCCCTGAGCGAACGCGAAAAAGCGAAGTACTGGAACACCATCAAAGGCGACTTCGAATTCTACAACACGCTTGCCCTGAGCAACCTCGACGACTTCAAGGATCTGTCGGGCAAAGTATACAACTATCAGCTGCTCACGAAGGCGTTGCTGCTCAGCTCGTCCATCAAAATACGCGAGCGCATTCTCAACAGCACCGACGATCAGTTGAAGACGCAATACAGCACGTGGGTACAAAAGAAGGAACTCCTCACCCTGGCGTTGTCCATGAGCGCCGCACAACTGATGGAGAACGGCATCGACCCCGCTGCGCTGCAACAGGAGGTGGAACGACTGGAGAAAGATCTCAGCCAGCGTTCGGAGTTGTTCGGCCAGAGCTTCGAGAACAAGCGCATCACCTACGATGATGTGAAGAAAGCGCTCAAGCCCAATGAGGTGGCCATCGAGATGGTGCGTTACCGCTACTTCAATCACGACTTCACCGACTCGGTCATTTATGCTGCGCTCTATC
>CBIHQM010000634.1:0-2939 GCA_966211885.1 uncultured Chryseolinea sp.
TGGCTCATGTCGCCATTGGCGGTGAAGTTGGTGTACTTGCGGAAGGCATAGCCCGTGAGACGGGTATCGCCTGCTTTGAAGGTATAAACACTATCCTTCATGATCGTCACCTGGTCGCCGGGTTTGAAAATGGAATAATCCAGGCGCGGGTCGTTGGGCTCGAATTCGTCTACGAGATCCTGGATGGGTTCGTGGAAACCCCAGCCACCCAAGCCACCGGGTGTGTGATAGAACGCGGGAGAGTCATCGGTTGTCCATCCGCCTTCGTATTGCAAGCCGTAGAGTACTTCGGGATTGTTTTCGGTGGCGAGTTGAAAGTTGTCCCCAAAGCTATCGGCCAATTTATAGGTCGCGCTGTTGGTGATGTTGGCTCCGGCGGCAATGGCTTTGGCCCATTGTTCCTCGTAGACATACAGCTTGGTGAGGAAACCAAATGCCGAGCCTTTGGTCACACGACCCAGGTCTTCACCCGTGTAGGAAGCGGGGAGCATGTTCGCAGCATTCTGAAAGTCTGCTTCGGCTTGTGCGCGCACTTCTTCCAGCGACGACTTGTCTTTGTTGAAATTGTTGGCCACGACATCGGCTTCGAGGATGACGGGCACCTCGCCCCAGATCACCGACAAGCGCCAGTAAGCAAAACCTCTCAGAAAATAGGCCTCACCCATGCAGCGCGTACGCAGCGATTCGTCCATCGTCACTTTCGGTGCGTTCATCAGCACGGCGTTGGCGCGTTGGATCACCTCGTATTTGGTCGACCACGTGTTGAGGATGTGCGTGTTGGATGCGTTGAACGTAAAGAGCTCCAACTGTGCTTCGGCGTCGCCGTGGTCACCGGCGCGGACCATGTCGTCCGAGCTGTTATCAAAAGTGTATTCGGTATGTGCAAAACCATCTTCATCCAGCAAGGGTGTGTAGATGGCGTTGGTGGCCGCTACGACGTCGTCGCCGTTGCGCCAGAATTGACTGGAAGTGATCTGGCCATAGGGGGTGGAGTCGAGCAAGTTTTCCTGGCATCCGCTCAGGAGCACGAAACAGCACAATCCTGTAGCGCCGATGATCTTCGTTATGGATACGTTATTCTTTTTCATAGGATTAAAAAGTCAGGGTTGCACCGATGGTAAACGTTCTTGACAAAGGATATTGCGCATAGTCAACATTCACTTGCGTGTATTGACCACCCGAACGGTTTCCTTCGGCATAACCTAGTTCCGGGTTGAGGCCTTTGTATTTCGTGATGGTGAACACGTTTTGTCCCGACACATAGAAGCGGGCCGACGAGAGACGGAGGGTTTCCGATACCGTGCGGGGAAGCGTGTAGCCCAGCGTGATGTTTTTCAACCGGAAAAACGCGCCGCTTTCCACAAATAGGTTCGATGTGCGGAAGTTCAGGTTGGGGTCCGTAGCACTCATGCGCGGAATGTTGTTGCTGGTTCCGTCGCCGTGCCAGCGACCAGTGGCTTCCTGATACATGTTGAACGAATAGGCAGCATTGAGACCTTGCATCCGGTCGGCGTTGTAGAGGTCTACACCCGCCACGCCCAGGAAGAACAGGTTCAAGTCGAATCCCTTGTAGCCCAAGCCGGCATTGATACCATAGGTTACTTTCGGGTTGGGGTTGCCCAGGATCACGCGGTCTTTGTCGTCGATCACGCCGTCGCCATTCTGATCTACAAAACGGACATCACCGGGGTGAATGAGACCATCGGTCCGGCGGCTGTCTTTGGCAATGTTTGGATCGCTGTCGATCTGCGATTGATTTTGATACAAACCATCGGCGCGCCAGCCATAGAAGGTACCGTAGGGATTGCCCACATACGAGCGGGTGATCTCCTGGTCGGTGCGGCCATAGGTCTGCGAGGCCAGGAAACTTCCCGGTGTCAGCAATTGGGTTACGGTGTTCTTGATGAAGGTGGCGTTACCGCTCAGGGTATACGTCAGGTCGCCGGTTGTTTTCCGGTACGATACTTCCACTTCAAGACCTTTGTTGCGCATCTGGCCCACGTTCTGGTCGGGGATGGACGCTTTGCCCAGGGTTCCCAACGAAGGCGGCGACAGCAGCATTTTCTTCGTGTCTTTGATGAAGTAAGCCAGGGTGAAGAGCAGGCGGTTGTCGAGCACGCCGGCATCGAGTCCGATGTTGGTCATCTGGGCAGTTTCCCATCCCATGTAAGGGTTGGGAATGCGCGCTTGCGCGGAACCCTTTATCTGGCTTTGCGGATCAGAACCCAGCGCATAGTTGTTATACGTTCCACCGTTGCGGATCAGTGCGAGGTATTGTAACGAGGCCACATTCTGATTACCCAATTGTCCCCAGCCGCCGGTCAACTTCAGGTTGCTGAAGAACGGCAGGGCATTTTTGATAAAGGTTTCTTCCGACAAACGCCAGCCCAAAGAGAAGGCGGGGAAATAACCCCAGCGGTATCCTTGAGCGAAACGCGACGAACCATCGGCGCGGAAGGTTGCGGTGAGCAGGTAACGATCTTTGAACGCGTAGTTCACGCGACCGAACGCCGACTGCAGTGCATCGTAGGTGCGGCCACCGTTGTCAGCCCCGAGGTTGACAACCGTTCCGGCTTGTGACATATAGCGCAGCGTGGGGTCTTCACTGGGGAATTCGCGTCCGATCTCCTTCGAGTAAATGTCTTTGAATGTTTGCGAGGTATAACCGGCCACGGCACCGATCTGGTGTTCGCCGAACTCCTTGTTGTAGGACAGGAAATACTCTTGCAAAAATGCCCAGTACTTTTCGTTGGTCAACGTCAACTGGTTGTAGTTGGTTTGCCGGTACTGTTTGTCGACCTTCACTTCAAAGTTGTGCGAATCCAGGAACGAGGCGTCCATCGCCAGGTTGGCTTTCGCCTTCAGGCCTTTGAAGATCTCATATTCACCGGTAACGCTACCTAAAATACGATTGCGTGTGTAGTTCACGTCCTGCACAT
>CBIHQM010000635.1:0-2920 GCA_966211885.1 uncultured Chryseolinea sp.
CAGCGCGAAGTTTGGGCTTACTACAAGACCCGTCTCTAAAATTGTTCAACAATAACTTTTGAGGATTCTGCCCCCAGCGAGATCAGTGTTTTTTGCAAAGCGAGCACCATGGGGTCAGGGCCGCAAAGATAAAAATAAGAAGAGAAGGTAGGCAGCTTTTCTTTCAGGTAAGCCGCATCGATCAGGCGATGATCGAGTGATTTTGTCTCTTCCTGCGTAAGCGTGTTGATAAAATTCTTGCCAAGCATTTGCGTGAACTCTTCGCGCAGGATGATATCCTTTTCGGTGTTGTTGGAAAAGATCAGCGTGTTGTTGCCCAGTTTCCCCTCTTTTTTTAATTGCCGGAAGATGGCGATAAAGGGTGTTACCCCCGCACCACCCGCGATGAAAACGCCTTCGCCATAATAGCGGATGGCACCGAAAACGTCGTGGATGATCAATTGATCGCCCGCCTTCAATTTGCCCAGGTGGTTGGTGACGCCGTCGTGGTCCGTGTAGATCTTGATGGTGAATTCCAGGTGATCCCACTCGGCCAGACCGGTGAAGGTGAATGGTCTTTTTTCATCCTTCATTTCCGGCGTGTTGATGGAAATGTCGGCCGCCTGGCCGGGCACGAAGGTAAGGCCCTCAGGCCTTTCCAACGTAAATCGCCTGACGTTGTGCGTGACGGGTTCAACTTTCAATATCTTGACGATGGCAGGTTCCATGACGTAAGATAGTTATAAATAATAATTAAATATCTTGCAGCGATCATTCTCGCGCATGCAAGACCTTGTCCTTTTTACGCTCGCCGCCGGCAGTGTTTTTTTGCTGGCATTTCTTTCGGTTGCGAATCCGAAGGGGTCGAACGATGCGGCGAATAAATGGCTGAGCGTTTTTCTGTTTTCGTTTGGTTGTGCATTGCTGGACCGGGCTTTGTACTCTTTTCCACCTTTTATGCCTCCTTCAGCATTCACGGTGTTAACGGAACTTTCCAGATTTGCGATCGCTCCCGCACTGTACATGAGTGTATTGAATTTTACTTCGCCGGGGCGAACGTTTAAGAAAGGCGAGTATTTCCACTTTCTGCCATTCCTTTTTTTTGCCCTGTATTCAATCAGCACTTTGTTTTCATCGCCGCGTCTCCCCCCTCTGCTCCCCCCGGCGTTGGGAAAAGCGATGGGAGCGGCGATGTTCCTGAGTGTAAAAATTCAGATGGTGGTCTATTGGTTGTTGAGTCAGAGCAGACTTGTCCGGCATCAACGCAACATTCGCATGTTTGCTTCGACAACCGCGGCGATAGATTTGCGGTGGTTGCAGTATTTTCTCTGGGCCTTGGTGTTCATCATCTTTCTTTGGTTCAACGAGTTGTTCTTCGGTATCACGATCATTAAAACCCTTGCGCCGTTCGGATACCTGGTGGCCGTTTACTTCATCGGCTATTTTTCCCTTCGCCAACAAGAGGTCTTCCGCTTTGAGAGACAAGAAGTAGAAGCGATCCGCGAAATACTGGAAGAAGACCCGGTCTCGACCGCGAAAACACCGCGTCTTTCCGGCGAAGCGATGGCGGCACTGAAAGCGAAAATGCAAGCGATCATGGAACACGACAAGGCGTTCCTGGACCAGGAGTTGGATTTGCCACAGCTGGCCCGGCGTATGCACGTTTCTCCGCATGATCTCTCTTATCTGCTCAACGCAGGATTTGGCGAAAGCTTTTTCCAGTTTGTTAATCGCTATCGCGTGGCAGAGGCGAAAATACTTTTACTTTCTTCGAAACATCGCCATCTCAACGTGCTCGGCATCGCCTACGAGGCGGGGTTCAGCTCCAAAACCACTTTCAATACCACCTTCAAAAAGTTCACCGGTCAATCGCCCACCCAATTCCAGCGAAACGCCCTGGGGGAAGTCCAGCCTTCACCGGAGCCACATCCCGAAGAAGGCCGGATGGACACGCGCGGCTAAAGCTTTTTTGTTTTAAAACTCTGGAAAAGAGGTTCGGTTGGTTCCATCGGAACATCCCGGCGGCAGGGGAGGCCTACTTTAGGGCGTTCATCCTAAATCAAAAGTCAAAATGAAAGCCCGTTCGTTTGTTCAAAAATTTGTCGCCTGTTTTTTCGCCGGCCTTTCCGTTATGGCGGCGACGCTCAGGATCGGCCGGAGATTTATTTCTCCGTGGATCCCCCTTCCGGTCATCGCGGCCTTTGCGCTTCTCTTTTTCATCTCTGCCCTGATCCTCGCCGTGGTGTGGCATAGACGTGAGAAAGTAAGAAACGCCACCGCCTCAGACACACCTACGGCCCTCTGGATGCAGTTGAATTTTTGGCAGGCCATACTTCGCTACGCCATTGCCCTTGATCTCTCCATGTTTGGCTGGCAAAAGATCACCCGTCTTCAATTGGTGTCACCGTTGGGCATGCTCGATCTGCCCTTCAGCAGCCTGTCGGGCGAAGACCTTACGTGGAGTTACTTCGGCCATTCCTATCCGATGGTGGTGGCCATCGGTAGCCTCCAGATCGTCGGATCGTTCTTGTTGCTTTTTAACCGCACCCGGTTATTGGCGTTGTTCACCCTGTTGCCGGTGTTGCTCAACATCGTGCTGATCGATTTCTTTTATGGGCTGGATTGGGGTGAGCAGCTTTATGCTTCTATCATTTTTGTGGAACTGCTCTATCTCCTGCTCACGGAATATCACCGGCTGGTAGAATTCTTTTTTAAAACGGAGACCGCCATTCCGTCCCTTGTTTTCAAAAACAAATTCATCAAAAGAAGCATCCGTTTGTCTGTTGTCATAATTCCCCTCCTGCTCATCGCACGCTATGAAAACCCGAACCAGCATCCCGAGCTTACGGGCAAATATGAAGTGACGAAACTGCAATGGAATCAGTCGACGCTAAAGCCAGGCACTTGTCAGGACAGTGTATTGACCACGGTCTACCTCGAC
>CBIHQM010000636.1:0-2909 GCA_966211885.1 uncultured Chryseolinea sp.
ACGACTTTTTTAGAAACTTCAACAATCGCTTTTTTAACCTCGCTCTCCTCGTAATGGATAGTGGTTACCCCGATCGTTGGGTGAATGCTGCAGATCCCCATAAAATAGATATCGGCCCGGACGTTTCTCATAAAGTTAATGGTGTCGTGCCCGATCGCAGCAAACGCGGTTTTGTTTAAACGCCCGCCGGCAAACAACACTTCGATGTTGGGATGGGATTCCAGTACGTTCACAATGGGAAAGCTATTGGTCACCACGGTGATCTGCAGGTCCCGGGGAAGGATGCTTGAAATGGCCATCGCCGTTGTGCCGCCGTCGAGCACGACCACCTGGCCGTTCTGCAACAACCCCAAAGCCTTCTCGGCAATCGCGCGCTTCACTTCGTTTTGATAATTTAAGCGATCGGCAAAATGATGGGGCGTCGGAGAGTGCGGAACGGCTCCACCCCGGACCGCTTTTAACAAGCCCTGGTCGGTAAGCTCTTTCAGATCGCGCCGCACCGTATACTCCGAAACCTTTAGCTGTTCGCTCAGGGTCTTGAGCGTCACTTTCTGATCTTCCGAGAGTCTGTTAAGGATAAGCTGAAACCGCTCTTCTTTTAGCATGGTTGCAATATTATGCATTTTTCAGGCGTTTTATTGCCCTAAAATACAAAATTGTGCGATTTAATCATCTTATTGTTGCAATAATGTGCAATTATTATCATAATTGTTGCATAATATCGCACAACATGACAGCAGAAAGCAGAGAAATCAAATCCATCGACGGCGCACTGGCGCCTACGGTAAGTGTTACTGACAAAGAGCGCGACGGCATTCAGGCGAGTGAGGAATTACAGCCCAGTCTGTCCCGGTTGCGCATGCATCGCATTTGTGTTGGGGCCATCTTTTTTATGCACGGCCTCTGCTTCGCCAGTTGGGCATCGCGGATCCCCAGCATTCAGGAAAAATTGAGTCTCACCGCGGCCACGTTGGGGACCGTTCTCTTTGCATTGCCCGTCGGCTTTTTCATTTCCCTTCCGTTTGCCGGGTGGTTTGTGGGCAAAGTGGGGAGCAAAAAAGTCGTGGTGCTGTCGGCGGTTCTTTATGCTTTGTCATTGGTCAGCATCGGGACGGCATCCCATGCGTTGGAATTATTTTTCTGTTTGTTCTCCTTCGGGTTCTTTGCCAATCTCCTCAACATTTCGATCAACACGCAGGCCATCACCGTTGAGCGGCTGTACAAAAAGAAATTAATGGCGTCGTTTCATGGCTTGTGGAGCCTGGCGGGGTTCACGGGTGCGGCGGTGGGTACGTGGATGATTGGAAATGGGTTTGCTCCCTTTCCGCACTACGTTGTCATCTGCATGGTGTTTCTCCTCGCCAATGTGGTCTGCTCGTTTTACCTGGTCACCACGGATGAGGGCCAGGATGAAAAGCGTCCTCTTTTCGCGATGCCCGACAAGTCGCTGATCGGTCTTGGCATCATTGCTTTTTGTTCGATGATGGCGGAGGGCGCGATGTTCGATTGGAGTGGCGTGTACTTTATCAAAGTTGTAAAAGTAAAACAGGAATTTACCGGTCTCGGCTACACCACCTTTATGATCGCCATGGCGGGCATGCGCTTCATGGCCGATGGACTTTCCCACAGGTTCGGGCTAAAGAAAATTCTTCAGGCCAGCGGCATGCTGACCACCGCGGGATTGCTGGTGGCTGTGCTCATGCCACAGATGTTGACCTCCCTGGTCGGTTTCTTTTTGATCGGCATGGGCGTTTCATCGGTCGTTCCTTTAGTCTATAGCGCAGCCGGGAAATCAAAAACACTGTCGCCGGGAACGGCGTTGACGGCCGTCTCCTCGCTCGGATTTATGGGATTGCTGATTGGGCCTCCTATCATTGGATTTATTGCAGAGGCAACGAGTTTGAGAATTTCATTTCTGGCCATTACGATCATGTCACTTGCTGTGGTGGCATTTTCTTCGCGAATGCGCGATGAATCCAGACCATAAAAGGTACGGATTGCGCAGGATGATGTGACGGGAGATCAAAGTTCCCGGATGCGCACATTCTTGAACATGACCAGCATGTCCTGACCTCCGTGCAACTGCAAAGCGATGTTGCCACTGGCATTGCCGGGATCATTTTTCAATTCGGCCGAAACAATGCCGTTGACGGTGACGGTGATGTCGCGTCCTTTGGCGGTGATGCGCATGGTGTTCCACGCGTTGGGTTTATAATAGCGGCTCACCTGGTCGGCGGTGGGCTTCACCACCCAGGCCCGGCCGTTGGTTTCATAAAGACCCCCGATATCGTCGGTGGGATGGACCTCGGCCTGGAATCCACGCACGCCCTCAATGCCTCCCACGACATCGGTACGGAAATAAATGCCGCTGTTTCCACGAATGGACTTGAAGGTAACGTCCAGCACAAAGTCCTTGTAGGTTCTATCCGAAACCAGCAAGCCATGACGCTGTTCGGTGACCGGACTTCTTCCAACGATGGTGCCTTCCTCTACTGTCCATGTGCCGCCGGGAAGGGCATGCCACCCTTTGAGCGTTTTTCCATCGAACAATTCCGTCCATTTATCCTGGACACCGGCGGTCATGGGGTCGCGATGTGGCGCATCGATAAAGGACGAGAAGGTGCCTGCAACCAGGACCATCAAAAAAACGCGTATGATATTTTTCATGGTGATCGTCATTAGATCCTCAAATTAACAATACTTTTTGCGAAGGGATGAAGGTAATGTCTTTTACACGGTGAGTTGTGTATTTTATCGGTCCCTGGTCATTTCTCCGGGGCATCAGTCTCTTTTTGTCTTGCTGTCTTTTCAGAGTAAAAATCAAGATCACATTATTCCGGCAAGCCTGGCGATTTTTCTATTCCTGTTTCAGGCTTTCGACAGGATTGCGCAGCGCCGCTTTAACAACC
>CBIHQM010000637.1:0-2891 GCA_966211885.1 uncultured Chryseolinea sp.
TTTACACTGAGGTCATTTTTCCCAAATCCTTTTCTGTATAAAAAAAAAAAATTCATCCACGTTATGGGCCAACCAAAAAAACGCCAAACGACTCCCAAGGCCAGCGATCTTCCGAACATTGACCCATCAGCCTCACTGACGGCCTTGTCCGAAAGGCCTTTCAGACTTCAGTACAAGAATATCCACTTAAGGAGACCCAGTCAAGGCAAAACAAACACCAAGCCCGGAGGGCTTTCCGAACAATGGCCCCCGGTGCGCCTCGATTTTATCGAGCGTACCGGGGGTCGATCGCGCTGCTTCTCGACAACCCTGAAAGGGTTACCCTACACGTTGTCGTCAATCATTAGGCTATCATCGGTGGTGTTTATAACATCAATGTCCTTTTCACTTGCATTAGCAATGGCTCTGTCGTCTCAGCGACGCCAGGCAACGACTTCACTTACAGTTCGAAAAAAACTAAGCCTTTTCTACCTACACACTAGCCTGGAGCTTGACAGCAGCCATCTTTACGGCTATTTCAAATGCGAACCGTTATTTCGGCGCCATACGGTGTGGAATTACAACAAATACTTCCGGAAGATGATGATGCCGATCACCACGGCCATACACGACACCACCAGCACGGCGCCGGCGGCGTTGTCTTTGATCTTGCCGGCCCGGGGCTTTCGCTCGAGGGTGACCAGGTCCACCAGCGACTCGATGGCCGAGTTCATCAGTTCCAAGCCAATGACCACCCCAATGCAGAGGATCACGATGCACCATTCTTCGGGTGTGATGCTGACATAGAACCCCGCACCGATCACCAACAACGCCACGACGATCTGGGCCTTGAGATTGCGCTCGCCGGAAATGCCCGACCAGATGCCGTGAAAGGCATAGATAAAACTCTTTAAAAAGCTCTTCATATTTTTTTTGACACTGATGAAATCGAACAAGCAAACGCAACGAACGGCATCAAATTACTTCCCATCAACGAGTTCTTTTTGCACTGGGGGGTTATTCAACGTTTCCAATACATGATCCAACGCACCAGCCAATAACGCAGGGTCTGCGTGCGACTGCGTGAAGCCCTGATACTTTTTAGATTCCTCCAACGCCACGGCCAGGTTGAACCGGTGTTGTTCCTGCATAAAGGCCACGCCTTGTTTCATGAGGCGGGCTGCCAGGTATTCCTGTTCTGTCTGCCCGGGGGTGGGAACAAAGATCGCCCGCTTCTGCGAAGCGCTCAAATCCATCACCGTGCTGAACCCACTCCGGGCAATGACACACGATGCCTGTTCCAACACGGTTTGAAGCGCTGCCCCCGAAAGGAAGTTAACACAATTATCATTGGATTGCTCCTCGGCAGCAGCAGGAAGCCCCCGCACCACAAAATATTTCAGGCCCGACGCCTTCACCTGCGGCACTACAATGTTCTCGAACACGGTGCGTTGCGGCTCTGGACCAGAGAAGACACAGACAACGTCATAGACGACCTTTGCACTACGCGTTGGGGTGAACCTTGATTGTGGGCCGATGTAGCGGACCGTATAGTTCGCCAGGTGTTTTCCAAAAGCGATCAATTCTCCGGCCAGGGCATGATCACCGGGAAAGTCGGGGATCCAGCATTCGGTGTATTTCCGAATGAAGGCGTGGTTGATCCGTCGGATCCACGGCGCCATCCATCCAAAGCGCTTTGGCATGAGGATGTTGCTTTGATGGGTGATGAATATGCTGGGCACCGCCGCAGTCCAGCAACCATAGCGGTTGTCGGAGATGACCAGGTCGAGGGCATGCTCCCTGACGTAGCGCTCCACGCAGGCGTGCTCTTCACGGATGGCGCGCCTGAACTTTGAAAGTTGACGGGCCATGCTCCAGGCCATGCTTCGCGTGGCCGGGTATGAGGGTTGATAGCCGGGCAGTTCCAGGAAGGTGAGTTGTGGAAACTCCTTCTCCAGGAGTAAGCGGGAATCGCCGCTGCCGGCGATGAACACCTCGCAACCTCTTCGCTGCAACTCGCGGATCAGCGGGATGCAACGGGTGGCATGACCGAGACCCCAGTCCAGCGGCGCTATCAGTATGCGTTTCGTCACGAAAGTGTTTTGAATTG
This sequence comes from uncultured Chryseolinea sp., assembly GCA_966211885.1. Classification (GTDB taxonomy): domain Bacteria; phylum Bacteroidota; class Bacteroidia; order Cytophagales; family Cyclobacteriaceae; genus Chryseolinea. Next base: position 2,090 of record CBIHQM010000637.1, read on the forward strand.
AAAACCTTGTTGGGTAAAATGATCGAGCATGCGCGGCAACGCATAGGTCATGTTCCGTTCGGCTTTGAGGCTGTCGTGGAAAACGATGATGGAGCCGGGGCGTATGGCGTTGATGGTGTTCTTCAGACACCGCTCGGCGCTCAGGTGGCGGTCGTAGTCTACGGAAAGTACGTCCCACATGATGATCCGGAAATCCGGCAGTGCTTTTATCTGACTTCGGGTGATCCGTCCATAGGGAGGACGAAAGAGCGCCGGCACTTTGGTGTGCCGGGCCATTTCTTCCTGGCACTGTTTTATGTTTTGCACATAGTCGCCGCGGTTTGTCTTCCAGCCGTTCATGTGATTGAAGGTGTGGTTGGCCACCGCATGCTCTTTCGTAATGACTTGCTTGAAAATGTCGGGATGCTTCCGGACGTTATCACCAATACAAAAAAAAGTGGCCTTTGCGTTGTGCGCGGCGAGCGTGTCCAGCACAAATTCTGTGGGGCCGGGAACAGGTCCGTCATCGAAGGTCAGATACAATTCCCGCGACGCGTTTTCTATTCTCCAGGTGAGCGAAGGATACAGGAAGGGAAAAAGGGAAGGTGTCCGGTGAAGCATAGATCAAATCCCGATATAAAATGACCAACCATGACCGGTAGTATGGCTACCGGCAACAAAAAAACTATCCTCCTACCCGGCACGAAAGGATGGTGATGTCGTCGTTGTATCCGTTCTTGCCTTTGAAGTTGTCGAGGGCGACGATGATATCCTGGTGGATGGTCTTTAACTCCTTGGTGTAAGTTAGTTCCTGGCTGAAATA
>CBIHQM010000638.1:0-2878 GCA_966211885.1 uncultured Chryseolinea sp.
AGCAGCATTTGCAGGCGCAGTAGTTTCGGCAACAGCCGGTGCAGAAGCCTGTGGTATTGAGGTCTCCATAGCCACGCTGTTTACAACGTCATTGGTATACGCCGGTTCGTTGGGAACGACGTCTGTGGAGGCCGGTGCTTCTTTCTTTTCTACCTGACGCGGAAGTTCTTTTTTATGTGTGCCAGTGACCGCATGATTTCTTTTTGATTCAAGAGCAACACCTGCAGAAGCCGGATCTTTTTTCACTTGAGGCGAGATCGCCGGTGTGGCCGATTCGGTTGTTGTTGTCGGAGCGGTCTCTTTCTGAATTGGCTTTTGAGTTTTCGGCTCAGCGGTAGTGGCGGTTTGGTTGGCGTCTGATTTGTTCATCCCAATCCAAACGGTATAGCTCACCAGGGCGGTCAACAGGAGGGATGCCGCTATTTTCCACCATAATCCTTTATGTGTTTTTTTTTCAAGTTCTGCTTCGATCTTGTCCCACGCCCGCGGAGGGGCCGGGTGTGGGTAGTTCTCCAGCTTGTCGCGGAAGAATTTGTCAGGTTGCTGATTCATCGCTGCTTAATTTTTTGTTCTCCACCCAATCTTTATCCTGTAATACTTTTTGCAAATAGACTCGTGCGCGGCTCAGCCGCGACTTGGACGTATTTTCGCTGATGCCCAATTGTTCGGCGATCTCCTTGTGGGAGTAGCCGTCGATAGCGTATAAGTTGAAGACGATGCGATAGCCGGTGGGGAGCTCCTGGATCATTTTCAGGAGGTCTTCGGCTTCCAGGTGGTCGCTCAGGCTGTTGTAGTCCGGTTCGCGGTCGGCCTGTTCCAGCTCGGTTTCCAGGTACATCGAGCGGTGGCGGCGCAGATAGGTGAGCGCCTCGTTCACCACGATCCGACGGATCCACCCCTCAAAGCTGCCTTCGCTCTTGAACTGCGCAATCTTGTCAAAAACCTTCATAAATGCCGTCACCAGGATGTCTTCCGCTTCCATCACGTCTTTCACGTAACGATAGCAGAGGCCATACATTTTTGACGAATAGGTGTCATAGAGCAGCTTCTGCGCGTTGCGATCGCGCCGAAGGCATCCTTTGATCAGTTCGTCTTCTTTTGCCCGGTAAATTTTGAATTGCATTTAAAGGGTTTCCAGCATCTAAGATGCAGCGATCGGGGCCGGGGTTGCGCGACGCCGGAAAAATTGTTTTCCGGGCCAAAACCCCGTAAAATACCTCAGCGCCCTAACCCGGATCGATGCGAAACGGTTAAGGCGCCGGTACAAAAATAGCGTTTACTAAAGTACCAGGCTAGCCAGGTACACGAGCAGGAAAAGGATAAAAATGATCATAACAACAGGGTTTGGAGATTAGTCTTTAGTCTTTCTTTATAACGTTAGGATTGCCCCGGTAGTCGATGTCGCTGGCCATCCCTTCTTCCATTTCGAGGCTGCCACTCACATTCACCTTGGCCGAGGAGGCGCCGTTGGCGTCCACCATGGCATCTTGGACTTCCAGGTTGTAGGCCCGCAGTTTGGACGCAAACTGCAGTTCGGCATCCAGGTTGGTCGCCCGGCCTGAAAGCTCGACTTCCGATGCGCCGGTCATGTGGATCACCAGGTTGTGAACATCCAATTCACCATGCACTTTCACCGGGCCACGCACTTCGATATCCAGGTTGTCCATGGTAAAGTTTTCGAACCGCAATTTGCCGGCGCCTTCCGCTTCAATTTTTTCAAGCCTGGGCATGGTGATGTTGATGCGGATCTCGTCCATGTTGGTCATGTCGGTGTTCCATTTAAACTTCTTTTTGTTCTCGTAGTTGATCACCAGCGTTTCGCCGGAGCGGAAAATTTTGTACTTGTTTTTCTCCGACTCCGAGCCGATCAATTCCACGGCATAGTCGTCGCCGGGCTTGATATGCACATCGAATACGCCGCTGATTTCCAACTCTTCAAAATCGCGCAGGCCAAATTCGTCGGCGATCGAATTCTTTTCTTCTTCCGATTTAGGGCACGTCACACACACCAATCCTTTGTCGGTCATCGTCCAGGTGTTGCCTTCGCGTTTGTCGTCGTCTACATATTGGCTGATGAAACGGCTGGAATGTTCGTCCATGATGAACGGGAAGTTATACGGGACATATAAGGTCATGTCCAGTCGTTGTACCCGGAAGAGCGCGTCCTTGCCAAATTGGATATTGGAGTCGAACGTCAACACCGAGTCCTGCACATCGACATGATACTCGGCCATGTGGGCGTTCTCGATGGCTTGCTGTTTGGTGGTGCCCTGGGCCTTGAAATTTTGTACCAGCTTCAGACCGGGGCCTTCATATCCTTTCAAGGTCAGGTTAACGGCGTGGTAGTCGTCCATGCCCACTTCATTGATCTTGAGCACGGCGGTTTTGCCGTTGATCTTATAGGTGTCTTCCACCTTGTATTCGCCCTCCTCTTTAAAGGAATAAACGATCTTGGGAATGCCCACGCTCAGCATGGCGATGCTCACAAAGAACAAGACAAACATGGTCCAGCCCACCGTGGGACCGAAAACATATTTCTTGGCAATGATGGACGATCCCAACAAGGTGACAAAAGAAGCGGGGATGACCAGCGCCAGGAAGGCCGCAAAAACGATCCAGCCCGAGAAGCTGTTGGTGAAGGCTTGCAGGGGCAAGCTCATCTCGGCCTGGTTCACCCACGAGAAAGCAGAGACGGAGAACAACCCGATCAGGATACCACCGCAAATGATGGCGGTCAGCATAAAGCTCAGCCCCACCAGGATCACCACGATACCGATGGCGACTCTCAACACCTCCACCAGCGGCCCCAGGATCTTGCCCAGGACGCTCAGCAACAAGCCGATCACTCGAAAGGGAAACAAAAGGATCTTGGTGTCCC
>CBIHQM010000639.1:0-2876 GCA_966211885.1 uncultured Chryseolinea sp.
TAAGGCGTAAATGTCCAAAAGATACCAAAAATTCAATGGATATTCGTTGATGGCTGGAGGGTTGTCACGATGCCATCACAACGTCATGGGTATTGGCGCTTGCGCGTAAAGCTCGTGTAGAAAATTTAAGCCAGCCATCATTACTAAAATGCAACGCACTTTTCTACCTTCGAAACCGAACGCATCGTCTCGTCAGCCACAACGTTTCGACTGCCGGTTTCAAACAAAAAAACAACCCTCATGACATCAGAAGAAAAAAAGAAAGCATTCCAACAACTGAACATCAAAGAAGGCAACCGGATTATTTTAACCATCGATGGTGGCGGCATGCGGGGGATCTTCACCCTGCAGCTTCTCAAAAAACTTGAAGAACTCGCCGGCGGACCTATTTATGAATGGTGCGACATGGTAGCGGGCACGTCTACGGGTGCCATCATTGCCGGCCTCATCGCTACGAAGCGCACGGCTGCTCAAATTGAAGAGCTATACAAACAACTGGTGGGGCGCGTATTTACAAAACGCGGAACGCTCGCCAATCGATTCTACAACCCACCCGCCTTTGACAAGAAAAACTATCGGCGACTTTTAAAAGAGACCGTAGGCGATGTGACACTGGCCGACCTAAGCCGGACCACCGGGTTGGACATGCTCTTCACCTCAAAAGATATGGCCGCCGGCGAAGAAACCTTTTTCACTTGTTTTGACAACGACGGCATAAAAGGCACCTACAAAGACGCGTTGCTGCGCGGCGTACTGGAAGCTACCATGTCGGCCCCGACGTACTTCGCACCGTTCGAACGTTTTGTGGACGGCGGCACCACCACGTTTAACAATCCCTCCGGAGCGGCAGTGCTGGAAGCCTTGTATTACAGCGGCGTGGGAAAATACAAACCCGACGCGCTTACCGTCTTTAGCTTTGGCACGGCCAGCGTGTACCGGTTTTTCGAACCCAAAGAAATACAAAACCCGAAAGGGCTGGATGCTTTGTTCTGGTTGAATTATGTGATGAACGAGTCGTCGAAAGATGCCAGCGAAATGCAGGTCGATATGTTGCGCAGTGGTCTGATCAACAACATCGACTACCGGCGCTATCAGCTGTCGCTCGACACGCATGCCATAGCCCAGATCCCCGACAAATCGATCGACCACGTGCTGGACGTGAACGCCGACACTCTCCACTCGCTTACGGATGAAGACCTGGGCAACATCGACATGGCCGATGTGTCCAAGTTTCCGCTCATGCAGGTGATCGGCCAGGCCGTGGCCGAATACATTTGTCCCCCAGCCGAAACCAACCTTCCACCAGCACAACGGCAGGGCAACTGGTTCCGGGGCGACCTGCTCTCCAAAACGTCGGCCCGCGATGCGCTGGTCACCGCGCGCGGCGACATCGAGACGATCAAAAAGCAACTCTCCAGCGCCGCGTGGATCGACGGACAGCCCACAGAATAATTTACACCGGCGCAACCGAAGCTGCTTTCGCTTGCGCCTCATCCCAAATCAACCCGCCACGGGAAAGCCCGGAAAAAGGATCGTTCCTAAACGGATTTTCCCTAATTTGAACGCTGCAAACTGCTTATGGATCCGCTGGTTCTCGAAAACGTTTATCACACCTACAACGGTCAGCCCGCGCTGAGCGATGTGAGCCTGCGTTTTCACGAAAAGAAGATCACGGCCGTGGTGGGACGAAGCGGCAGCGGAAAGTCGACGTTGCTCCAGGTGCTCAACGGCATGCTGCGCCCGGCGCAAGGAAAAGTTTTCTTCCAGGGCCAACCGTTCGACTATTCCCACGCCGCTGCCCTGCGACTGCAAATGGGCTATGTGATCCAAGGCATCGGGTTGTTCCCGCATTTGACGGTAGCGCAAAATATCCTGATCAACACACGCCTGCAACCACCGGCGAACGGAACCGATCCCCTGGCGCGCATGCATTTGCTCATGCAACTGATGAACCTGCCGGAGGCTTACGGCAAAAAATATCCCCATGAACTTTCCGGTGGCGAGCAGCAACGGGTCGGCATTTGCCGTGCACTCCTACCCAATCCAACGGTGTTGCTGATGGATGAACCCCTCGGCGCGCTGGACTCCATTACCCGCGAGGACATTCAACGCGAGATCCTGCAACTCCAACAATCCGAACAACGCACGGTGGTCATCATTACCCACAACCCCCAGGAAGCGTTGGCTTTGGGCGACTATATCGTGGTGTTGGAGGCGGGCAAAGTATTGCAATATGACACAAAGGAAAATGTGTTAAAAAGTCCGGCGAATGCGCTGGTGGAAAGACTAACCTCAACCCGGTCTGTTTGAAAAAGCTGCTGATCATATTGCTCGCTATTTCTTCGGTCACTGCGACAGCGCAAAAGATCACCGTGGGTGCCAAGCATTTTAATGAAGGCTATATTCTCAGTGAGATCATCGCGCAACTGTTGGAGGAAAATGGTTTCACGGTGGACCGGAAATATAATTTAGGAGGGACGATGGTGTGCTTCAAGGCTTTGAAGCAAGGCGAGATCGATGTGTATCCCGAGTATACCGGGACCATCTCGTTCGAGATCTTATCGTCGGGAAAAAATCTTTCGGTGGAAGAGATTCGCGCACAACTCCAGGGCATGGGTCTTGCTGTGGCGCCGCCGTATGGATTCAACAACACCTATGCGTTGGTCATGACGGAGGCCTTGTCAAAGGAAAAAAACATTCGCAACATTTCTGAATTAGCGCAACATCCCCATCTGACCATCGGCGTCAGCTATGAATTCCTGAAGCGACAAGACGGCTGGGACAATCTTTCAAAGGCCTATGCCCTTCCCCAGGTGGCCGTAGGGCTGGAGCACGGCCTGGCGTATTCGGCGTTAACAGAAAATAAAATACAAATC
>CBIHQM010000640.1:0-2873 GCA_966211885.1 uncultured Chryseolinea sp.
GTCACCGATTCTTACTACCAGGATATGGACGACATGGCGGGCGTGTCGGTTAGCACGCCTTCCGATGGCCAGTATTCCGGTGGACGCACGGAGACTACCTATACCATCACAGTGGATGATGACCGTCTGGATTGCGCCGGTGTAGTGATCACCGTTACACCCGCCGCCGGCTCCACAGCCGACGTGCCCAAAGGCGTACTTACTGTTGATTTTGGAACCACTGCCTGCGCAGACAATAAAGGCAATGTTCGCACGGGCAAGCTGATCTTTACTTATAACGGCCGTCGTTTTCAACCCGGCTCTACCATCGTTACCACCACCGACAACTATACCATCAATGGTGTGAAACTGGAAGGTGTCAGAACCCTTACCAACGTATCGGGCAGCACCTCGGAGGCCCCCAAATTCAATGCGGTGCTCTCCAACGGCAAAGCCACTTTCATTGCCGACGGCACGGTGGCCGAACGCCAGTCCAATATCACCTGGCAATGGGTTAGAGCGGCTAATCCGCTGGAAGACTACCTGTTGATCGACCAATCCAGCACGGCCAGCGGCAAGACCCGCGGCGGAAGAACCTATTCGGTTTCCCTTTCGAAAGCCCTGAAATACAAGCGTTTCTGTGGCATTGCCGTGGAAGGCATCAAGAAATACCTCATCGACGGCAGCAAGGAGATCACCATTGATTATGGTGATGGCAATTGCGATAAATCGGTGGTGATCACCGTCAACGGTGTTACCCGGAGCTTGACCGTGAACTGATCGGAATCGAGTTTTTCTAATCCAGTCATTATAACAGGGCCGTCTCAAATTTGAGGCGGCCTTTTTTTGTTGGGCAATTTTTCCCTGTAAAATGTGAGTGACGGTTTGTTGTAGAGCGAGCCCGGCCGCCATTCTCCGAAGGTCAACGGCATAAGCCAATTCTTCAAAAAAACACTTTATTTTCCACGCCGCTTCTTATTGGCCGCCGCGACCAGATGCATTACCTTGCACCCGGAAAACCCCATGTCCCGATGAAGCCCTATCTCGACCTTATGAACGATATCCTCCAGAACGGCGCGCGCAAAACCGACCGCACCGGCACCGGTACGCTTTCGGTCTTTGGACGCCAGCTTCGGTTCGATCTTTCGGAGGGTTTTCCGTTGGTGACCACAAAAAAACTACACTTGCGCTCGATCATTTATGAGCTGCTGTGGTTCTTGAATGGCGACACCAATATTAAATACCTGAAAGACAATGGTGTGAGCATCTGGGACGAATGGGCCGACGCCAACGGCGAACTGGGCCCTGTCTACGGCCACCAATGGCGCAGCTGGCCTGCCCCCGACGGCCGCCATATCGACCAGATCACGCAGGTGATCGAACAGATAAAAGCTAAACCCGATTCGCGCCGCCACATCGTGACCGCCTGGAATCCCTCCGAGGTGGACAAGATGGCCCTCCCGCCTTGCCATGCGTTGTTTCAATTCTATGTAGCCGACGGCAAGCTGTCGTGCCAGCTCTATCAACGCAGTGCGGATTATTTCCTTGGCGTGCCCTTCAACATTGCTTCGTATGCCTTGCTGACCTACATGTTCGCCCAGCAATGCGACCTGGCCCCCGGCGACTTCGTGTGGACCGGTGGCGACGTTCACCTCTATAGCAACCACCTCGAGCAGGCCCAACTCCAGCTTTCGCGGGAGCCCTATGCGCTGCCACAATTGAAGATCAAGCGCAAGCCGGCGTCGATCTTTGATTACCAGTTCGAGGATTTCGAGATCGTGAATTACCAGGCGCACCCCTCCATAAAGGCACCCATTGCCGTCTGATTTCGGCGCCGGCATCTTTTTGTACTCCCCAACCGATTTGTTGTAACTATTTCATCTTTTTGGCGACAGATTGCGTATTCTAACCCATTATGGCGGAGAAAAGCAGTGTTTTTGATATGATCGGACCCGTAATGATCGGTCCTTCCAGTTCCCATACAGCGGGTGTGGTGCGCATTGCCCGCGCCGCCGTGAAGCTGCTGGGCGGAACCCCCGACACGGCCGACATCACCTTTTACAATTCCTTTGCCCGTACCTATGAAGGGCACGGCAGCGACCGCGCCATCATCGCCGGTTTGCTGGATTTCAAAACCGACGACACCCGCATCAAGGATGCGTTGGACATCGCCAAGACGCAGGGGCTTACCTATCATTTCAAATCGGTAGGAAACGCGTCGACGATGCACCCCAACACCATCAAACTGAATATCAAAAAAGGAGATCAGTCCCTGGAAGTGGTGGGCGAGAGCCGGGGGGGAGGGCTCATCAACATCGCCGAAGTGAACGGCTTCAAGGCCGACTTCAGCGCCAACCTGCACACCCTCATCATCACCGCCGCCGACGTCAAAGGCAGCGTGGCCTTCATCGCCGATGTGCTGGCCCATGACGATTGCAACATTGCCACCATGTCGGTATCCCGCAAGGGAAAGAACGACCTGGCCGGCCTGGTCATCGAAATGGATTCCGGACTCAAGGATGTAACATTAGCGTACTTAAGGAGTCTTAGCTGGGTAAAACAAATTATTTATATACCGGATATTGATCGCTGATAGCAACATGAAAAGAACCGTACTAGCATTTTTGATTCTCATGGCCGGTAGTGCCACCACCTGGGCCCAAATCGACACCCTGAAACAGGAAACCCAGGCTGTGCCCGCCGGCGCGAAATGGTCCCTGAAGCAGTGCATAGACTATGCGTTGTCCAACAACCTGGCCGTGCAACGCAGTGCCTACAATGTGGAGAGCAGCGAAGTGGATTTGCGCCAATCGAAATATTCGCGACTGCCTACCTTGAATGGTAGTGCTTCCTATGGCTATAGCTGGGGTCGCGGTCTTGACCCCGTAAGCAAC
>CBIHQM010000641.1:0-2847 GCA_966211885.1 uncultured Chryseolinea sp.
GAGATTGAAGTGAACCCCTTCCAACCCCGCACGCACTTCGACCAGGAAGCCTTGCTGGAGCTGGCCGAATCTATCACCGTGCACGGCATCATCCAACCCATCACGGTGCGGCGCCTGTCGGATCACCAATACCAGTTGATCTCGGGCGAGCGTCGTTTCCAGGCCTCCAAACTGGCGGGCCTCGAGACCATCCCGGCCTATATCCGCTCGGCCAACGACCAGCAAATGCTGGAGATGGCCCTCATCGAAAACATCCAGCGCGAAAACCTCAACGCCATAGAAATCGCCCTTAGCTATCAGCGGTTGATGACCGAGTGTAGCCTCAAACAGGAAGAACTCGGCGAACGCGTTGGCAAGAACCGCACTACCGTAACCAACTACCTGCGCCTCCTCAAGTTGCCCCCCGACATCCAGATCGCCGTACGCGACAACAAGCTGTCGATGGGTCACGCCCGCGCCATCATCAACGTCGAGAACGCCGACCAACAGCTCTATATCTTCAAGCAGGCCGTCAACGAAGACTTGTCCGTGCGCAAAGTGGAAGAACTGGTGCGCGACCTCTCGCAACGGTCGTCCTCCAAATCCACGCCAACCGAAACCGCCGCTTCTGCCCCGGCCTCCCGCGAAATAGCACAGCTCCAAACCCGCCTGTCGTCACACTTTGGCACTCGAGTTGTTGTGAAGAGCGATGGCAAGAAAGGCGATATCCGCATTCCCTTCCTCTCGGTCGAGGATCTGAACCGGATATTGGACATCCTCAAGATGTATTCCTAACTTGCGCATCCAAAGCGTGAAATGAAGAAATACCTCGTCCTGCTGGTCCTGGCATGCCTGGCCCTCACAAAAACTACGGCTCAAGATTCCCTGTCGGTCGACCACGAAAGCGATAGCCTTATCGTCGAAAGCCAGGATACGGTACTGCTAAAGAGCTATGCCTCCCGCTACAACCCGCGCAAAGCCATCCTCTACGCCGCGGTAGTCCCCGGCCTGGGACAGATCTACAATAAGAAATACTGGAAGCTTCCCCTGGTCTATGGCGGCTTCTTCGCCCTGGGCTACGCCATCAACTTCTACCAAACTGGCTACATCAAATACAAGAACGAACTGTTCACCAATCTCAACATGGGCTACGACGGCGACAGCGACATCCGCCCCGGCGATACCCACACCACCTCCACCTATCGCAATGTGGTGGACCAATACCGCCGCCAACGCGACTTCATGATCGTCATCACCGGCGGGGTCTATATCCTTCAAATGATTGACGCCCTGGTCGATGCGCACTTAAAGGAATTCGACCTCAATCCCTCTTTGAAAGTCACCTGGCAACCTTCTGTGGAGCAAAACGCACTTATTGGCCGAACGTCGGGGGTGACGTTTCTGGTAAAATTCTAATCAGGAGCCAGAGTCTTTTCTAGGTATTCAGGAGCCAGAATCCAAGGAGCCAGGAGCCAGAACCCTTCTCTCGGTTTTCAGACCTGGAGTCATGAGTTAGAATTTCAATTGCTGGTAATACAAGTTGGGCCGCCCTCAATGAATGCTTGACACCATATATTTTCCAGCCGATGCCCCTTTGTTGGTGTCCCCACCAACAAAGTTTTTTGCCCCCACCCCACCAACAAAACCAGCATCCCACGCGCCCTCCGAATTGCCCAATCCAATAAAAAATGCATTTTTGCCTGAATCTATTTTTTAACGTATGAAAATCATCCTGCTGGGCTATGGAAAAATGGGTAAGATCATCGAGCGCATTGCCCTGGAACGTGGCCACGAGATCGCCGCAAAGATCGACGTAGACAACCGCCACGAATTTGACAACACCAAAGCCGACGTCGCCATCGAGTTCTCGCATCCCGATGCGGCTTTCGACAATATTCGCAAGTGTTTGTCGCGCCAGCTTCCGGTCGTGTCCGGCACCACCGGGTGGCTTGAGCGCCGGGCCGAGGTGGAGAGTCTCTGCAAACAGGAGGATGGCACGTTCTTTTATGCCTCCAACTACAGCCTGGGAGTGAACATTTTCTTTAAGGTTAATGAGTTCCTGGCCCGCATCATGAACGGCTTCCCGCAATACGACGTCCGCATGGACGAAGTGCATCATACCGAGAAGAGAGACGCCCCCAGTGGCACGGCCATCACGCTGGCTGAGGGTGTGCTGAAGAATGTGGAGCGCAAGAAAAAATGGGTGAATCGCGAAAGTACCAACAAAGGCGACCTCTACATCGAATCGTTCCGGATCGACCAGGTGCCGGGAACGCACGTGGTGAAATACGAGTCGGCCATCGACGATATCGAGATCAAGCATATCGCACACTCCCGTGAGGGTTTTGCCCTGGGCGCCGTGATGGTGGCCGAATGGGCAAAAGACAAAAAGGGAGTGCTGACCATGGACGATTTCCTCAAATTCTGATTTTTTTCGAAATAAGCCCGGCCGTCGCCTGAAATTCTGGCGACGTCTCGGCGACATATCTACAGGTCAATTATTTTCATTTTATTTGCAGGTTTTAAAGCCAAACTGATGGGAGAATCAACAGACTTAAGTTTCATAGTGCTATACTTTATTATCGTACCCATCATAATTGCCGTCGAGGTGGGGTTGTGGAAATTATTCGAGAAAGCCGGCGAAAAGGGCTGGAAGGCTCTCATTCCATTCTATGGCACAGTGGTTTTATTAAAGATTGCAGGCCGCCCCTGGTCCTGGATCTTTTATCTTTTCATTCCCGTAATTGGTCAGTTCATCGCCATTGGCGTGATGGTGGATTTTGTAAAATCCTATGGCAAAACAAAGACTTATCAGTACTTGGCCGCCGTTGGCGCTTCATTTTTTTACATCCCCTACATGGGCTTCAA
>CBIHQM010000642.1:0-2842 GCA_966211885.1 uncultured Chryseolinea sp.
CACCGCCGCTGTATACGTTCTTGAAGGCCACCAGTCTTTGGCGCACCTGGGGCATTGCAAAAGAACCGGCAACAAAAAAGCTGGACGTGTTTCATGGCCTGAGCCAGGAGCTGCCGGCAAACCTTCCATCGTCGGTGAGGAAGATCGTTACGGTTCATGATCTTATTTTTCTTCGCTTTCCGAAGTTGTACAACCGCATCGACGTGGCCATCTACAAGGCCAAGATGAAAGCGGCCTGTAAACAAGCCGATACGGTGGTGGCCATCAGTCAGCAAACGGCCGAGGACCTCGTTGATTTTCTACAGGTGCCGGAGCCAAAGATCACGGTGGTATATCAAGGTTGTCACCCGCAATTCAAGCAAACGGTCTCCCCCGGGACGATCGACGCGATCAAAAACAAATACAAACTTCCCGCGCATTATATTTTGAATGTGGGGACTATTGAAACGCGAAAGAACGTGATGTTGATCGTGCAGGCGTTGGCCTTGTTGTCGCCAGACACGAGGTTGCCCCTGGTGGTTGTAGGAAAGGAGACAGCCTATAAAAAACAAGTAGTGGAAGAGGCAGAGCGACTGGGCGTAGCGGATTCCGTTATCTTTTTACACCAGGTTCCCTTTCATGAATTTCCGGCTTTGTACCAGGGCGCGGAGGTGTTTGTGTATCCTTCGCGGTTTGAGGGGTTTGGTATTCCCCTCGTGGAGGCCATCGAATCCGGCATCCCGGTCATCACTTCCGTGGACTCGTGTTTCAGCGAAGCGGCAGGACCGGGGTCGTTGTACATCGATCCAACGAACCGCGAAGAGCTGGCCTTCCAGCTGAGCCGGGTGGTGGTGGACAAGACGCTGCGGCATCAAATGATCGTGGAAGGAAAAAAATTCACAACGCAATTCAATCCGGAAATTATCGCGCGGAACATCATGGCACTTTACGTAGCATAATGCTTTTTTTCAACATCACAGCAATAGGAAGCCTGCGATGAAATGCCACCCTACATTACAGGGATTTCTGAATAAACGCCACCAACTCCATCGACCAGGCAATGCCCATGTGGACGATGACACCACCCCAGATGCTACGCGTTTCAAACGCCACCACCCCGAGAATATAGCCACCGAAAATCGAACTGATCGCTTCTCCTGCGGGCTTGCCAAAGTGCAGGTAGCAATAGGTCACCGCCATGGCCAGCACGGCCTGCCGTCCCAATACCGCGATCATGCCGATGACCAGGAAGCCGCGGAACAAAAGTTCGACATTGATAAAGTCCATGCCGTATACCGCTTCATACGCGGCCACCGTCACCCACTCTGGCACTCCGAGCACGGTATAGGCCTGGGTGACTTTGTACATGGGGTATTGCCGTAGAAAGGCGTCATTGAAAGAGGCCCCGATGATGAGGGGCAGCATCAGCAACAACAATTGAAAATAAGGACGCGTGTCAAATTGATGCGGCCGCAATCCGTAATAATAATTTTCATTGTTGTCGTAATAACGATGGAAGGCGAGAAGGGGCAGCATCACAAAAAATAGACCAACAAGATTGGTCAGCACTTTATAAGTCCAATACTGAATCTGCACGCTGAACGACGCATTGATCGCTTCGTGCAGAAAGGGTTGGCTTCCATCCAGACTCAGCAACCCGATCGCCAGCAGGCTGCGGATCCAGAACTCGCGTTTTTTAAAAAACGTATTTTCTTTCCGTGTGAAATGCAGGATCAGCAGTGCCGAAAAATAGGCGAAGCCATAGAATAGAAAATACGCAAAAAACTTAGGGAGTCCTTTTAGCGGATCCAGGTAAGTGTCCTCGAAATCAAACAGGTAGTTCACCAACACCGAGGCAACGAGGAACAGGAAGATGAGCCCATACGCCCGCACGTTGAAATCCTCTTTCACATGATGCGCCAGAAATTTCCAGATCTTCTTCATGCGAAAGACTTAAAACAGAAAGGGAAAAACGAGGCTGTACATTACCAGTGCCGGAGGTATTGATAGACTTTATGGATCGGCAACCCCATCACGTTGAAATAGGAACCTACTATTTTTTGAATGGCCACCATCCCAATCCAGTCCTGGGCACCATAAGCACCGGCTTTGTCATAGGGCTTGTGGTGGTCGACATAATATTCGATCTCGCCTGGCGTGAGTGTTTGGAAAGTAACTTCTGTGGTTTCGTCAAAGCTCTCTTCTTTTTCTTTCGAGATAATGCAAACCCCGGTCATCACGCGGTGGGTTCTTCCCGACAGGGCGGTGAGCATGCGAATGGCTTCGGCGCGGTCTTCGGGTTTATTGATGATGGTGTTGTCGAGGATCACCACGGTGTCGGCCGCCAGGATGATCTCGTCTTTCATGTCCAGGCGGAAAAACTCGGCTTTCTTCTCGGCCAGGTAGCGGGCCACTTGCTCCACGGGCAAGGTGTCGGGGAAGGTTTCGTCTACATCGGGCTTCTCGGTGGTGAAGGTGAAGCCGGATTCTTTCATCAGGTATTGTCGCCGGGGCGAGCTTGACGCCAGCACGAGTTTGCGGGTGAAAGGGTTCATGATCGGGTTAATTTCTCTTCAATATAATCAGAACGGCCCATAAACCGGCAGTTCAAATTCTCCTGGCCGGATGGAAGTGAACAAAAATCCACCCACTACTTTGGGATAAAAGTAGGTGGACTTCTGGGGCATGGTGTAGCCGCTGTGGCAAACCTCCTTCACCTCTTCTATGGAAACCTCATTGGTAATGATGGCCATATCCGCTTCGCCCTTCACCACGCGCTTGAGGCAATCGGGGAAGCTCCGGTCAAAGTCGATATATTCCGATGCGCGTTGCTCTTTGCCAGGAATGCCCAGCACCTTTTCGA
>CBIHQM010000643.1:0-2831 GCA_966211885.1 uncultured Chryseolinea sp.
GCAGGAGAGTTTCAAGAACAACGTGTTGCAGGTTGTCGACAACCTGTATGTGACCACCGACAAAATTGATTATACTTTTGGTGTGGACCTGATGTATACGCATGCACATTCGGTGTATGGTAGCGAAGTGAATGGTCGCTTTCACTATACCGTAGACGCGGCCGCCGGCAAAACAGCTTTAGATAAATTTGATGCCCTGCAGCCGTACCGCTACTACCGCGAAGTGCCACTGATGGACGACTGGGGTGTCAACGGAAATATTTTCAACGCCGGCGCCTATGCACAGATGAAGACCACCCTGGCCCCCGGCCTCGACGTGACGGCAGGGTTGAGATTTGATTATGGTTTCTATCCAAAGTCGCCGCTCAATCAGGAATTGTATGATGAACTGCAGATCCGCACCGACAACCGTCTCAAGTCGTTTGTGGTGCAGCCCCGTCTGCAGTTCACCTGGGATGTGAACGACAACCACACCGACATCTTCCGTCTTGGGGGTGGGATCTTTGCTTCCGACATCAACAACTACATGTTGATCAACAACCTTACGTTCGACGGCAAGCACCTGGCTACCGTCGACGTGCGCGCCCCAAACTTGCCGACGCCTGATTTTGCAGCGTACAGAAGCAACTACAACAGCATTCCGAGCCTGGCGGCTTTCCAGTTGCCGACCATCAACACCAATAGCGCCGATGCACGTGTGCCGGTGATCTACAAAGCAAACGTGTCCTACAACCGCTACATCACGGAACACCTGAAGGTCGGCCTCACGGGCTACGCCACGCTGGGTCGTCATAACTATACTTATGTCGATCGCAACATGGTGGATGATCCATATTTTACTTTGAACGAAGAAGGCGGACGCGGCGTATATGTCCCCCTCAACACGATGCCGGCCAACGGTGCCGGCGACTGGCTGCAAGGCCGGAAGAGCAAAAAGTTTGGTCGCGTGCTGGAGTTGGTTAGTGAAGGTAAGATCAATCAGTTCGCAGTGGTGGCCGATGCCACGTATCAATACTACAAGGATGGTGTGATCACGGTCAGCTATACTTGGAACGATACCAAAGACAATACCTCATTCAATGGTAACGTGGCCAACACCGCTACGCTGTCGTTGCCGGTAAAAGACGATCCCCGTAACCTGAATGCCATGACGTATTCCGACAACCAGTTCCGTTCCAAAGTTGTGGTATACGGTGCCTTGCCTTCCATCTGGGGCATCAGCGTCGGCGTGCGCTATTCCGGTATTGGTGGCACGCGCTACTCATTGTTGTCGGGTGCCAACAGCAATGCCGACTTTGTGTCGGGTACAAACGACCTCGCGTTTATCTTTGATCGCAACGGTACTTCCACTCCGGAAAATATCAGAACCGGTCTGCAGGCAGTGATGGATAACCCGAATGCCAGCCAGAGTGTGAAAGACTATATCAACAAATACTCCGGCAAGATCGCCGAACGCAACGGCGGCGTGAACGGCTTCTATGGCGTGTGGGATTTGCGGGTGGTAAAGAAATTCAAAGTCCACAAGACTCAAGCCATCGAAATCTCGGGCGACATCTTCAACGTCGCCAACTTGCTCAACAAGGATTGGGGCACGAATAAATCGCTGGGCAACCAAGCCCTTTATGCCCTGGGTATTCCCGCTACGGCCACAACACCGGCGGTGCCCGGCTTTGACAAGGCAAACCAGAAGTTTGTTTACCGTGTGAACACTGCTGGCGTGGTGACACCCTCGGGAAATCCTTACCAACTCCAGGTGGGACTTCGTTACAGTTTCTAATCTTTAACTATGATTTACTCCATGAAAAGAATACTATCCCTCTTGTTGCTGCTCCCCGGCATGCTGATGGCGCAGACAACGTTAGACAAACAAGGTCACCGCGGTTGCCGCGGGTTGATGCCCGAGAACACCGTTGCCGCGATGATCAAAGGATTGGAACTGGGTGCCAATACCCTCGAGCTGGATGTGGTGATTTCGGAAGACAAGAAAGTGGTCGTGTCGCACGATACCTACATGTCGGCCGAGATCTCGCGCAAACCCGATGGTAGCGACGTGACGGCGGAAGAAGCCAAGCAGATCAATTTGTTCAAGATGCCCTATGCCACCATCCGGCAATATGACGTGGGGCTGCGGCCGCTGGCAAATTTTCCGGAGCAAAAGAAAATGGAAGCCCACAAGCCGTTGCTGGAGGAGTTACTCGACTCGGTGGATACCTATGCCCGCAAGCATAAACTTCCGTTGCCCAACTACAACATCGAGATAAAGTGTTCGCCCGCTTCCGACAACGTCGCGCATCCGGAGCCCAAGGAGTTTGTGGAATTGGTGATGGCCGTATGCAATAAGAGGAAGCTTGGAAAAAGGTATAACATCCAGTCATTCGACGCGCGGCCCCTGCAGATCCTTCACGAGAAATACCCCAAAGTGAAATTGGCGTACCTCACGGCAAATACCAAGACGCTGGCCGAAAACCTGGCTACCCTTGGCTTCACCCCGGATATCTACAGCCCGTACTACAAGACCGTGACGGCCGAAGTGGTCACCACCTGCCATCAGCAAAAGATGAAGATCATTCCCTGGACGGTAAACACGAAAGAAGAAATTTCACAACTGGCAAAACTTGGTGTGGACGGCATCATTACGGACTATCCCAATTATTTCTGATCAGCACATGGAAGGCTAGCCAGGCTCGACTGCCCGAGGCTTTTTTAGAATAGAAGCGCGCGATGATGATGTCATCGCGCGTTTTGTTTTTTATGGACTATTGGAATTTCTTATCTTCCCTAAGATTTCCGAATTGCCGGTAACGACTCGGCATAGTCTCCCGTCTCGGGGA
>CBIHQM010000644.1:0-2815 GCA_966211885.1 uncultured Chryseolinea sp.
AAAGCAACGTGATGATCAGCACAAAGGCACCCAATGCCAACAGGTGGGTGGTGTCGAAGGGCAACTGGTAGGGTTGGCCCATCCACCATGAAAAATAGGCCAACACGATTTGTGCCAGGGCAACACCCAACACCACAGCAAGCACAGTGGTAACAAATGTTTCAAAAAAGAACTGCCTCATGAGATTCCCTTTGCTTGCCCCGGCAACCTTGCGCAGCGAGATCTCTTTCGCCCGGTTCACCGACGTGGCGGTGGTGAGGTTAATATAGTTGAAACAGGCGAGCAGTAACACCAGGATGGCTACGGCAATGAATACGCGCACCGTCATCAGGTCGCCGTTGTTGCCAGCGTCGTAGCGGTGATGGGAACGGAGATGAATGTCCTTGACAGGCTGGAGAAAATATTGATAAGACATTTTGTTATCGGCCCATTCTTTTTTCGAATGCTCGGCCACAACCTCATTTATCTTGCTCTCCACGGCCGCCCACTTCGACGGGTCGTGGATCTCGATGTAGGTATAGGGCCACCCTCCCACCCATTGGTTGTCAAGTTCGTCTTTCCAGTTCTTGAGCGCATAGGCATGCAAGGTCACATAGGGAACCACGTACTCGAATTGAATGTGGGAGTTGACCGGGGGATCTTCGGTGACGGCCGCCACCGTGTAGGGCTCGTCATCCATCAGCACGGTTTTGGCCAATGCATTTTCAACACTTCCGAAATAGGCAATGGCCTTCGAGCGCGTAAATACCACCTGGTCGGGCGTGCGCAGAAGCTCGTGCGTCGAGCCGGCGATGATGGGGAAGTCGAAGAACGAGAAGAAGGTGGAGTCGGCAAAAATGCCTTTTTGTTCGAAGTGCACTTCTGTGTTGTAGCGGATTTTATAATGCGCCTGGAACAGCCGGCAAGCGCTGGCGATGTCGGCAATTTCCTTGGGCAACTGCGCTCCCAGGGCCACACCAGAGGGCGCCTGTGTGAAAGTTTCGGCTTCACTCTGAAAGCGATTCCAGATGCGGAACTTGGCGTCGACATTTGCATGGAAGTTGTCGAAGGTCAGTTCTCGTTCGGCCCAGATGGCGATGACCAGGCAGGTGGCCAGGCCGATGGTGAGGCCCGTCACGTTGAGGAAGGCTGACACTTTGTTTTTGGCAAGGTGGCGCAAGGCAGTGGAGAAGATGGCTTTGAACATAGGCTTGGGATGGAATCGGTTACCGATCCTTGCTTGAATATCGTGCCAGCCCGCGAAACAACAAAATCTATGTATTCAGGCTGTTGCCTTGTTCGATGTTGAGTTACACCTGTTCATTTCCGGGACGGGTGTTTACCCCAGCGGAGGGATCACTCCATCCTAATCCGACGCCCAAAGCGTTTTGATCGTCTCCTCTTGTGAATAGCCCACCGGACATGATTTGCTTTTTTGATTCGCCCGGTAGCTACCGAATGTCTCGTCCGGACAAGACAGCATCCGGCACCCCGGCATCTCCAGGTGGCCATTGGGATCATTCTTTTTGATCCATTGATGGGCATAATTCAGCCATCGATTTCTGTAGGTTTCGGGCTGCAAGGAGAACCAGGAGATCTCATCCCATCCCCAGATAAAGTGAGAGGCAGTATCGGCTACGTTGGTTTTTTCGCTTCTTCCAAAATTGTCGAATTCAACCAGGTAAGGCAGGCTCTTGGTTTTCCATCCGCTTGGCGAAATGCAGCCTTTGCTTTTGTTGTAGAGCGCATCCAGGTGGCCGGCTTCCAGTTTTCCTTCGTACGGTTTCTCCGGGATGGCTTTTATCCGCAGCGGAAAGGAATTGAAATCGATGAGGCTGACACCATCCTTGATCATATCGCCTTTCGGCACGTGAGCATCGAGCAATACCCAATGCCGGCGGGCGTGTTTCGCTGCATAGCGCCGGATGTCAGACAGCAGGGAGGCCCAGGCCTTCCGGTCCGGGTCGTTCATGCCCATCAGTTCCACTTGTCCCAGGTGAAAAGCCTCGCAGCCGAGGTTGATGTAGGATGCGGCCAGGTAGTAGAACCACAGTTGGGTTTCCGGGCGGCTGATGTCCGGTACGCTGCTTCCCTTTCTCCAATGGTCGACGCCTTTCCCAGTTGTGTTGAGCATGGATCGATATGAAAAATTACGATCGTCGGCGGGCAACTGATGATCCTTAAAAACCCAAGACGGTATCTTCACATGGTTCACATCTTCGGTGATGATCTCAAACAGGCATCCTTGAAAAATGATGTCGGGGTCGGCGCGGTGCAGCGTGTCGATGATGGCGCTCGCCTTCTTCCAGAAGCTCGGATCATTCAAGAGGCTTTCTTCGCCCCAGCGATAGATGGCACGGCCTATAAATTTGGCCCCGATGTTTTGGATCATGCGAAGATCATCGGCGTGATAGGGATAGACCCGTTTGCCTTCGGGTTTTTCGGGCACGAGGAAAAACGCCATGGTGATGGATTTGTCGAGATAATTTTCGAGGACTTCTCTGGAGATGCCTTTTTCGTCAAAGTAATAGGATCTTCGAGCGGGGTTTGATCCCGCAGAAATAAAAACCATGGTGATCAAGGCCAATCCAACCAGGTGTTGGCATCGAACCACCCCTTCCCTCCTAACGATTTGTTTCATCTGTTTCAATTTAAGATTTACGCGAGCATAAAAATCAACGCGTCACCTTAAAGGTATGTTCGTTCAATTAATAAGAAGTTAATAAGTGATTAATCGATGCGCTTGCGGCATTTTTTATGGGGAATATGCCGAAATCAAAATGGCTGGTGGCTATTCAATTTTTACCGCCCTCCTTCGCTGAAGCTTCGGCGGGCA
>CBIHQM010000645.1:0-2811 GCA_966211885.1 uncultured Chryseolinea sp.
AACCTAAATTCTTGTATGGCGATACTCGTTTTTGTCGAGAGTGCAGAAGGAAAGATCAAAAAGACTTCCATTGAAGCGGTAGCCTATGCGCATGCCCTGGGAGGGCCCGTCACGGCCATCGCCCTCGGTGCCGTGGAAAAAGCCGAACTGGAAGCCCTGGGAAAATATGGCGCGCAAAAAGTGTTGCACGTCGCAGATGAAAGACTAAGCCAGGGCATCATCCAAGCCTACGCCACCGTGCTGGAGAAAGCCCTCCAGGACGAAGGCGCAGACCTCCTGGTGTTGGCCAATTCGTCGCTGGGAACACCCGTCGCCGCCCGCGTGGCGACCAAGATCGGCGCTAGCCTGGCGTCAAACGTGGTAGAACTACCCAAGACCGACGGTGGTTTTGTGGTGAAACGCAGCATCTACACCGGCAAGGCCTTTGCCTGGGTGGAGTTAAAAAATCAAAAGAAAGTGATCGCCCTGCGCAAGAACGCAGCCGACATAAAAGAAGTAGGAAGCCCGGCACAGGTAACGCCCTATAGCGTGACCCTGGGCGACTCTGACTTTGCCACAAAGATCACCTCCTCCGAAAAGGCCACCGGCGAAGTATTGCTCCCGGAAGCCAACATCGTGGTCTCGGGTGGTCGCGGCATGAAGGGGCCGGAACACTGGGGAATTCTCGAAGAACTGGCCAAAACCCTGCACGCCGCCACCGGCTGCAGCAAGCCCGTGTCTGACATGGGATGGCGGCCGCACCACGAGCACGTGGGCCAAACCGGCGTGAAAGTTGCGCCGCAGCTCTATATTGCCGTGGGCATTTCGGGAGCCATCCAGCATTTGGCGGGGGTAAACTCTTCGAAGTACATCGTGGTTATAAACAAAGACCCGGAAGCACCATTTTTTAAGGCCGCCGATTATGGTATTGTTGGCGATGCTTTCGAAATAATTCCTAAATTGACTGAGGCGATCAAAGCTGCGAAGTAAGTGAAGAAAATTAAACTGGAAATACTCGGACTATCATCAAGTCAATCACAGACTGGTTCGTTTGCCTTGGTGTTGGGTGAAACCGAAGGCAGCCGCCGGCTTCCCATCATCATCGGGATGTTCGAAGCCCAGGCCATAGCCATCGAAATCGAAAAGATCATCCCGAACCGGCCCATGACCCACGACCTGTTCAAAGCCTTTGCCAACAACTTTCATTTCACGGTAGACGAGATCATCATCTCCGATCTGAAAGAAGGCGTGTTCTTTGCCAAGATCGTGTGTTCCGACGGCCTCAAGAAAAGCGAAGTGGACGCCCGCCCCTCGGATGCCATCGCCATCGGCCTCCGGTTCGACTCGCCCATCTACACCTACGAAAACATCCTGGCCGAAGCCGGCATCGTGCTCACCGACGAGGTGGAAGAAGACAAGCCCGAGCCCAAAACAGAACCCAAAGCCAAGGTGAAGAAAGAAACCGGCCGCAAAGACGACTTCAAAAACTACTCCATCGAAAAGCTGAACGAACTCCTCAAAGACGCCATCGACAAAGAGGACTACGAACGCGCCGCCAAGATCCGCGACGAGTTGAGCAAACGGAACTAAGAAAAGAATAAAACATAAAGCATGAAGATCTAACCCTTCGTGCTTTTTGTGTGTATATGAATTACTAAATCTAAAACCAATTTGAAGACAATGCCAGGGCCGCCAAGGCGGCAACCAGCGTTGTGCTTTCGCTCTTCGTTATGGATTATTTACGCGCGCTGGGTGGCCTGGTATTTATTGTGGGTGTGGCCTACCTCTTCTCTACGAACCGCAAAGCAGTAGACTGGCGTCTGGTAGCCGCCGGCATCGCCCTACAGGTGGTTTTTGGTTTGCTCATTGCCAAAGTGGGCGCCGTGCAGTCGGGGTTCGAATACGTCAGCGAAAAATTTATTGTGTTCCTCAGCTTTGCCCAGAAAGGGGCTGCCTTCCTGTATGGTGATCTATCAAAAAACTCGGATGCTGTACAAGGCGTCCGTCACAACCTCGGATTCCTTTTTGCTTTTCAAACCCTGCCCACCATCATCTTCTTCTCGGCGGTAACGGCCGGCTTATACCATTTGGGCGTGCTGCAAAAGATCGTGTATGTATTTGCCTGGGTGATGACGCGCACCATGCGCATGTCGGGCGCCGAGAGCCTCTCCGTTGCCGGCGATGTGTTCATGGGACAAACCGAAGCGCCCCTGCTGGTGAGACCGTTCATTCCGGGCATGACACAATCGGAACTGCACTGTCTCATGGTCGGCGGAATGGCTACGATTGCCGGAAGTGTGTTTGGTGCATACGTTTCATTTCTCGGAGGAAGTGACCCGGCGGAGCAAACCAAGTTTGCCACCTACCTGCTCACGGCCTCCATCATGAGCGCCCCGGCGTCAGTGGTCATGGCAAAACTCTTCCTGCCGGAGACTGAACCCATCGACAAAGAGTTGAAATTGACCAGAGACCACGTGGGCGTGAACCTGATCGATTCCATCGCCATCGGCGCATCCGACGGGTTGAAGCTGGCCCTGAACGTGGGCGCCATGCTGCTTGCCTTCATCGCTGTGATCTATGCACTAAATTGGATCCTCGTGGGATTGATTGGCCATTATACAGGCCTCAATGAATTTGTAGTGAACAGCACCAACGGTACCTTCGATGGCTTTTCACTGCAATACATTCTGGGCCAGGTCTTCCGCGTATTCGCTTTCTGTATTGGCGTGGAGTGGCACGACACCCTCGCGGTGGGAAGCTTGCTGGGGCAAAAGATGGTGATCAACGAATTTGTGGCCTTTCCCAAAACGATCTATCTTTCCGAATGGATCG
>CBIHQM010000646.1:0-2810 GCA_966211885.1 uncultured Chryseolinea sp.
TGATGAAGGCCACAAGCTTGCCGATGGTGAGCCCGGTCTGTTCAAAATTAATGATGCCCTTCGCGCCATACCACACCAGCAAACCAATGCCGGCAGCGGCAATGATCTCGGCTACGGGATAGTAGATCGAATAATACAACACCGAACGAAGGTTGGCCTGTTGATGCTCTTGGTTGATCTCCTTGAACTTTTCGAATTCGATCTTTTCACTGCCAAAGATCTGGACGATGTTCATGCCGGTGATATGTTCTTGCACAAAGGTGTTGAGGTTGGCCACCGCGTTGCGCACATCATTGAACGCCACTTTGATCTTTTCCTTGAATACGTAGGTGCTGATGAGCAACAGGGGTATGGTCGACAAGCTGAGCAGGGCCAGGCGCCAATCCTGGTAGAACATGAACGCCAGGATGAAAACGATCTGCAGCAAGTCGCCCACCATGGCGGCGAGACCTTCGCTGAAAACATCGGCGAGCGTCTCCACATCGGAGATGGTGCGGGTGACGAGCCGGCCGATGGGTGTTTTGTCAAAAAAGGTGAGTCGCAGGCTGATGATGTGTTCGTAGAGTCGGGCGCGAATATCGCGGATGACTTGTTGGCCAAGCCAACCCGAAATGTAGGTGTGGATGTATTGTGCGATGGATTGGAAGACCAGGAGGCCCAGCAGGATCCACATCATGTTTACCATGCCGGCATAGTCGCCGAAGGCCACATCGTTGTCGAGGGTATATTGGATGAGGAAGGGTCGTGTAGGGGCGAGCAAGCCGAGCACGACGGTGAGGACGATCACGACGATAAACCGCCAGCGGTACGGGGTTACAAATTTCATCAGGCGCGAGAGCACCGACCAGTCGATGATATTGCCGCTACTTACTTTTTCTTTCTCCACGGGTGGCGTTAAGATTCTTTTACAAAAACCGAAGGCGGATATTTTACCTTCGACAGATACAAACCATACGGAGGAACATTGGCGCCGGCCTTTTTACGATCGCGGCTCTGGATGATGGCCTGAAATTCCTTCAGCGATGTTTTACCAGTCCCCACGTCCAGCAGGGTGCCGACCACGGCGCGCACCATTCCCCGGAGGAAGCGGTTGGCGGTGATGGTGAACTCCAGCAAATCGCCTTCTTCGCGCCAGGCTGCTTTTTTAATGTCGCAAAGAAAGTGATTTACATCCGTTTTTACTTTGCTAAAACATTCAAAATCGTGCTCGCCCAGTAATAACGCAGCCGCACTGTTCATGGTTTGAACATCGGCGGTCTTAAAATAATGCCAGGCCAGGCCCTCCTTGAACGGGTTTTTTTTGCGGGTGATCCGGTAGTGGTAGGTGCGTTCCACGGCGTCGTAGCGCGCGCTGGCGTCGTCTTTTACCCGGCGGATGGATGGAATGGCCACATCCCTGGGAAGGAATGAGTTGAGTTTTTGGAGCAGCGTGGGATAGTCGAAGGGGAGTTTTTCGAGGTCGCAGTGAAAAAATTGTTGCTCGCAGTGCACGCCGGTGTCGGTTCTGCCACTTCCCACAATCCGGATGGGGGTGCGGAGGAGTTTGGAAAGCGCGTCTTCCACCACGGTTTGGATGCCGGTGGCGTTGGCCTGGCTTTGCCAGCCGGCGTAATTCTTGCCGTTGTAGGCGATTTCGAAGAAGTAGCGCATTGTTGTGGAACCGCGTCACCTTCGCTAAAGCTTCGGCGACCAAGGAAAGACACGGAGGCGCAAAGATAAACGCAAAGCTCCTTTGTGCCTAACCTGCTTGCCCACCGAAGCTTTAGCGAAGGTGGGCGGTTTAACTTTTGATGCTTTCGTAAATCACGGCCGCGCCCTGTCCCACTCCAATGCACATGGTGGCTATTCCATACCGAACCCCCCGCCTCCGCATCTCGTGCAGCAATGTCGCGCTGATGCGCACGCCGCTGCACCCCAGTGGATGCCCCAACGCAATGGCCCCGCCATTCACATTGACCTTATCCGGATCGATCCCGAGATCGCCGATACACGCCAGCGACTGCGAAGCAAAGGCTTCATTCAACTCCACCAATCCAATATCTTTTATAGACAGCCCCGCACGTTTCAACGCCTTCTGCACCGCCGGCACGGGCCCCACTCCCATGTAGGCAGGGTCGACACCTGCCACGGCCATGGAAACAACTCTTGCCATAGGCGCCAGGTGAAGACGCTTCACGGCTGTCTCGCTCGCCACCAGGCAAGCTGCAGCCCCATCGTTTATACCCGATGAATTGCCGGCCGTTACCGTGCCTCCATCTTTAAAAGCAGGCTTCAGCGTCGCGAGTTTTTGCGGGGTGGTGAGACGGGGGTGTTCGTCTTTTTCGAAAAGCAAAAATTCATCTTTGGATTTCTGAATGGTCACGCCCACCAATTCGTCTTTGAATTTTCCGGTCTCGTGCGCGGCGGCATATTTCTTTTGCGATTGAAAGGCAAATTCGTCCTGCGCTTCGCGGCCGATCTTCCAGGTGGCGGCCACATTTTCGGCCGTCTCGCCCATGGAATAGGGATAATACAGCGCGGCCAGTTGGTCGTTCAAAAACCGCCAACCCAGGGTGGTGTCGAACATTTCGGGTTTGCGTGCAAAGGCTTCGCCGGGTTTGGCCATGACATAGGGTGCGCGGCTCATGCTTTCCACGCCGCCCGCGATCAAGATCTCCCCATCGCCCGCCAACACAGCGCGGCTGGCATCCATGATGGCCTGGAGGCCGGACGCACACAGACGATTCACCGTGACGCCCCCCACCTCAACGGGCAGTCCCGCCAACAGCAGGGCCATGCGCGCCACGTTCCGGTTGTCTTCACCGGCCTGG
>CBIHQM010000647.1:0-2803 GCA_966211885.1 uncultured Chryseolinea sp.
CGCTCCTATTAACAGCATGGATACGCCGACCACATGGAGGGGTCAGGTCCTGGCCGTATGCCGGGTCTCGCAGTGTTTTTTCAATTGCTCATACTCCTCTTTAAAGGAGATCTTTTTATGATGATGCTCTTGATTGCAAATATATAACCGTACTCGCTCCAGTGATGATTGGCTAACGGAAATTGCAAAATAATCGACGGCCCATTCGAAGGCGTGTGTGAATAGTCGTTCTCGATTTATCCAAAAAGATGACTCTCCCTTTATAAGCTGCATGACTCTGGAGACGCTCATCTCTGCATTCAATCCTATTAATGCGTGAATATGGTCCAGGTGCCCTTCCAACGTGTCTATAAAAATTCCTTTCGTCTTTGCATTCTCACGGATGTGATTGAGTATTTTGACTTTCACGTTCGAAGTGAGAAGAGGTGAGCGGTCTTTGGTGCACCAAACCAGATGAAGCATGATGTTAACATAGGACATAACGGTAGGGGTAGGTAGCGATGACTAAAGTAGTGATATTATTCCGCTGATCCAAAACTTCACAGCTGGTACAATCATGGCTAAAGCCTGGATAGGGGTTGTTTTTTTCCTGGCTTAAAGGCCTAGGCCATGCACACATCTTCCGAAGAGAAAGAGCATACATGAATAACCCCGGACTTTAGTCCGGGGTACATAAGCCATCTCCAATCACGGGCTTTAGCCCTGACGACGCCGATGATTAGGCAGACGGCGACACAAACGGAGGAAAAAGTCAGGGCTAAAGCCCGTCATAAATAGCCGTCTGTACCCCGGACTAAAGTCCGGGGTTATTCAAGATATTATAAAGCACATTGTGTTCGGAACAATAGGCTTAAAGCCAGCCTCACTCACCAATACTCTTTCACATTTAAAAATGTGTGCATAGACTAGGCCTAAAGGCAAAGGTTATTCAAATTCCCGCTGGTTTTGTTCCCCCTACCCCCCGCTTTACATTTTTTCAGGAAAATTCTGCAACCTTTTAACCATCTCCCGGTACATTAGACAAAGGTGAAACAAACGTTAAGAAAAACGCCCTTTTCGTTTGAAAAAGAAAGACATGAACACACCCAACCCCAAAAAAGCCGGGGCCCCTCGATGGGCCACGCGCTTTTTTCGATGGTTTTGTAACGATCACTTGTCGGAAGCCGTGTTGGGCGACCTGGAGGAGCTTTATGCCCGCCGGCGCCCGATCCTTGGAAAAAGGAAGGCGGATCTCCTGTTTGTGATGAACGTCTTGCTGTTTCTTCAGCCTTTTGCGATAAAGAAAAGATCGTCGACACCCGTAAATCAACTCGCTATGTTTGAGAATTATTTTAAGATCGCCTGGAGAACCATGTCGCGCCAGCGGCTTTATACCGGCATCAAGATCGGTGGGCTGGCCATTGCCATCGGCACCTGCATTTTGATCACTTTGTTTGTCCGTCGCGAGCTTAGCTACGACCAGCGTTATCAAAAGGGTGATCTGGTTTACCGGGTTTATCGCGAAAGCAATCTCCATGGAGAGACGGAGCGGGGCATCTATTTTCCAGCGCCTTTTGCCAAGGCACTCCAGGATGAATATCCTGAAATTGAATTGGCCGGGCACTATAATCCCTCGGCAAACGCTGTGGATGCCGGCAACACGGTGAGACGGGGAGATGAAATTGAGAGCACGCACGAGGACGGCTTTGTCTATGTGGACCAGGGGCTGGCCGACATCTTTGAACTTTCATTTCTCCGGGGCAATGGGCACAAGGCCTTGCTTGAACCCAACACCCTGGTGATCACACAGCGCATCGCCGATAAATATTTTGCCAACGACGACCCCATTGGAAAAACCCTGATCCTGAACGATGACAAGACCCAACCGTACACGGTATCCGGTGTCGTACAGGATCCCGCCGCCACCACGCACTTTCAATTTAACTTTCTTATCTCGCTTGCCTGAAAGGAATTCTGGAAGGGCGAGAAAACAGCGTGGATGTCGAGCAACTACCTGGACTATATCCGCGTCCGGCCCGGCACGGACGTTGCCGCGTTGGAAAAGAAAATGGATGCCCTGATCACCAAGTACTTCGTGCCTTCGACCGCCGCTGGTGGAAACGATCGCAGCCTGATGGCCTGGGTGAAAAGTCTTCACTTCAAATTACAACCCATACAGGATATCCATCTGAACACGACGGGCGTAGGCGACAACCTGTCGCATGGCGACATCCGCTATGCCTGGCTCTTTGGAGCGATCGCATTTTTTATTCTGACCATCGCCTGCATCAACTTCATCAATCTTTCTACGGCGCGGTCTGCCCATCGCGCCAAGGAAGTAGGGCTGCGCAAGGTGGTGGGCTCGCCGCGAAGTCAATTGGTCAACCAGTTTTTGCTCGAGTCGCTGGTCTTCAGTTTTATTTCGTTTGCCCTGGGGCTTGCGTTGGCACGGACTGCCCTGCCCTCCTTCAATACCCTTCTTGCCAGTCCGCTGGTGTTTCCCTGGGAAGCCTGGTGGTTCATTTCCTTGCTTTTCTTGGGAGCGGTGGTGGTTGGCTTTGTCGCCGGTCTCTATCCTTCCTTTTATCTTTCTTCGTTCAAGCCCGTCGACGTATTGAAAGGCCACACCACGCTGGGGGCACGAAGCTCCATCCGAAGCCTGCTCGTCGTTTTCCAGTTTAGCATTTCCATCATCCTCATCGTGGCCACGCTCATCATCCAGCAACAGATGCATTTCATTCTCAACAAAAAATTAGGGTTTGATAAAGACCAGGTGCTTCTCCTCCAGGACACACACACCCTGGGCGATCAGATCGTTGCGTTC
>CBIHQM010000648.1:0-2791 GCA_966211885.1 uncultured Chryseolinea sp.
ATCGGTCAACACAAAACTTAGGCGTTAAAAACGACAACCATGAACGAAGACTTTCTCCCCCTGCTGGGCACCGACCACATCGAGCTCTATGTTGGCAACGCCAAGCAAGCCACCTTATTCTACCAACATTGCATGGGCTTTCAACTGGTTGCCTATGCCGGCCCCGAGACGGGCGTTCGTGACCGCGCCTCCTACGTGCTGCAACAAAATAAGATCCGCCTCGTGCTCACCACCTCGCTGGTAAAGGATTCCTACATTTCCGACCACGTGCGCACGCACGGCGACGGTGTGAAAGTGCTCGCCCTCTGGGTGGACGACGCGCGCAAATCGTTTTACGAAACCACAAAACGCGGTGCGCAACCCGACCGGGAGCCCACCGTGTTGAAAGACGAGTTCGGTGAAGTGGTCATCTCCTCCATCAAAACCTATGGCGAGACCGTGCACACGTTCGTGGAAAGAAAAAATTACAAAGGCCCGTTCCTCCCCGGCTACAAACCCCGTAAAAATCTCGTGCAGACCGAGCCCATCGGCTTGCTCCACATCGACCACTGTGTGGGCAACGTGGGGCTGGGCGAAATGAACAAGTGGGTAAAATTCTATGAAGAGGTGATGGGCTTCAAGCTACTCATCACGTTTGACGACGAAGACATTTCCACCGAATACAGCGCCCTCATGTCGAAGGTGGTTTCCAACGGCAACGGGTATGTTAAGTTTCCCATCAACGAACCTGCCGAGGGCAAAAGGAAATCACAGATCGAAGAATACCTCGACTTCTACAACAGCGCCGGCGTGCAGCACATCGCCATCGCGACCGACGACATCATCTACACCGTGGGTGAACTGCGGCGCAGGGGCGTGGAATTTTTGTACGTTCCCGAGCAATACTACAGCGACGTGATGGCGCGCGTGGGCACGATACAGGAAGACCTGGAGGAATTGAAAAAGCTCAACATCCTCATCGACCGCGACGACGAGGGCTACCTGCTGCAGATCTTCACAAAGCCGTTACAAGACAGGCCGACAGTCTTCTTCGAGATCATTGAACGCAACGGGGCCAAGTCGTTTGGCAAAGGAAATTTCAAGGCCCTCTTCGAAGCCATTGAACGGGAGCAGGCACTGCGCGGCAACCTCTAGAGAACCTTTGCGTGGTTTGTGGAATTCTTAAACCTTAAAGCCCTGGGCGGGTTTAAGAATTTACCTACTTTTGGGCGTATTACCCTTTAGAGAAACACAACCATGAACGACCTTCTTGAACGCGTGCGCGCGAAAGCCCAAACCTGGCTGGACAGTCCAGCCATCGACGACGCCACCAAGGCCGAAGTGAAAGCCCTCCTCGCCAAGCCCGACCCCAAAGAGCTGATCGACAATTTTTATAAGGACCTGGAATTTGGTACCGGCGGTCTGCGCGGCATTATGGGCGCCGGATCCAACTGCATGAACAAATACACCGTGGGTGTCGCCACCCAGGGCCTGGCCAACTACCTGAACAAAAACTTCACCGGCAAGAAGGTCACCGTGGCCATCGCCCACGACAGCCGTAACAACAGCCGCTTCTTTGCCGAAACCGCCGCCGCCGTGCTCTCCGCCAACGGGGTGGATGTATACTTGTTTGCCGAACTGCGCCCCACGCCCCTGCTGTCATTTGCCATCCGGTATCTGAACTGCCAGTCGGGCATCGTAATCACGGCTTCACACAATCCCAAGGAATATAACGGCTATAAGGCCTATTGGACCGGTGGCGCACAGGTTGTGCCGCCTCACGATAAGAACATCATCCAGGAAGTGAACGCCATCACGTCGTTCGAACAAGTGCGTTTTGTTGCCGATGCGGCACGCATTCACACCATCGGGCCGGAGGTGGAGAAGGCCTACTACGAGGAGGTAAAAAAACTTATCCCCAACCCCGACGTCATCGCGCGCCATCGCGACATACCCCTGGTGTACACCAGCCTCCACGGTGCGGGCATCACCATGGTGCCCGAGTGTTTGCGCCAGATCGGCTTCACCAACATTCAACTGGTGGATGAACAGAAAGTGCCCGACGGCAATTTTCCCACCGTGCCCTCGCCTAACCCCGAAGAAAAATCGGCTATGGAAATGGTCATCAAAAAAGGGAAGGCTGCCAACGCCACCGTGGTGATGGCCACCGACCCCGATACCGACCGCGTGGGCATTGGCGTGCGCAAAAGCGACGGCGAGTTCATCTTGCTGAACGGCAACCAAGCCTTTTGCCTCATGATGTATTTCATCCTCAAAAATCAAAAAGACAAAAAAAACGCCTATATCGCCAAGACCATCGTGACCAGCGAACTGGTGGACACCATGGCCAAACAGTTGGGCATTGCGTGCTACAATACACTGACCGGTTTCAAATACATCGCCGAACTTATGGGTAAGCTAGACGGCAAAGAACGTTTCATTGCCGCCGGTGAAGAAAGTTATGGCTATATGGTGGGCGATTTCGTGCGCGACAAAGATGCCGTGTCTGCGTGTGCCTTCTTTGCGGCGATGGCCGCCAGCGCAACCGATGAAAGCAAATCGATGTATGACTGGCTCATCGACATGTATGTGAGCTTTGGCTATTATAAGGAAGCCCTCGTGAACGTGACGAAAAAGGGCCAGCAAGGCGAACAAGAGATCAAGGCCATGATGGAGAAATTCAGAGGCAACCCTCCTGCCGAAATCGCCGGCAGCAAAGTAGAACGCCTGCTGGACTACAAGACGCTGAAAGAAAAAAATCTTCTCAACGGCCAAACCTCAACCCTGGATTTCCCAGCGTCGGACGTGCTTC
>CBIHQM010000649.1:0-2788 GCA_966211885.1 uncultured Chryseolinea sp.
TAACCCTCCGAACATGATCCGAAACTACTTCCGCATCGCCTACCGTTCATTGCTAAAGAACCGGGCGTTTTCCTTAATCAACATCTTTGGTCTCTCCATCGGTCTGGCAGCTTTCCTGTTCATCATCCACTACGTTCGTTTCGAGCGGAGTTACGAAAGCTATAATAAGAACGCCCCGAACATGTTCCGCATCACCCTGGATCTCTACAATGGATCCGAATACGTGGTGACCGATTGCGAGACCTATGCCATAACCGGCCCCGCATTGAAAGAGAAAATGCCCGAAGTGCTCGACTACGTCAGGATGTTTCACAACGACGGCCTGCAAGACGTTACGGTGGGCGATCAAAAATTTCTCGAAGAAGACATCTATTTTGCCGACCCCTCGGCAATTCCCCTGTTCGCGATAGATCTCGTAAAGGGAGACCCAGCCAAGGCGCTCTCGGTGCCTTTCCAGGCGATGATCTCCCGATCCATTGCTAAAAAATATTTTGGACGCGAGGATGTGGTCGGTGAAGAATTTGTGCTCGACCGGCAAAAATATTATGTGTCGGCCGTCATGAAAGATCTCCCGGCCAATACGCACATAAAATTTGGTATCCTGCTCTCGCACGCCACGCTGCCGAAAAAGTATGGCTGGTATAAAGAAGATGCCTGGGGAAACAACAACGAATATACCTACCTGTTCATGAAGCCGGGAACCGATGTGGCGGCGTTCAACAAAAAACTCGCAGACTTTTCGGTGGTCATGAAAGATAAGATCAGCAATGACCGGCTGGCCGCGGAAAGTATGCCCGACATTCACCTGTACTCGCACAAAACATTCGAGCCCGAACAAAACGGCAACGCCCGCACGGTATCGTTCCTGTTGCTCATTGCTGTGTTCATCCTGGTGATCGCGTGGGTAAACTACATCAACCTTTCCACCACGCGAGCGGTGGAGCGTGCGCGTGAGGTGGGGATCCGTAAAGTGATGGGTTCGCTAAAATCACAGCTTGTTTTTCAGTTCCTGTCCGAGTCCCTTCTCGTCAACGGCTTGGCCGCCGTTTTGGCGTATGCGTTGTTCATGACCGCCTTGCCTTTGTTTCGCGAGTTCAC
This sequence comes from uncultured Chryseolinea sp., assembly GCA_966211885.1. GTDB lineage: Bacteria > Bacteroidota > Bacteroidia > Cytophagales > Cyclobacteriaceae > Chryseolinea. The sequence goes on from CBIHQM010000649.1 coordinate 1,099, forward strand.
CGGTCAACCGCTCCCCATCGAACTGACGAACGATACCACGTTCTGGTGTTTGTTTAGCGCGCTTTGGATCGCCGGCACTTTCTTGTCTGGTTTGTATCCGGCTTTTGTGTTGTCATCCTTCAATCCCTCCACGGTGTTGAAAGGAAAATTCCGTTCTTCTTCCCACGGACAGCGGTTGCGTCAAGGGCTTGTGGTATTTCAATTCGGTGCCACGGTAGTCCTGTTGGCCGGCATGTGTACGATATACCTGCAGATCACTCACCTGAGAAACGTCGATTTGGGAATGAACATTGATCGGACCCTGATCATCAGGGGTGCTCATATCGATCTGCCGGACTCTTTGTATAAGGCGGCTTATCAAACCTTGAAAACAGAATTGCTTCGCCGCCCTTCGGTGCAGCAGGTGGCAGGGGCGGGATCGCTTCCAGGTCTCAGTCTTCACGAGCTGAGCACGACCAACAACGTGAAGCGGGTCGGTCATGAAAACGAAGGGGGCAGTTACAATTATTATCAATTTAATATCGATGCCGATTTTATTGCTGCCATGGGCATGAAGCTGGCCGCAGGCCGTAACTTCACCGTCGACGATTCCGATACCGATAAGGTGATCATCAACGAAGAGGCTGTGCGCAGACTGGGTTTTGCCAACGCCGAGGAGGCCCTTGGCAGCCGGATCACCTATTACAGTCAGAGAGGAAAACCCTCGGAGGTGATTGGGGTGTTAAAAAATTATTACCAGCGCTCGCCGAAGGAGGAGCACATTCCCATGGTTTTCACGTATGGTAACTATGCGGCCTACTTTGCCCTGCGATTAAAGACCAACCAGCCCTCGCAAACCATCGCCGAAGTGAAGCAAGTTTGGGAGAAGGTGTACCCCGACAACATCTTCCACTATTTCTTCCTCGACGATCAGTACAATCAACAATACCGTGCCGATGCTCAGTTTGGGGCGGTCATTGGAACGTTCTCTGCGCTTGCAGTCTTCATCGCCTGCCTGGGATTGTTCGGCCTCTCGTCGTTCACCATTGTGCAGCGCACTAAGGAGATCGGCATCCGTAAAGTGCTCGGCGCATCGGTGACGCAAATTGTGACACTGCTGTCACAGGATTTTGCCAAAGTCATTCTCGTCGCGTCGCTGCTGGCGTTGCCCGTGGCGTATGTTGCCATGGACGCCTGGTTGTCGAACTATGCGGTGAGGATTGATTTGAATGCCTGGATTTTTGTGTTGCCGGTGGCGATGATCCTTTTATTTGCGCTGGGCACCGTCAGCTTCCAGACCATCCGGTCGGCCCTGTCTAATCCATCCCAGGCCTTAAAACAAGAGTAAAGATTTTTTTTGGGGTCTTTAAAATGCCCGCCAACGCACAGCCGTTTCCGGATGTGAACACGGCCGGGCTAGGTCACCCTTTGTTTTTGATAAATTTATGGACATCCTGTCAAATGGCACACGGATTGGACAGAGGTGAGAACGAAATGCACGTGCAAACTCATGAAAAAGATAGACATCCTGAATTTCATCACCAATTTCCGCAAAGCCCCCAACGACATCAAAACGCACGGCCAGATCCTGGCCCACCTTGGCGCTGACCACGAGCCGGCGATCAACCACATGCTGGAAGAACTCAAACAAGCACGGGTGATCAGGGAAGTGGACCTACAGGGTGAGAAGGCTTTACAGGTCGTATCAACA
>CBIHQM010000650.1:0-2781 GCA_966211885.1 uncultured Chryseolinea sp.
GGAGAGTACCCCGAGTTGATAAAAAAAGGAATTCCGCCAACGGGCACCCAAAACCTGGGAGGTAGCATGGTCACCGCCAGCGGACTGGTATTTGTCGGTGCCACGCGGGATGAAAAATTCAGGGCGTTCGACAAGAAGACCGGTAAGCTAATATGGGAATATAAATTACCGGCGGGCGGCTACGCAACCCCCGCCACGTATAGTGTCGACGGCAAGCAATACATCGTCATTGCTGCCGGCGGTGGTGGCAAGGTGGGTTCTCCATCCGGAGATGCCTATGTGGCTTTTGCGTTGAAGAAATAAATTCCGGAACATCCATTGCTGCTCCGGTAGTATCTTCACAGACGCATCACGCAAAAATATTTTTTCTTTGAATGAGAATTTTCCGCGCCGCGTCTCTTCAAAGAAGACCCGATCACAACCCGACAAACATGACACCAGACATAACCGCAGAGGAACTTTATACATGGTGCAGCATTCCGTGCGATCAATTGGAAACGCACCCGTTGCGCAAAGTTCCCTTCCGGCTCGTGCGCGACTCTCAACAGATGGGAATCGTCATGGCGCGCGAGCTTGCCGACGAGATCAAAAAGAATAACGCCGGCAACAAATCAACGCGAGCCATCATTCCCTGTGGCCCCGCGTGCTGGTATGCGCCGTTCACCGCGTTGATAAATGAAGAGAAAATTTCATTGAAGAACTTCGTGGTCTTTCACATGGACGAATGCCTCGACTGGCAGGGGCGCGAATTGCCAAAGAAACACCCCTATAATTTCAGAGGCTTCATGGAGAGAAATTTTTATGATCCCATCCATTCTTCCCTGGCCGTTCCCACAGAAAACCGGCATTGGCTCAATGCCAACAATACGTTGGACGTGAAGGAAAAGATCGAACAGGCGCCGATCGACATCACCTACGGTGGATGGGGGCAAGACGGGCACATTGCCTACAACCAGGCGAGGCGCCACCCGTTCAGCAAGGTCACCATTGATGATGTCAGGCAGTCGACCATCCGGGTCCAGGAAAATAATATCGACACCATCATTGCGTTGGCGCAGCGCACGTTCGGCGCCGCATACCAATTTGTTCCGCCCATGTCGGTAACGTTGGGAGTGAAGGAATGTCTCTCGGCGAAAAAAGTACGGTTGTATAGCGACACGGGCAAGTGGAAGCAAACGGCACTGCGGGTGGCTTTGTTTGGTCATTTAACACCGGAATACCCCATCACGCTTTGCCAGGAACATCCCGATGTGCTGATCACCGCGACAGTCAAAACCGCCACGCATCCCATAAGCGAAAACCCGGATTGGGATCTAGGGCTGTCTTCCAAATGAAACCGTTGACATTCCAAAAGCAGCAATTGAAATACACCGGCCTGATCGGCACGGGTGGAATTGGTTCGGGAAAATTTTTCCAGTTGAATGGAGAGCACACCCTGGGCCGGGAAGAAAGCCGCAGCGGCCATTTTCTCGACATCCAGGATTACTGTAAACAACACATCATTTTACACTATGTAAAAGTATTGCTGGGAGATCCGTTCAACGTGATCCCTATCGGCAGCGTGGGAGAGGACGATACCGGCTACCGGCTCTATCACGAAATGAAGGCCACCGGTTTTTCCATGGATCACGTTCAAAAAAGGGCCGGTGCCTCTACGCTTTTTTCACTTTGTTTTTATTATCCCGACGGCAGTGGTGGCAACCTCACCACCGATAATTCGGCGAGTGCGCAAGTTTCCATCGGAGACATTGCCAACGCCATACCGGAGATCAAAGCCCTTGGAAAGAAGGGGGTAGTCATGGCGGCGCCGGAGGTGCCGCTGGCTTCGAGGCAAGCCCTGCTGTCCCTCGGTCGCGAACATGGTTTATTTTGTGCGGCATCGTTTACATCCGAAGAGCTAAAGCAATTGGACCCTTCAGTTTTTGCGAACGTCGATCTGCTGGCCATCAACATGGATGAGGCGCGTGCGTTGGCGAGAATGGAACAGACCACGCGTGACGTGGAAGTGGTGGAACAGGTCATAGCAAAGCTGCAGGGTTATCATGATCGCATGTTGATCTCCATCACCGGCGGTCGGGCGGGAAGCTGGTGCTGGGATGGTGTGCGATGGCACCACGTTCCGTGTCTTTCCGTTGACGTAAAAAGTACGGCAGGAGCGGGCGACGCATTTTTTTCAGGATTGCTTTGCGGGCTTGCGTTGAACTTGCCGTTGCCGGAAGCCCAGTGCCTGGCAACACTGCTGGCAGGAATGAGCGTAACGTCCCCGCATACGATCCACAAAGGTATTGACCGGGTCTCGCTAAGAACCTTTGCCGCGGAAACCGGCTTTGCCCTCACAACGTCCATCCAAAACCTATTAAACGACTGATTGCCTATGGGAGTCATCATGCGCATCATCCAGCAATTCGATCCGGCCTATGAGCGGGAATTCATGGCCCTGGAAAAACAATTCGACGCGTTGGAGAAACAGCGCCCGGACTATCCCAAGGGAAAGCGCATGCAACCGATCTCCGGTGGCGAGCCGGCCCATACGCTGATCTGGCAATACGAATTTCCAGACCTGGAAACGGCTTACCAGACCCTGAATTTTTTTAGCGGCGACGATGGCCACGAAGATCTTTTCCGGCAACAGGTGGCGTTTATCCGGCTGGTGAAAATCGAATTCTACAACTCGCTGGATTTTTAGCCGGCAGCTGCCGCGGTTTGTAAAAGGGAAAGAGTGGTTTATTTTTATAGTTAGGGGCTAACCCCATTTACACAATCCCAGCCCCGGCCAGTTTT
>CBIHQM010000651.1:0-2780 GCA_966211885.1 uncultured Chryseolinea sp.
AAGATTTTCAACAGCTCGAGGCGATGTATAGTGTGTTGAAGGAAGAGATGAAAGCCCATCCCAGCCAGAAAGTAAAAGACGCGCTCGTGCTCAATCTCCTCATCCGCATCGATCTCTTGAACCAGCAACTGCACGCGCTGGAAAAGAAAGAAGATGAATCGTATAAGGATAAGAAAGAAAAGAAGGAAGAATCTGTGTAGAAGGAAATATTCTGTGGTTGACTTAGCTTTCGCTTTAAGGAAAATTTAAGAAGGAATTTACACAATGGTATAAATGCAAAAAAGCCCAGCGTCTCTGGGCTTTTTTGTTACCTAAACCTAAACCTATGAGAAGAATTACTCTACTCAAGAATACTAACGCTACTCATGGCTGTAGGTTTCACGGATCGGAAAAAAATTTATTCTTTTTTCAATTTGTCTTTAAACACCTTCTTAAACTTTTCAACCTTGGGTGTGATAACATACGAGCAGTAGGGAGCGTTACCATTCAGGTTGTAGTAGTTCTGGTGATAGTCTTCGGCTTTGTAGAACACACTGAAAGGCGTGATCTCGGTGACGATAGGCCGATCGTATATTTGCTCCTGGATAAGTTTTGCCTTATAAGATTCTGCCAATCGCTTTTGTTCATCGTTGTGATAGAAGATCACCGAGCGATACTGGGGGCCCTCGTCGTTGCCCTGACGGTTTAGGGTGGTCGGGTCGTGGGTCTTCCAAAAGACTTCCAGCAACTCGTCGTAGCTCACCTTTTTCGGGTCGTAGGTAAGTTGGATCACTTCGGCGTGACCGGTCAGGCCGCTGCACACTTCTTTATAGGTCGGGTTCTTCACCTTGCCCCCCGAATAACCGGATTCAACTTTTTCAACACCTTCTACGTTTTGGAAAATAGCTTCGGTACACCAGAAACAGCCTGTGCCGAAAGTGGCAAGCTCCAGGCCTTCTGTTTGGATAGGATTTGTCATTGTCTTCTTAGCGTTTTTGTTTTTTTGACCACAAGAAACCCCTGCGAACAAGGCTACAAAGGCCAGTGAAATGAAAATGGATCGCATATTTTATAGGATTTGTTTACTTAACCTAGATACGAATAAAATAGTTTACCCGGTTCTCCCGAAGTGTCGGGCAGGCTACATTTCCCTCGATTAAAGGCCACGCCACATCAACTCATAACCCAAACGGGGTTGCTAAAGGGGTAATCCCGCGTTCAAACATCCGCCCCAAGCCTCATTTTCTTATCCGCCGAAAGGCGTAGTCAAAAAAGAAGCCCGGTCGTAACGGCCGGGCTAACACATTCATATTTCGTCTCCGCTGCGATCAATAGCTTTGGTAAAAGTTCCTCACCGACGGGATCAGTTGATTGTAGATCGGTTTGGTGAACTCCAGGAACAGGTCTTGCGGGCCGGGAGGTTGGAGTTCCTTCTGCCGGCAGATGCGCAGTTGTTCGTCACTCAGGGCGCGTTCGTCGCCGTTGAAGCGCGCCCACTGGCTCACCCACACATATTCGCCGGGGAACTTGCGGTGTGTGAGCACGCCGTTGGTTTTGGCGTCGACCACGATCATGCTCAGCAGGCCGTTGGAGCTAAGCTCTTTGCGATAGGTGGTGAGCTTCGCTTTCACGGTGTTGTAGACGGGAACCATTTTGCCGTTCACTTTGGTCTCGCCCACCTTCACGCTGTCGCGGCTCACGGTCTCTTCTTTTTCCTTCATCAACGTATTGCCTACTGAAAAATCATCAAACTGGATGCGGATGATCTGGTCGGCATAAGGAAGCTTGGCAACTTTAGCTTCTTCGGGGGTATAGAATTTTATGAAGCTCTGTTCGGTATAGTTGTTGTGCAGAAATTCTTCCACTTTGTCCTGGAAGAAACCGCCGCTCAGGTTGTAGCGCGCCGGCACGGGAATTTGTTCGATGATCACCTTCAGCGTGGCCTCGAACATGGCCTTGTCCAGGTATTCGATCACGTCCTTGTAGCCGGGCACAAATGCTTGTGCATCCGAAAAATTGAAGTAGGCTTTTTTGGCCTCGTTGCGTTCGCCTTTCATCAGGGCCTCGATGCCGGCATTGTAGCTTTCATCGGCAGCCTTTTCCTTTAGCGGGCCGATCTCGGCATAGTGGTTTTTGGGATTGGGCACCGCCTTCTTACAACCCGGACATTGCCGCACAGCCTCGTACAGATTGTTGACCTGGTCGTAGGACTGAATGGCATTTTTCCACTTGAAGGCCGAGTTGGAAGCAATCTGGTTGTTGGCTTCAGTTTCGAAATATTCCACCGCGAGGGGATAGGCATTCTTCAGCGTTTCCAGGGACTTCGAATGATCGGGGTTTTGCCGCAAGCGCTGCACCGCCTTCATGACCGCGCCGTAGTAGTCGCCGCGCTCATAGGCCTGTTTACCGGAACTGCATGCTAGAAGGATAAGGGAAAAGAGGATGAGTAGGCGTCCTGGTTTCATGGGGGTGATCCTGTTGTATTTGAGTGTCGAAAGTTAATCAGTATGTGGCGAAAAGTAAATGCTACCAACGCTCCAAAGGGGGTTTCAGATGCACTTCCGCTTCGAAAATGTTACATGTGTCTAAGCCGTCCCCAGATTAACGATTTCCAGCCACCGCCACGTCATCCTTGTCATCCACAAACCGCACGCAGAAAGCGGCGATAAACAGGAAGATCCCCGCCATCACGATGCTGTAGATGGCCTGTGAATGATAGACGTACTTCACCAGCGGACCACCCACCACGCTGGTGATGATCTGAGGGGAGGTGATGAAGAAGTTGAACAAGCCCATATAGA
>CBIHQM010000652.1:0-2733 GCA_966211885.1 uncultured Chryseolinea sp.
GGGCGTAGCGGGCATGATCCTGTTTGTCCCCTTCCTGGGTATCGCCAAACTTGTGGCGGATCATAATCCGAAATGGAAAACAGTCTCCATGTTGTTGGGAACAGAGGACGACGAACGCAGGCGCACGAAAGCATAGCGGTTCTCGACTGACGGCATATTCTAGGTAATCGCGCGTAAAACCCACTTTCAATACAAATCAAACCATCATGAACACCATCGTCGTATATTATTCCTTTACCAACAACAACGAGCAGTTGGCAAAGCTTCTCCAGGAAAAACTGAAATGTGAGGCCCTGAAAATCGAGACGGTCCGGAAACGCACGGCCCTGTCGATCTTCCTCGATGTTCTCTTCCAACGAAAGCCTGCGATCCGACCGCATGGAATGTCGATGGAACGTTATGACCGGTTTATATTCGCAGCCCCGGTGTGGGCCGGTAAAATCGCATCGCCGCTAAAAACATTTCTGTACGAAGAAAAGAATTTCATCGTCCGCTATTCCTTCATCACGCTATGCGGCGGTGGCCAGGATAGCCAACACTGGAAATTGGAGAAGGAACTCACTGCGATCCTCGAAACCCCACCGGAGAATGTGACGGAACTGTGGGTGAAGGAGATTTTGGAAGCAAAAACCATGGACCCTGCAAAATTCACTACCGCCTACCGGGTCGAGTCGAAAGACCTTGAACGGTTTGCTGACAAGATCAACGCGTTTATCAAGTAGTGTTATAAGGAGCAGACCTTATAGGTAAACACGAAAGCCATTGTGAAAAGTAATGCCATTTCCGTAAGAAGGGCTGTCCTCAAGCTTTTCAGCATGCGCGGTGCAGTGGGCGTATCCCACGCTAAAAAAATAAGAAAGCAGCAAACGCGAGTTCCGGGCAATAAAGAATTCACCCCCCGCGTCGCCGGTGACACCGGTGATCCGCTTCGCGTTGGTGAAACTTTGATTGGGTTCGATAAAGAAAGGCCCCGCTTCAAAGGAGGCTCTGCTGTTTCCCATCATGCGCGTGTTGTAGACCAGGAGCGAGGTGTAAACCGAATACTTCGTCCATTGGTGCCTTTCGACCCGATATACTTCAAACCAATTCATGTTGCTCTTCAACCGGATGGACAGTCGTTTGTTCCAGAATGCCGGCGTGCTGGCTTCCAGCCCTACGCCCCAGTCGAGACCTTGCTGGTTGACGCTGGCCCCAAAAGAGAATCGGTTTACACGTGAAGGCAAGTCCGGGGTTTCTTCTTGCGCGTAGCCATAACGACAGGTCATGGTGCAGAGTGTAAAGATGAGTAACCATGTCAATTTCATAAGGTGTGGTTTTAGGGTGGTACAGTTCGGCATTCATATATTTTGAAAGGGGCCAGATTTAACACCGGTCAACCTTTACGTAGTAAACCTCGATTTTTTTTTCAAAGCGGCGGATGATGGTAGTCAACAAAGGAGAGTGACTTATATCAGCTTCTTTTGTGCTGTTGATATTAACCCCATGCGGTTTTGTTTGAAATGATAAAGATTATGACAGCGTCATGACGGTTGTCAGTGTTTGGCAACGTAGAAATTGCGAAATTGTAAGAAAAAACAACATGACAGCCCCATCCACCCTCGAAACACTGAAACGCAGACCGCGCAAGGCCGTGGCCCGGAGAGATGTTGCCCTTTTGGAGCATTCGAGTGAAAATACCTGGCGTTCGTTTTACGCTTTGACGGAACATTGGAGATCCGACCTGACCTTTGTTGACAACGAGTTAAATTTTTTCAGAAAATTGATGTTCGACTATTTCGCGCGACGGATTGATGGATCACTGCTCGAACAAACGCGAAGATTGTCGACGCAGGAAATCAAGATCGAAAAAAGGCGGGTTACACTGGACGAAAGAATATTGGATCAAAGGGCCAACCTGGCCCGGCTCATGGAGAACCCTTTTACACACGAAGCCCAGACCTGCCGGGATGAACAGGAGGCCCTGGAAAATGATTTTGCGGGACTCATAAAAGATTTTCGACTCTTCAAACAGAGCCTGTTCGCGGTGACAACCGAAATACTAAAATCCGAAAAAGGCCAGGCCATTGCTGTTGACTAAGCGGGACGAGGTATCGTTGCCTGGCGCAGAATTGAATGAGCGAACAGGAAGACCTACACTGGCAACGCCTCCGTGTGCGGCTCGGGTCTCAACCGGTGGAGATTGTCGATGGCCGCGCGCAGACGGTTGTCTACTTCCGACACCAGGTCATTCAACAATGCCGTGCGGATTCCTTTGTCCAGCGATTCTAAGGGATTGATCGCTGTGACTTCCACCTCACCATTTTCATGTTCCTGCACCACCACGTTGCACGGCATCATGATGCCAAGATGCGACTCGAGACTGATGGCCTTATAGGCGAACTGCGGATTGCACGCGCTAAGGATCTTATAATTTCTAAAATCGATGCTCAACTTTTGTTTGAAAGTATCTTTCACATCGATGATCGTGATCGTACCAAATCCTTGCTGCTGCAAATTTTTTGTGACCTTTTCCAAAACATCCTGAAATGGAAGAGTCAATTTCCGGGAGTAGTAGGGCATGGCTTTTTTTTACTCGAATATACCCCTGAATTCATTGATAATCTCATGAATAATTATCACGATTCGGTCTGATTCTTGTCAGCCATCCAAGACCAGCCAACTTTACATCTCCCGGGACAAATTGTCGCCCCACGCCCCCATCATCAGGGGTGATCTTCAAATCATCTTGACTTG
>CBIHQM010000653.1:0-2727 GCA_966211885.1 uncultured Chryseolinea sp.
GGGAATAGAAAAATATTTCCAGTATTTGAAATACGGCCTTTCTGCCATCCTCATTTTTGTAGGGGTTAAAATGAGCATCACCGATCTTTACAAGATCTCGATCAATTTATCGCTCATTGTCATTGTCGTGATACTCGCCGTGGCCATGCTGGCGTCTGTATTGGTGCAGAAGAAAAAGCATGCCCCCGAATAAGTCCAATCCTTTGTTGTAAAAAAGGTTTCCTGGAGATATCGTATATTGCAAACGCCAATTTCCACAACTCTATCCCGTCTCGCCGATGGCTTTCAGACTGCTTCTTTGCTGTTTCCTAACCGGTGTTATGATCAGCGCCCGCGCGCAATCCGATTTGGTCACCGAGAGCATTTTAGATTATTTCTCCTCCACCAACCGGCTCCAGGAATACGAGAACATCACCGTCGAATGGAAGATGGACGGCCCCACCCAAGTGCAATTCAACGAAGGGCTGAATAATCTTTTTGAAAACAATCCTTCCCTGGCCGAAGTCAACTTTAGTAGCGTGATCGGGAAAGATTCGCTGCTTTGGCAAGCCTATTACTATCGCGGTATCTGCTATAAACAACTGGACAAAAGAAAAAAAGCACGAAGCGACCTGAAGCGCGCGATGCAACAACACGGACCTTTCTTCGAAGGGTTTGTGGAGATGGGCAAGGTGGAGCAGTTGGAGCGCAACGATGCCGAAGCACAAAAGAACTTTAACAAGGCAGCGCGTTTGGCGCCCTCGAGGGCCGTGATCTATTACCTGCAGGCCAACCTGGAACTGGATATGGCACAACGTAAGGAAGCCCTGAAGGACTACGCCAACTGCTTGCAGAAAGACAGCCTTTTTTCCGATGCCCACATCCACCTGGGACTGATCAAGGTCGCGACCGACCACAAATCGGAAACGGCGCTGCCCCATTTGGACAAAGTGCTGCAATATGATTCCCTGAACCGTCATGCCTTGATGTTTCGGAGTATGATCTCCGCCGACAAACGTCAAAATCTGGCCGATCTCAACACGGCTGTTCGGGTAGATCCGGCGAACATCACGGTGCGCTACCTCCGCGGTCTGGTGTTCACCCAGCAGGGCAACTACGACCGCGCATTTCCCGACTTCAACAAAGTGATCGAAGGGACGTTCGCGAGCGACAATAATTTTCAAGGGCGCCAAACGTGGATCGACAAAAAGATCGATATCCAAAATGCGGGGGCCTACACCGTAAGGCGTGTATATGGACTGCCGGAAAAAGAAGCTGAAAAAATAAAAAAGGCCTTTTGCCTGTTGGTGCTAGGCTCAGACGCCGAAGCCCTGGCCACGCTGGAGCAAACGAAATTGAAAAACTATGAACCGCTGTGCCTGTTCCTGCGCGGGGTGGCCAGCGAACACATGGGAAAACACATCGATGCCCTGCAGTTTTACAACCAAGCGCTGGCCCGCGACAACGAGATCCTGGATGCTCACAAAAAACGCGGCATCTATGAACAGGAGATGAAGGAGTGGGACAAATCCATCGCCGACTTCACCGACGTACTTCGCCTGAATCCGGAAACCTTCATCGCCTACAAATGGAGAGGGGTTTCCCACTACAACTCGGGCAAATACGAAAAGGCCATCGCAGACTACACGCAGTATCTCAAACGCGACAGCACTGACGACGAAACCATCGGCTACCGGGCCGTGGCCTATGAACAAACCGGGCAATATCTGGAATCGTGTGTGGACTATGCAGACTCCAAAAACAGGCACGTGCTCGACTTGACCAAACTGGACAGAACCCTGGATTCATTGCTTATCTTAAAGGACACGGCCAAAGCCTATTACTATGCCAACCGGATCACCCGGAACGTCCGTTACTTCACGGAGGGTTATGTGATAAAATTCAGGGTCATGATGAAGAAGGGCGATTGGGCCGGCATCGAAAAGGAAGTGTACGTGGCCGCCAATAATTTTCGCCAAGGGCTGAAGAAGGAGGATCAATCCTATGTCCTCACCGTGGCCGGCGCCGCTTCTTCCAGGAACAAGCGATATGAGGATGCCATCGCCATGTTCACAGAAGCCATCAAGGTAGACAAAGAAAATGCATGGGCATTACTGGAACGCGGGAAGGCTTGGCAAGCGATGGGCAAAAAAAGCAAGGCGTCTGCAGATTGGAAGAAGGCGATGGCGCTGGGTCATCCGGAGGCGGGAGGGTTGTTGAATGGGATAGGGGACTGATATCAGGCTTAGAATGTTGTGATGGAGATAGTGCCCGCTCAATAAACCGGAACAAGAATGACAAAGAAGGACAACTTTATTCTACTATTTTTAATTTACGCGCTGGCTGCCTGCTTTTTATTTGCAGTGCTCAGATATCTGGTTTTTTTTGAATGGAACATGTACCCGGAGGCCGAGGACCAGTTTGTCGAAGTGAGAGTGTTTTATAGTGCGCCGGCACTCGCGGTTTTAGGGACTTTGCTCATCCTGATCTATAAGAAGAACGTTGTTCACAGGATTTTGGGAGTCATGTTTTTATTGGCGAGCATAGCATGGGCTTTTGCAATAGTCAAGGCCGTAATGGAAGAGGCATAGCAAACAAGGAATGATTGAAGCCATTGAAACCATGAAAAATATTTGCGAATTTTTTTAGCGTGCTTATCTTCGGTATTGCGATCGGCAAAGCAATACTCCACTACCAATATCTCACAGCAAAACGACTAACGCCTGACTCAAAATTAGTATTCGCTTC
>CBIHQM010000654.1:0-2690 GCA_966211885.1 uncultured Chryseolinea sp.
CCATTCACGGCACCACCATGGGCACCCGCGACGAATTTCTCTCCATGCTCGACTTCCTCGAAAGCCGCGGCATGAAACCCATCATCGACAAGACCTTTCCGTTAGAGCAAGCCGAGGAAGCGATGCGCTACATGGAAGAAGGCCATCAGTTTGGAAAGATCCTTTTGAAGATTGAAAAGTAAGACGAGGTTAGAAGAAGATACAAAGAATGAACATGTCACAACCGGAGATCATCTATCGCAGCAACATCAGGCTCACCGCCGAGGCATTCATCGATCTGTTGAAGCGCTCGACTTTAGCGGAGCGACGCCCTGTTGACAGCCGGCAGCGCATTCAAAGCATGCTCGATCATGGCAACGTGCTCATCACGGCATGGAGCGGCGATACGTTGGTGGGCGTTTCGCGCGCGTTAACAGACTTTTCATTTTGTTGCTACCTCTCCGACCTCGCCGTGGACGAAGCCTTTCAGAAGCAAGGCATCGGCAAACGCCTGATTGATGAGACGCACAAAGTGGCGGGCGAAAACACAGCGCTCATTTTGCTGGCGGCGCCCGCAGCCCAGCAATATTACCCGAAGATTGGCATGCAACGCTTCGAACATTGTTTCATGATCCCCCGAAAATAAAAAACACCATGGCACAATTTCCCATCACCGACAAAACTGAGATCACACGTCTGCCCAAGCGTGGCGTATACGACAAAGACGCCGTCTATGCCATCCTCGACGAGGCTCTTTTTTGCACCCTCGCCTACACACGCGACAACCAAGCCTTTCAAATCCCCACCGGATTTTGCCGCATCGGCGACAAACTCTACCTGCACGGCTCGGTGGGAAGTTTCTACATGCGCGAACTGGCAGAGAAGAAACCCCCGGTGTCCATCAGCGCCACGATCATGGACGGCCTGGTGTTGGCGCGCTCAGCGTTCCATCATTCGGTGAATTATCGCTCCGTGGTGGTCTTCAGCACCCCCGAAAAAGTAGAAGATGAAAACGAGCTCTACACCGCCCTCGAAGTCTTCACCAACAAAATGCAGCCCGGCCGTTGGAACGACGTGCGCAAACCCACTGCCGGCGAATGGAAGGCGACGATGTTGCTCTCGTTTAAAATTGAAGAGGCTTCCGCCAAAGTGCGCACCGGTCCCCCCAAAGACGACGAAGAAGATTATACCATGGATGTTTGGGCCGGCGTGGTTCCCCTGGAAATCACCCGCCGCTCACCCCAACCTGACCCCGCCCTAAAACCCGGCGTGCCCTTACCAAGCTACCTGAAATAAAGCTTTGCTTTGCCCGCCGAAGCTTTAGCGAAGGAGGGCGTGTTTCTTTGCTCGCCGAAGCTTTAGCGAAGGCGAGGCGGTTTAACTTTCCTCCTATGAAAATCGACCACATCGCCCTCTACACCACCGACATTGAAAAGCTGAAAGCGTTCTACGAGCGCTACTTCCACGCAAAGGCGGGAGAAAAATACACCAACCCAAAAAAACAGTTTCAATCCTATTTTCTCTCTTTTTCAGAGGGAAGCCGGATAGAAATCATGCAAAAGTCCGGTATCCCCGGTCGCGCGCAAGAAGAAGAAAGTATGGGGTTGACACACTTTGCCATCGCGGTGGGCGACAAAGAAAAGGTCGATCTTCTAACAGAGCGATTGCGAACAGACGGCTACGCGATCGTGGGTGAGCCGCGTACAACAGGCGACGGCTACTATGAAAGTATAGCCCTTGATCCAGACGGAAACCGGATCGAGGTAACTATTTAAATAAAAAGAGAGGCTTTTTTTTAAGACCTCTCTTTTCCATTTGTGATAACCTTCTATCAGGTCTTTTTTTTAATGTAGAATAGTGGAGTAAACAAAGACATCTACATTCCCGGTGACGGTTAGTGGATGATCAGTGTTGTTTTGCGCTCTGCCCGAACCGCTGATCGTTAGCGAAAATTCAAATTTTAGATTACCGGAATCTTTATCGAAGGAATAGTTTTTGATGGACAGTGGATCTGAAGGAATAATTTCAATCGTTGATAGATTCGTACGACTTTCATCCATAAAATAAGGATAAAACGAATCGAACGCCAGAGTCAACTCATCATAAGGTGATGTTGCTGTAGCGATGGACCCATCTGGATTTTGAATTTGAACAAACGTTCCGGAGACCTTATCGTAGGACACAAGAGAACCGTCTTCGGTGCCGAACTGATACACGGGATCTTGGTAGATAATGTTTATGTTCCCATATGAATTGACCCTAAAGTCAAAATGAAACTTACTGTGATTTAGCGTGGGCTCTATAGGCCATCTTACGTCCAAGGGAAAGAACTTCGGAGTGGCATGGATTTCGGTCGCTTTGTTGCCACTTCGAAGAATTGTCAGGCTGAACTCGGTCTTGTTATAGGGGTAGGTATTGTCATAGTCAACCACCTGTAGTGAATTTTCATTGTATCGAAACAGCATGCTCATTCTGCTAAGCATATCATCGCTATATCTTTCGAAGCTCAAAAAACGGTAGCCGTCATTGTCTGTATCGATCTCACCTTTGGTTAGATTTTTGTTGAACGTGAAATCTTCGGAGAAGGGTGTGCCATCACTTAAAGTACCCGATACGTTGCCCTTGATTGAACCTGCTGTTGCCGATCCGTACTCTGCGTCGCGGCCTGATGGACCGGTTTGGCCCAAGGGGCCCGGTTGTCCCGCAGGTCC
>CBIHQM010000655.1:0-2678 GCA_966211885.1 uncultured Chryseolinea sp.
CCTGGATGAGCAGTTGTTTGCGGATCCAAGTGTTGATATAGGCCTCCACCAGTCTGGCGCTGTCGTCGGGGGGCGTGCCGGGGGCGGTGATGCCGGCCAGCTCGTCCTTGTACAAATAAAAATCATTGGCCCGCGCCACGGGTATCCGTCCGGCATCGCCTTCGGCGTGGGTTCCCTTCATTTTGATGAGGTCACATCCGGACAAAAGCAGGCACAAAAATACAAAAACGGTTCCAAGACCGTTCATGCCTCCGCCTGCCAGCAGATTATTTTGCCTGAAGTTGTTCCGATATGAATTTTTTGCCTTTCTCATTCACCTTTACGGTATGCTTCTTTTTGAGCTGTTCCAGCCATTTTTTCTCTAAAAAGGTCTGGTAATCCGAGATCACCTGGGGCCTCGCTTCTTCAAACGCCATAAAGCCGGGGGGCAGTATCTCCTTTAGCCACGCAAGGTAATATATTCCATTGTTTTCCGCGGGATAGACGCCCTTGGTCCAGGGCATCTTTTGAAGGACGGCTTTATCGTCTTTTTTATAGTAGCCGGTCTCCGTTTTCAGCTTCCGCAGGATCACCGTTTCCTGGACTTTCGCCTCGTCGCCTTTCAGGATCAGCTCGCGGAGCGGGGTCATAAAATCGCCCGTGCTGCCGGAATAAAAAGCCGCTTTCACACGGTCGCCTGCCGTATAATCAGCCTTGTGGGTCTCGAAAAAGGCCTTTTGGCCAACCGAATCCTGCGATGCCTTGTTCCACACCTCTTTTTCCATGATCTCGAACAACAGGATGCCTTCGTAGTACTCCCTCAAAAGGAAACTGTAGTCGGGGTTCTGGGCTTTGATCTTTTCTTCCACCAACGGCATGATGCTGGCCTCGACATAATGGTTGTAAAGTTCCTCGAAATATTTGCGGGGTGCCTGGATGTTGGGGCGTTGATTCTTTTGGGCATAGACCAGGAAGTCCTTTACGCTCTGCGGCTTGCCCATGAGGCTGAACAGCATCTCTTTTTCGGTCTTCAGCGCCGGAGCCTTCCAGGCGCCCTTCATCAGCGACGAATCGGCCAGACCCATAACGGCTGCCTTGGCGGCTATGTTTTCCTTGAATTGATAGCGCTGTTTCAATTTCGCCTGCAGGGCCTGTTTCGACACTTCGCTGCGTTCGTCGCGGGCCACTTTGGCTTTCAGGGCAGGCGTTGCTTCCTCGAGGGAAGGCAAAGGGATCTTTTTCTCCAGACGGATAATGTGCCAGCCGTATTGGGTTTGAAAGGGATCTGACAATTCGCCGGGCTTTCTCAGGCTGAACGCCACCTTCTCAAATTCAGGCACACCCGACATGCCCCGCGGGCCAAACGGCCGGAGCCTGCCACCATTGTCTTTCGAACTGGGGTCCTCCGAAAATTGCTTGCAAAGCTCTTCCCACTTCACCCCTGCCTGCAATTGGTCGTAGAGGCCGAAGATGTTGTTCTTCACTTTTTCGTTGTCTTTCCCCTCGCCGGTGCGCAGCATAATGTGCGACACCTCCACCTCGCCGGGGGATGGCCGGCGGTCGGTCACCTTCACCAGGTGATAGCCAAACCGTGTTCGCACCGGCTGACTCATCTCTCCCACCTTCAACTGGTAGGCTGCTGTTTCAAAGGGATACACCATTTGAAGGGCGGTGAAATAGCCCAGGTCGCCACGATTCAACTGGGCCGAGGGATCTTCTGAATAGGTAGCGGCAGCTTCTGCAAAATCGACACCCGACAACACCCTGTTGCGTATGTCTGTGATCTTCTTGTAGGCTTTGAGCGTGTCTTCGGGGGAAGGATCGGGTGAAATGCTGATGAGGATGTGCGAAGCCCTGATTTCTTCTTTCATCCGGTCGTAGGTGAGGCGAACGAGGCTGTCGATCAATTTGGCGTCGGGCAGGTAGGGCTTCCGTAGCTCATCTTTATAGGAATTGTATTCTTTCACGAAGGCGGCCGTCGTGTCCATGCCGCGGCGCTTGGCTTCGTCGACCTTCACTTTGAAGTTGATGAAGAGCGCGAGGTATTCGTCTATCTTTTCGGGGGTGTAGTCCGTGGCCTTGTTGGGGTGGTTCTTTTTGTAGAGGTAGAGAAACTCGTCGGAGTTCACGGGCTTTCCTCCTACTGAAAAAACGGTGACGGGTTTGGAGGGGGTTTGGGCAACACTTACGGAAAGAAGTGCACTGCAGAGTAGCATCGTTACTGCGCTTTTCAACATGGGCTTGGGCGGATGTTCAGGTGATTAAATAAAATGAACGGTTTTGACCAGGCGACAGATATTCCGGCCACCGGTTTTTTGATATTCTATCTTGTCCATGATGGATTTCACCAGGCGGATGCCTAAGCCTCCCTTCCGTTTTTCGTGCACGATGTTATCCAGGGCGGGGGTATTGAATTCGTTGATATCGAAAACCGTTCCGTCATCGATGAGTTCGAAAACGAGGGGGTGGTTTTGTTCTACGTTGATCACTAACTCGAAAAGGTCATCGGGGTTGCATTGGTGTGCGTGGATCATGAGGTTGGAACACATCTCGTCCAGGGCGAGCACGATCTCGCTGATCTCCAATTCGGAGATATTATGATTCTTCAACGATCCCCTGATGAAATCTCTGACCCCCTTCAGGTTCTCTATACTGCACCCAACTTTAAACTTATAGTTCATTGACGATTTGCTTAGCTT
>CBIHQM010000656.1:0-2674 GCA_966211885.1 uncultured Chryseolinea sp.
TGCGGCCGATGATCAGCGTGCTGTCCTCCGACTGGTCGCCCCATGTGGCAAACGACGTGCAGCCCACCAGTGACATGTTTTGCAGGGCATGCCCGATGTCATGCGCGGCGTGATAGTTGAGAATGCGTTGATAGGGATCGGCGATGTCGTCGAAGTCGTGGGAAGCGGCTTGGGATACGCCGTAGATCTCCTGTTTGTATTCGGTCGAGATATTGTCGGCAAGGTCGCGGTTGAACCAACCCACAAAATATTTCAACATCCCGAGATAGAAATCTGATGGCACCAGGCGGTGGATCTGGTCGGTGAACACCTGTTCCTGGTATTGCACCAGGTCGTGGGTGAGTTTGCCATTGGCCACGCCGCGTTCATAGGGCGCTCCCTCGACATACAACTCATAGAGACCGCTTTCGCTTTTGCGGAACCAGTCGTTCTTCCATTTATAAAGGCCCGAATCGGGTTGGGTCACGGCCTCGTCGAAGGCTTCTGTTGGCGTGATCATCGGGGGCGACGTTACGGCCACGGCGCGCACATAGATCAACAGCCCTGCGATGAGCAGCATGAGGATGCCGAATATCCAGGCCAGTACTTTAAGAAACTTCTTGAGCATTCTTGATCTTTTCGATGAGATAGTCCATTCCCAACAGCTGTGAGCAGGTGAGCACGGAGCTTACCGTTACACCCAACACCCCGTGGAGATTGAGATTCTGTCCCGTCAACAATAAGTTGGGTATTTTGGTGCGTGGTGAAATGAAGGTCTTCAGGGGGTCGCGATAGTCTTTTGTGAGTCCGTATAACGAGCCGTCGCTGGTGCCGATGTAATCGCGGGCCGACAGCGGGGTGGCCGACGTATAGGAATGGATGGCGTCGCGGAAGCCGGGAAACTTGCGGTCCACATAGTCGATCAGAATTTCCGATTTCTCCCGTTTAAACGCGTCATAATCTTCACCACGGCTCTCTTCTTCGGACACGGTGTTGAATGTATCCTTCCATTTTTCTACATCCTCGTAGCGCATATAGGCCATGATGGTGACGCCATCGGTATATTCATCATTCATCGACGAGGTGGTGTAGAAAAGGGCAAAGCCCATGGGCCAGTTTTCGGCATTGTAGTTCACCACCGCCCAGGGATCCTGGGTTTCGAAATAATAGTAATTGTGGTTGAGGTGTTTGAAACTGTCCTTCTTCATCACCACGTTCACATAGAACGTGCCGATGGAGTTCTCCAGATTCATGATACGGTGACGGTAGGCTTTTTTGATGACCTGGCTCTCCACCATCTCCAGCGTTTGGGCGGGATGGATGTTCGAGATGAATTGCTTGCCATAAAAGCGTTCACCTTTATCGGTCTCCACGTACCGGATCTCGCCGTCTTCTTCCTGGAATTTCACGACCTTGATATGCTTCACGATCTTGCCACCCATCGAATTTATTTCGCGGTGGAGATAGCGCGCGATCTGCGAGCCGCCATTCACAAAACGATACGAGCTTTCAATGTAGCTGTTCACAATGAGGGCGTGAACATAAAGCGGTGTCTTATAGGCGGAGCCAGCATAGAGCAGGTTGTTTCCGGCCAGCACGCTTTGCAATTTCTTATTGTCGGTGATCGACTCCAAATAGGTCTTGGTGTCGGTTTCCAATGCCGACATTTTATCGAACAATCCGCCGCCGCTGCGGAGATTGTAGAGCGGGAATTGGAGACACACTTCCCTGATCTTGGCACAGTAGGTGCGAATGGCCGCTTCATCCTCGGGAAAATAACCGACCATCGTGTTGATGAAGTTTTCATAGCCTTGGGCGTACTTGTACACCACCGGGTCGCCTTCAAATAGGATGGCATCAAACACGTCCTCGTCCATCTTCCGTAGTTTGAGCTTGTGCATGATGCCCAGGTAGCGGAAAAGCTGGTAGAGGTTCTGGCCCTTATCCAAGCCGCCCACATAATGGACGCCGGAGTCAAAGATCACGCGGTCGCGCACATAGGTCTGCAAATTGCCACCGATCTGTTTGTTCTTTTCCAGCACAATAACCTTGTAGCCCTCCTTTGCCAGGATGGTGCCACACGCCAGGCCCCCGAGGCCACTCCCCACAATCACCACATCGTATTCGTTCATGAATTCTTAAAATTAGCCGGATGAAGTCAAAACACCCTGATTTTCAGGTTTGTTCAATTTTTTTCAAACACAAAAATAACATTCGAGGTAAACTTTGCATCATCCTGCTGCGCTACTTTTAAACCGTGTTTCCGGGCCAGGGATGTAAGGTTTTGGCCCGAAACAAAATTCAGGGCATTGACCGACTTGTTGAACTTGAGCAGCTTCACCGAGAAGAATTCCGTGAGTTTCGTACCCTTGTGACGTTCCTTCAGGTCGGCATTGCCATCGCGCACAATGAGTTTGCCACCCGGGTTCAGCGCCTCGAAACAGCGCGTCAGCAAGGCTTCCTGCGCATTGGTCTCCAGGTAGTGCAGCACGTCGCTGATGATGATCACGTCATAATTCTCCAACGGAAATTGCGTGACGTCGGCGCAGAAGAAATTCAAACGCCCCGTGCGCGCATAACCGTGAAGGGCGGTTTCGATCTTATCTTCATCATAATCCACGCCGGTGATGATGCGATCCGGTGAAAGAAATTGCAGCATATAGCTGAGAAATCCGTAGCCGCAGCCCAGGTCCAG
>CBIHQM010000657.1:0-2666 GCA_966211885.1 uncultured Chryseolinea sp.
GCTTTTGCCGGTGGTCGCTTATTTCATTTGGCAGATCGTGTGCCCTGGCGACGCGTTCCCGGCTTCTATGATCGCGGCCAGTTCCTGGATTCGGAAAGACTGCTGCTGATCGCCGTTCAGAATCCCCAATATAAGCAGTATCGAACGATCTTGGTGCGATACACCTTTGTTCGTTGATCCAGACTGGGAACGATTGGTCGCTGTTAACGGAGAAAATAACACATCCCCAGGCCGATCCTCAATCCGGTCCAATTGGCGTACAGAGCCTCGTTGTTTTGACCGGTCAGGTAATAGTCTTTTTTGCCGTCAAGCCAAAGCTTACCAGGCTTGACATTGACGAAGTAACCGGCTTCTAAGTCCACGCCGAACCGACCCATCCGTTTGATGACGGCGATCGTTGGCTGCAGAGAGAAGCTGGTAGCAGAAAACTTATTATTGTAATTTTCACTTTGCGACCCAACCTGTTCCAATTGGGCCACTTTCAGATCGGTGATCATGAAACCAGGTTTCAAATCGCCGCGAATGAACCACGATTCCTTTTGGTCGACAACGAAGTGCAAACCGAGAGCGGCGGTGGCAGCGTAATAGTGGAGCAGCTGATCAGAAATTATTTGCCCGGAATAGTCTGAATACATCACACGCCCGCCGGTAGAACCATATCCCAGATTTAGGCCCAAGAATCCTTGATTGAGGGTGAACGTTGCGCCGCCCTCATAATAGAAGTAAGCGGGAAATGCTGACGTGATCTTTCCCTCCGCGGGGAAACCCTGCAGAATATTATGCTGTAAGGTCTTCATATCGCCCATGTTGTAGCTGCCGTAGCCAACGCGCAGGTGCAGGGCGATCTGAGCATGGGTCATAAGAACGATCGCGACCAGGCCGAGTGTTATAAGGTATCGCATTAGAATATTTTTAAACGGTAGCCGCTAAAATGAAATACATATCCGCCGCCGATAGAAAAGGGATAAAAGAAATTGTCTTCTGCGGTAAAGGTTATCTTTTTGTCTGTGTCAATGTTCACGCCATGGGACGGCAAAGTTCCATAGATCAGATAGTGGCTGATCGGGTCGTAACTGATGCCGAGCCAATTGGGTCTGAAAACCGTGGGCAGGGTTACGGTGCGCTTCAACGTGAGCGTGTTGGTGTCATAGATATCGACAAAACCTGCGCGCATACAGAGTAGCTCGCTGGTGTCGTCCTTTCGGAAGTCGTATGCGTATTTGACTGTGCCGATCAGCTGCACCGATTCCCCATCGACGCGGAAAACGCCATTGGAGGGACCTAGGAAATACTTGCCGTCCTCGGAAACGTGGAGCGGCTCATTGTCCCAGTCGTCCGTGGTATAGACTTCCTTCAGGAGCGCCATGTTGAAGAGGGCTTTATAGTAGCGGGTGGGCGAACCGGGGACGCTGTAGCGGAAGGAGATCAAATCGCCGCCACCGTCATGCACCGTCATTGCCCGGTTGTAGGTGAACACCTCCTTTTGATGGGTGACCAGGTTCGCCTTAACCATGTCTCTGCCTTCGCCGTAGTATTCGTAGTTACCCACATACGAAATGGTGGAGCCTGTGTGTAGCCCCCCCGCGATGCTGTCGATCAGGTTGAAGTTTTGATCGTAGCGATACATATAGTCACCGGCCCATCCAGCATAACCTTTGAAGCCATCGCACCAGGTGAGTCCCAGATAATTCCGCGGAATTTTGTCGCCGAGATAAGCCTTGACGTGTGGAGTCATTGGGGAGTTCCATCCATTACTTTGGCCATTTTTCAGTTGGATCAAGAACACCATTTCTACAGGCCGTCCCAGGAGCACGGGTCCGATCGGTTCATAGACTAGGGTTGTATCGCTTCGATCGGCGATCGTGTTTATCAATCGACCGCCTTCGTAGATGTGGATCTCTTTAAAAGGTCCGTAGAAAGGTGTTTTTCGCCACGACATCTTTATGGTGCTGTCGGCGTCGTTAAAATCAGCCTGAAACATAAAGGGGTCGGACCGATAAACTTCATCGCTCCGGGCGGTGGAGATGCCCCACTGGATAGATACGGAGTAAGATGCAAAGCCGCCTACGTATGCGCTATCGATCCAGAAATTCTGTTGTGGGTCGTCGATGTAGGCACCGGTCGCAGATCCATTTTGTCCGGAGATCATGTAGTATTCGAAATTGGGTTTTGTGTATTTGTCCCAGGAAAGTTTAAGGAAGCCGTTTTCGATTGAAAATTTCAAGACGGGTTTTGGAGGTCCTTCGAAGTCTGCCTTGACGATCCATTTCTTCCATACCTGGTATTTCTCAAGTCCCAATTTGTCGGCGAGGCTTCCGGTCCGGGAAGGGCTTTTAAATTGTATTTTTAGTTCATAAGTGCCCGACGATTGATAGTTATTGGAGATCGAGAACCTTCCCAACGATGTAGATATCACCTGGTTTCCAAGCAATACTTCCACATCATCAACGGGCCGATTGTCGGTATCGACACTGAAATTAAATTCCGTAGTGGAATAAATGTAGATCGTGTCGCCGTCGGGATAATCGTTGAGTTTGATAGAAAGACCTGGATCGTCGGGATGGTCGACAGGTTTAAAATATTCTTCATCCGGGGTATACGTGCAGGCCGCTACAGCGAACACAGACAAAGCGGCCAAAGGCCAGGCAACGGTCCTCATGGGGGTA
>CBIHQM010000658.1:0-2659 GCA_966211885.1 uncultured Chryseolinea sp.
GAGAAACCTGGCAACCACCGAATGCACCACTCCCGCTTCAAAATGCAGCACAGATCCCGTGAGCTTTCCACGGGGTTCCTTGAAAACGTGTGAAGCCAGAGGATGTGCGTGCCTGCGGAACGACGTGCTTTTTCCGAACGTGCAGCAGTACTTCTTTGGGTTGCAGACACACCATTTAGTATCTTGCGCCGGCTGTTAGTTTAATGGCAAAACCATAGTCGAATGGGTTCGAATCCCACCGCTCTACCTGGGTAGTTTATGCCTGGCTAAAACCGATTATGTCACACCGTTCGAATCGGTGTACAGCTATTTTTCTTCAATACCATAACTCCCCATCGGTTTTTCGAAAACCAAAAGGTCGCGCGGGACTGTGATCTGGGTCTGTTTTCAGACTTACGAAACGCTCTCTTGCAAAACTAAAACTATTTTACATACATTTACGTAATTAATCATCAGACATGAAAGGAACAAACCTGGGAGAGTTTGAGGAACTGGTATTGCTCACCATTGCCACGTTGGTGAACGATGCCTACAGCGTCGCCATTTGCGACGAGTTGGAGAAGCACGCGGGACGCTCGGCGAAGCTGGGTGTGGTGCATGCCGTGTTGAACCGGTTGGAGGACAAAGGGTTTGTGAAGAGCACGTTGGGCGAGGCCACCAGCACGCGGGGAGGAAAACGAAAACGCTATTATACGGTGACCAACGGCGGCAAGGCCGCGCTGATCAAAGCCAAAGAAGTGCGCGACGAACTGTGGAACCGCATCCCTGACCTCATCCTGAAAAAAGCATGAAGCCTCTAAACGACACGCGGCCACCCCGTTGGGCACAACGCCTCCTGCATTGGTACTGCAAGCCCGAGTTGGCCGAGGACCTGGAAGGTGACCTGAACGAGTATTTTGAACGTAACGTGGTGGCCAAAGGGCCAAGGCGGGCGCGTTGGATCTACATCGCGGATGTGTTTAAGTTTTTCAGATTGTATACGATACGCAAACCGGAATTTGTAAACCTCTTACTGCATTGGATCATGATTGGAAGCTACGTTAAAACCTCGGGCCGCAGTTTGATGCGGCATAAGTTGTTCTCGTTCATCAACATTGCCGGCCTGGCCGTGAGCATGTCGGTGGGGTTGCTGGTGATTGCGCTGGTGTCAGAACTTTTGTCGTTCGATGATTTTCACGAAAAGAAAGATCGCATTTACAGGGTGATCACTAACGACCGGCGGCTTGGCGAGCCACCGATGGATCTGGCCACGACGTCGCTCGTTGCGGGAAGAAAAATAGGCGCTTCCATTTCCGGAATTGAAGAACTTACACTGGTGCGGAACGGGTTTAGCGGCGACGCCAGGATAGGGGAGTCCGTCATTCCGGTGTCGGCTGTGTGGGCTGACGAACATTTCTTTAACGTCTTCTCTTTTCCGTTACTGCAGGGTAACCCGGCCACGGCTTTGAAAGAACCCTATTCCCTGGTGCTTTCGGAGAAAATGTGCAAGACGTTATTTGGCGATGTAAATGTGCTGGGAAAGTCCGTGTTGTTCGACACGATAAACTATGTGGTGACGGGTGTGGTCAAAGACGTCCCGAAAAATTCGCATATCCGGTTCGACGCACTGGTCTCCTTTTCGTCAGCGAAAGAGCATAACGAAGCGGGCGGCGCTTTTAACAACTGGAACCAGATTTACTCCATATGCGTCTACGTGCTTCTCCCGAAAGGCTCTGATCCCGCTACACTGCAAGCCAACCTGAATAAGTTAAGCGCTTCTGAAAACGCTCGCATCGAGCGGCGTACGATCTCTTTGGAGTTGCAGCCCCTGAAGAACATTGTCTTGGGAAAGTCTCTGGGCAATCAGATCGGGCCGGTGATGCGTCCGCTTGCGCTGTATTTTTTTGAGGGATTGGCATTCATCATCATTCTTTCCGCGGGCTTTAATTACACCAACTTGTCCATTGCCCGATCGATGCGCCGCACACGCGAAGTGGGGATCCGGAAAGTGATGGGCGCGTTGAGACACCAGGTAGGGTGGCAATTCATTATTGAGTCTACGATCATTGCTTTGATGGCTTTGTTAATAGCCTTTGTACTGTTCTTGTTTCTGCGCGTACAGTTTCTTTCGTTGGATAGATTTTTGTTCGACCTGGTGTCGTTGGATCTCACGCCGCGCATGGTGCTTTACTTTGTGTTGATGGCCATTGTCGTGGGTTTTGGTTCGGGCCTGTTGCCTGCGGCATTCTTCTCGCGGATCAATGCCATACAGGTATTGAAAGGTTCATCCGCGTTGAGGATATTCAGGCATGTAAATCTGCGAAAGGCGTTGATCGTTGTACAGTATTGTTTTTCGTTGATTTTTATTACGACCACGCTGATCGGATACAACCAGTATAAAAGCTTTCTCACCCTTGACTTGGGTTTCAATACAGCCCATATATTGAACATCCGGTTGCAGCAGAACAAAGAAGAATTAATAAAAAAAGAATTGGCGGAGATACCCGAAGTTGGCGCTATATCGGTGTCGCGGATCGTGACCAGTCTGGGCAGCCTGCAAGGGGCCGACATGAGATATAAGGATCTCAACGATTCGATCATCGTGTGGCTAAACTATGTAGACGAACAATACCTGCCTTTGCATGGGCACAAGTTCCTGGCGGGAAAAAATCTGAAGGCC
>CBIHQM010000659.1:0-2653 GCA_966211885.1 uncultured Chryseolinea sp.
ACTAACGTGAAGTCAAACCCCGTCCACAACACCATTCCTGTTCTGGTTTTCTCCGCCAATGCCACACCTGAAAATTAAGACAAAAGTCTGCACCTCGGCGCCGCAGGTTTTTTGAAGAAGCCCTGTAACATCGACCGGTTACTCGAGCATATTCAGACTTTGCTGCACCATCGCTAGCCGCGAACGTGCAGGTTGATCTTGCGATGCAAATCTTCCGGCACGAAAGGCTTGCTGATAAAATCGTTCATACCCGCCTCGATCACTTTGTCGCGCATGCCCAACATGGCCGAGGCCGTTAAGGCCAGGATCGGCATGTTGCGGCAATGTGCACCGGGCAGGGAGCGGATGAGACGGGTGGCTTCGTAGCCATCCATCACCGGCATTTGGATATCCATCAACACCAGTGCATAATTCTTCAGCACAACTTTCTCCACCGCCTCCTTCCCGTTGTTGGCCACATCCACCTGCACGCCCCACGCCTCGAGGAAGCTGCACGCGATGATCTGGTTGATCTCGTTGTCTTCGACCAGCAGCACGGTGATGTCGATCTTCCGCAGCGCGCCGGTGGCGACCTCTTCTGGTTGAACGTTGCCGGCGTCTACGCCCTCTTCGAGCGACAAGACGAAGCTGAATGTCGAGCCCACGCCGGGAACACTTTCCACGGTGATGTCGCTGTTCATGAGGTTCACGAGGTTGCGCGCAATGGAAAGCCCCAGCCCCGTGCCGCCATATTTACGGGTGGTGTCGGTGTCGGCCTGAACAAAGCTATGGAAGATAGCGTCGAGCTTGCCGGGCTCGATGCCGATGCCCGTATCGGCAACAGAAAAGCGGGTGATGCGTTTGCCGTTGCGTATGCCCTCGTCCTGCACGGCGAGGGTCACACAACCGGATTCGGTGAACTTGATCGCATTGCCCACCAGGTTCGTGATCACCTGCGCCAACCGCACAGAGTCGCCCTTGACGGTCGACGGCAGGGTAGCATCATATTTCAGTTGAAGTGGAATGCCCTTCTGTTGGGCATTGTGCTCCAGCATGTCTTTCGTTTTTGTGATCAGCTGCTCCAGGTTGAAGTCAACATGCTCCAGGGCGATCTTGCCGGCTTCGATTTTGCTGAAATCGAGAATATCGTTGATGATGGTAAGCAAGTTCTCGCCCGAAAATTTCAGGAGCCCCAATTGTTCGCGTTGATCATCGCGCGGCCGGTCCAGCAACAACAGGTTGGTGAGACCGATGATGGCGTTCATGGGCGTGCGGATCTCGTGGCTCATGCGCGAAAGGAATTGGCTCTTGGCCAGCGTGGCTTCTTCTGCTTTCTCTTTTGCTTCTTGCAGCGACGCCTCAAACTGCTTGCGTTTGGTGATGTCGCGGGCCGACGACTGGAAGCCCAACATGTTTCCGTTGCGATCGAGGAAGGGCCGGGCATTTGATTCGAGCCAGATGAAGTCGCCGTTCTTTTTGCGGATGCGATATTCCAGGGTAGCGATCGTGCCACGACGGACAATGTCGCCGACGATGCCCCGCACGCGATCCGCGTCTTCGGTGTGGATGAGCGCGTAGGGGGATTTGCCGATCAATTCATCGGGCTCGTAGCCCAGAATGTAGCGTACACTTGGCGAAACAAAAACGCGTGTGGCGCCGGCGTCGGCCTTGAAGAGGGAAACGATGTCGCCCGAGTTTGTCGACAACAGGCGATACATTTCTTCGCGCTCTTCCAGCTTGCGATGAACTTCTTTCAGCTCGGTGATGTCGTTGAGGGTTCCGATATAGCCTGCGGGCAGGCCTTGGTCGTCGGTTATTTGCAGGGCACGGCCGGTGACCCAGCGAATGTTCTTGAACTGATCGATAAACCGGAACTCCAACACAAACTCCTCGTGCGCGGCAATGGCGCTGCGCCACGCGTGCACCATCCCGTGACGGTCGTCGGGATGGATGGATGTGATCCAGCCATCGCCAAGCGCTTCTTCTTCCGTGAGGCCCGCAATCTCGCACCAGCGAAGGTTCACGTACGTGCACTGACCGGAGGCATCGGTTTGAAAAATTCCTACGGGCGCGTGTTCCGATAAAAGCCGGAATCTTTTTTCACTGCCCTCCAGTTTTCGTTCCGCCCATTTCAATTCGGTGATGTTGCGGGTGATCGCGCTCACTTTATAAACGCGCCCGTTCTCTTCAAAGAACATGCGCACATTTTGCCCCACCCAAACCTCTTCACCGTTGCGCGCGTTGAGCACAAACTCGAGGTAAGAATTCTCGGTGAGGCTTTTGCGCTGGCGGCGATAAAATTCTATGACGCCTTCGAGGTAATACGGGTGAACCAACTCCCAATAGTGCATCTTGCTCAACTCTTCCCGGGTGAACCCCACCACGGTTTGCATGAGACTGTTCACAAACGTGAACTTGCCATCGCTATCCAGTTCATAGATGAGGTCGCTCGCGTTTTCCACCAGTTCGCGGTATTGGCGCTCCTGTGCCTCGAGGTTTTGTTGCAGCTCGCTGATCTGTTCCAGGTTGCTGCGGATCTCTTCTTCTGATGCCTGAAACTCTTGATTAAGTTGGTGCAGGCTGTGGTTATGACCCTGTAAAGATGACTTTTGGTCTTCCAACTCCTGAACGTGCTGGCGTAGGGCCAGCAGTTTCATGACCTGTCGTCCCAAAC
>CBIHQM010000660.1:0-2646 GCA_966211885.1 uncultured Chryseolinea sp.
CGACGGCTTCGTTTATGTGTATGGAGTGAAAGGCCGCGCGAAGGAATTGGTGGTGGCGCGGATCAAAGCCGCACAGTTGACCGAATTTTCTTCGTGGGAATTTTATAATGGAACCGCGTGGTCATCCAAACCCGAAGACGCGCAACCCCTGGTCGATAGCGTTTCAAACGAATTGAGCGTGACACCGCTGGGGAACGGCAAGTATGCGTTGATCTATCAATACGCAGGCCTGATGCCCACCATCTATATGCAGATCGGAACATCGCCCGTGGGACCGTTTGGCCCGCGCCAGATCGTTTGGAATACTTCGACCGACATCACAGAGCAAGGACTCTTTACGTATAATGCGAAAGCGCACCCGGCCATTTCAAAACCAGGCGAACTGCTGGTGAGCTACAATGTGAACAGCTTTGATTTTGCCAAACGGATCGAGACGCTTCCCGATCTGTATCGCCCCCGGTTTGTTCGCATCACTTTCAACATGCCTGAAGCAGGCAAATAGTTTTAACCCTCATTTCATGGAAACGCTACAGGCAACGCAGACTATACCCGCAAACACTTCCGGATTCATTCTCAAAGTTTCCGTCGTGGCCGCGCTGGGGGGATTGCTTTTTGGATACGACACCGCGGTGATCGCCGGGGCCATCGGCTTCCTGGAAACAAAATTCAACCTCACGCCCGCCATGGTAGGCTGGGCCGCCAGCAGCGCCATCTGGGGATGCGTTCTCGGCGCCATGATGGCCGGCTACCTGAGCGACCGCTTTGGCCGGAAAAAAGTGTTGATCGTTACAGCGGTCTTGTTTTTTGTTTCTTCCTTGGGCGCAGCCATTCCCCAAAGCCTCACGCAGTTTGTGCTGGCCCGGTTTGTGGGAGGGCTTGGCATCGGTGCGGCTTCCATGCTTTCGCCGCTGTACATCTCGGAGATCGCACCCGCTAAGATCCGCGGGCAACTCGTGAGTCTTTATCAACTCGCCATCGTCCTGGGCATAAACCTGATCTACTTTGTCAACCTGAAGATCGCCGCACAGGGCGACCCCACGTGGAATGTGGAATGGGGTTGGCGCTATATGCTGGGTTCGGGCACGCTGCCGGCCTTTTTGTTTTTTGTGCTTTTGTTCCTGGTCCCGGAAAGCCCGCGCTGGCTCATCAAGCGGAAACGCTATGACGAAGCTTTGCTGACGCTGGAGAAGGTGAACGGAAAAGCAAAGGCCAAGGAAATTGCCGACGAGATCCAGTCCGCGCTTTCGCAGGAGAACGGGACCGTTGCCGAACTATTCAGTCCGGGGTTGCGCATGGCGCTCGTGGCCGGAATTGTTCTCGCGTTGTTCTCGCAGATCACCGGTATCAATGCGATCATCTATTATGCGCCGGAGATTTTCAAGAGCATCGGGTTCGGACCGGAGTCAGCGTTTTTGCAGACCGTCCTGATCGGCGTGATCAACACAGTATTCACCTTCGTGGCCATTTGGCTGATCGACCGGGCGGGAAGAAAAACGCTTTTGATGTGGGGTGTAGGAGGGATGATCGTTTGTTTGCTGGGCATCGCGCTGTGCTTTCAATACAGCATTACGCAAGGGCCGTGGCTCCTGCTTTTTATTTTGGCCTACATCGCTTGCTTTGCGTCGTCGTTGGGCCCGATCCCGTGGGTGCTCATCTCGGAGATCTATCCCACAAAAACCAGGGGGCTGGCCATGTCGTTTTGCACGCTGGTGCTTTGGATTGGGGTGGTCTTCATTACCCAGTTCACGCCCGTGTTGTTGCGCGAGCTGGGGGGCGCCGGCACGTTCGGGATCTTCATGGTGAATGCCGTGATCCTGCTCGTTTTTGTGTGGCGTAAAATTCCGGAAACAAAACAGCGTACGCTTGAAGAGATCGAGCAAAGCTGGAAGCGATAATTTTTGCATCGATAATTTGTCTGTGGCTATGACAACAAAAAATGTGAAATCAATGGAGGTTGGGATCGGGATCGACATGGGCGGCACCCGCATAAAGATCGGGCTGGTACACGAGGGTGTGTTGGTGGCGACCCGGAAAATTCCGGCTGCGTCACACGTTACCCTGGAGCAGCGCCTGGCGGAGATCGCCGTGGAGGCCGACAGGATGCTGGCTGAAAATAACTGTATGCCTACCGGCGTGGGCATTGCCTTTCCGGGTATCGTCGATTCGGACAACAATAGAATATTATCCAAGTATGTTAAATACCCCGACGCACGCCGGGTCGATCTCTCGGGATGGGCGCAGAAGCAATGGGGGATCCCCCTGGCACTGGAGAACGATGCACGGGCAGCCCTGGTGGGCGAGTGGCAATACGGCGCCGGAAAAAATTGTGACAACCTCGTGTTGATCACGCTGGGCACGGGCGTGGGATCGGCTGCACTGATCCACGGAAAATTATTAAAGGGCAAACACTACCATGCCGGCAACCTGGGTGGTCACATCGCCATCAACTTGCACGGTGCGGAATGCAATTGCGGAAGCGTGGGTTGTGTGGAGTCGGAAGCCTCGACCTGGGCCTTGGAAAAACAGGTGACCGGGTCGCCGGACTATAAAACCAGTGCACTCGCGTCGGAGAAGGAAATCAATTTCAACACGGTGTTTACCTGGGCCGAGAAGGGCGACGCACTGGCCATCCAAATCCGGGAGAAT
>CBIHQM010000661.1:0-2635 GCA_966211885.1 uncultured Chryseolinea sp.
AAGGACGCAAAGTTAACGCAAAGCAAGAGCTACACTCCTTGCGTTGACTTTGCGCTCTTAGCGCGTTTCTTTGCTCGCCGAAGCTTTAGCGAAGGTGAGGCGGTTCAACTTTTGATTTCCTATCCGCAAACTGAATCCATAGATGCACCCATCCGATTTCCGAACCACCAAGCTTTCTGATTTCAAAACTGCCGGCCTCCCCGCCACGCAAACTCCTCAGCAACTCGGCTATCACTTCCCCGCAGAGTTTGCACCACACTCCGCCACGTGGCTAAGCTGGCCTCACAAAGAAGCTTCCTGGCCCGGCAAGATCGAAACCATCTACCCGATCTACGCCCAGTTCATCAAGCTCGTCGCCGAAGGTGAAAAGGTAAACATCAACGTTGTCGATGAAGCGATGAAGGCGAAAGCTATCCGCCACATCGAACAAGCGGGTGGCGATTTCGAAAATATCAACTTCTTTATCCACCCCACCAACGATGCCTGGTGCCGCGACCACGGTCCCGCCTTTCTGATCAACCCGAAGGCTGCGCAAAAGAAGATCATCGTCGACTGGGGCTATAATGCATGGGGCGGAAAATATCCTCCGTTTGATTTGGATGATCGCATTCCCACACACATCGCAGAACATTATAAAATACCGGTGATCTATCCTGGCATTGTCATGGAAGGAGGCTCGGTAGATTTCAATGGAAGGGGCACTGTGTTAACCACCACTTCTTGTCTCCTCAACGCGAATCGAAACCCTACCTTCAATCAAAAAGAGATCGAAGAATTCCTTCACCAGTTCTATGGCGCTGAAAATATTCTTTGGCTTGGCGATGGCGTGGTGGGCGATGACACCGATGGCCACATTGATGACATTACGCGCTTTGTGAATGAAGACACCGTCGTGACGGTGGTAGAAACCAACAAGCAAGACGAAAATTACGAGCCCCTTCACGAAAATCTCAAGACGTTAAAAACACTTCGCCTTGAAAATGGCAAGCCGCTCAACATTGTAGAGTTGCCGCTACCCTCAGCGATCGTCTACGAAGACATGCGTCTCCCGGCATCTTATGCGAACTTCTATATCAGCAACAGGTATGTTGTGGTTCCCACATTCCGCGATGCGCAAGATGATAAGGCCTTACAAATTTTAGAGCAATGCTTCCCCGATCGCAAAGTGATCGGCCTCGATTCGCTGGATATTATTTGGGGATTGGGCTCGTTCCACTGCCTGAGCCAACAGGAGCCAGCCGTCTAAAAAGACGTTTGACGAAACCGGTGCAGTGATGCCGGGGTGAGGCAAAATTGTAAGGGCACATCAAAAGCATTGATATCCTCAATGGGTTCAACCGGTTCAAAGAAAGAAATGCCTACCGTGATGCAATCGGGCCGGCACGTCGCGAGAAATTTGTCATAGAATCCTTTGCCGTAGCCAACGCGTTGACCGTTCGTGTCGCACGCCAGCAAGGGCACCAAGACCATGTCGATCTGCTGCGGCGGTGTGGGCACGCCTTGTTTGGGTTCGGCTATACCCCAGGTGTTCTTTTCCAACTGATGTAGTCCTTCAAAAAAAATATTCTCCAAGGCTCCTGTCGCTTGCTCGATGCGGGGAAGCGACAAGCGGATGTGCGGAAACTCCCGGCGGATCCGGTCAATGACGATCCACGTGTCGGGCTCTTTGTTTTTTTGCAACGGCAAAAACGTATGCAGGACCTTGATGAAGGAAAGATCAAGGCTCGAAAAAAAATTCTGGTAAAGCTGAAAATTCAACTGCGCGTACTCGGCCTCGGACAACGACAGCCGTTTTCGTAAATACTCTTTCCGCAGCGATGCTTTTGTCATGGAAACAAAGATAGCAGGCTATTGCTTTCGGCCTAGTCTACATATGACAAGATGTTGAAGCGATAATCCAGGGGATCGAACGTTTTCAACAGGCGCGTGATGAACTCCGGGTCGCGCTGGTAGAAGTTGAGAAAGTTGTCGGTGCGCTCCTGTAAACCGCCGTTAGGGAAAAGTTGGTCTTTCACCGCTTCAATTTGACGGAGCTTGTCGCCGTGCTGTCGTTTCTCGGCGCGCAGCAGCTTGCGCTCAATTTTCTCCAGGCTGTTCAACGCACGTTTTCCCTCTGCGCCCACAAACGGTTCCAACGTTGTGTCGATGGACTCGGCCCGTCTCTTCAACGACGCAAAGAGTTCGGTGACAGCGGCGCGTTCCTGGCCCACGGTGAGGTTGCGCGGTGAGTGCGAGAGCACCCAATGATTGAACAGGTAATTCTTTTCCTCAAACAGGTCTTTGAGCTGCAGCGAGGTCTTGGAAAATTTTCGCGCCACTTCGTGATCCATGACCATCCCGAAATTGCGGGGCATGATCATCGGGAAAGGCGTCTTGAATCGATCGAACACTTCCTTCAATTGCAACCAATAGATCACTTCCGCGGGACCACCCACATAGGCTACGTTGGGCAGGATCATTTCCTGGTACAACGGCCGCAGGATCACGTTGGGACTCAGCTTCTCCGGTTCCTCTGCAATGATCTTTTCCATCTCCTGCTCCGAAAAAGAAAGATCGCTCTCCAATACAGTAAAGCGATCTCCTTGTTTTTCAATACGGTTCCGGATGCCGGATGCCAGGTAAAAGAAATTTATGT
>CBIHQM010000662.1:0-2624 GCA_966211885.1 uncultured Chryseolinea sp.
CATCAACCCCTACAAATACTGGATCGTCGTGTTGGCGTTTGGTCTGTTACTGGTGAGCTCAAAGTAGCTTATCGACCATCCGCATCATGGACCGGTTGTTTTGAGAGATCGCGGCCACGTCCGGTAAGGGAATCCAGGCCAGGGCATGCGATTCTTCCGAGAGCAGCAACGGATCATTTTTATCGGCGACCCATAGGAACCGCACATCATAGTGAAGATGTTCCGGAAAATCCTGACGCGCAGGAATGGGATGGATGTCGATGTCGAAGGGACTTTGTTGCGGTGTGTGGGGCGGGTGAAGGCCTGTTTCTTCATTGACTTCGCGCAGTGCGACGCGCAAAATATTTTCGTCGCCGTCGGCATGACCGCCGGGTTGCAGCCATTTGTTTAACTTGGCGTGGTGTGTGAGCAGGACAAACTTTTTTGAGGTGTCCACGATCCAGGCCGAACCGGTGATGTGCCCGGGCAGGTGCGTGCGCTGGTAGGCGTCGGCATGACACAGCAGTTCGAGAAATTGGGGGACAAAGGCGATTTCATCGGGATCAGGCGAGGCGTAGGCCTGTAGGGCGGAGATGAGTTGCTGACGGTTCATCACAAATTTTAGCGGGGCAAGGTAGGAAGAATTGTTCAGCGATCATCCTAATCTAATGCCAAGGCAGCCGGAATGTGACCACTCATCCATCTTCCCCGTCCGTCATGTAAGGGTATAGTGAAAGAAACGTCGTCTTACGGTAAATATGCAAATCGAAAACTTGTACTCCATATGAAAAACAAAATGCTGGCCGTGATGGCCATGGTTCTCGTGGCCGGGTTTTGCCAGGCGCAGGTGAAATGGGTGAAACTTTTCAATGGGAAAGACCTGAGTGGATGGAAGCAATTGAACGGCAAGGCCCAGTACAAAGCCGAGAATGGAGAAATCGTGGGCACCACGGTCTTCAACGAACCCAATTCTTTTTTGGTGACCGAGGCAACGTATGGCGACTTTATCCTGGAGCTTGACTTCAAACTGGATGCCGACATGAATTCGGGCATCCAGTTCAGAAGCGAGAGCAAAGCCGACTACCAGGACGGCCGCGTACACGGCTATCAATCAGAAATCGATCCGTCCGCCCGTGCATGGACCGGCGGCATCTATGACGAAGCGCGACGTGGCTGGCTTTATTCGCTGGAATACAACCCCGACGCCAAAAAAGCTTTTAAGAAAGGAGAATGGAACACGTGCCGCATCGAATGCATCGGCCCGGTCATTCGCACCTGGATCAACGGCGTGGCTACGGCCAATCTTTCCGACGATCTCACCTTGAAAGGTTTCATCGGCTTACAAGTGCATGCCGTGGGCAAGCCCGAAGAAGCCGGTCAGAAAGTGCGGTGGCGCAACATCCGTATTCAAACCGAGGGCTTGAAAGCTTCGCCACCCGACAACATCTTTGTGATGAACACGCTTCCGAATGCTTTGTCGGAACAAGAAAAAAAGAATGGCTACGCGTTGCTTTGGGATGGAAAGACCACCACCGGCTGGCGTGGTGCATATAAAGATCAGTTCCCCACCAACGGATGGGAAATAAAAGACGGCCTGCTCAGCGTTGTGAAATCTGCCGGCGCCGAGTCGGCTAACGGCGGCGACATCGTGACCCAAAAAGAATATGGGGCCTTTGATCTGCAATTTCAATTCCGGCTCACGGAAGGGGCGAATAGCGGCGTGAAATATTTTGTGACCGAAAAAGAAGGCAACAAGGGCTCGGCTATCGGCCTCGAATACCAGGTGCTCGACGACGAGAAACATCCCGATGCAAAACTCGGAGCGGTGGGCAATCGCACGATCGCGTCGTTGTATGATCTCATCCCGTCGTTAAAACCCAAGGGAAGCCAGCACCCGATTGGTGAGTGGAATTTCGGACGTGTTGTGGTCTTTCCTGATGGACGTATAGAGCACTGGTTGAATGGGTATAAAGTAGTGGAATATCAGCGTGGTACGCCGATCTTCTATGCGCTTGTAGCCCGTAGCAAATATGCAGAGTGGCCGAACTTCGGGATGGCGGAGAAAGGACGCATCCTGATCCAGGATCATGGTGATAATGTGTCGTATCGCAGCATCAAGATAAAGGAACTGAAATAAGAGTCGCGCGTCCGCCGGTGCGAAGAGCGAGGCGGTGCGTGCGTTTCGTGCCAGGAAGTGTGAAGATCGATCTGATCTTTCCTGTGGCACGTTTTCGATGTTGTTGGTTAACCCCGGCCTAAAGGCCGGGGTTATTCGTTAAAAGGGGTTAGTCGTTCAAAGAGACGGTCGTTCTTGGTGGTGAAGAAACACGAACGCGAACCACTGACATGCGGTGGACCGGCCAAGGATAGAAGTGGAAAGCCCGAAGTGCGTGGGGTGGTGTGATGGGCGGACTTGTAACGGATAGCCCGCCCGAACGTACCGTGGGTACATTCGGTAAAAGCTAGTCACACGTTCGGTACGGGCGGGCCTGACCCGAGGTACGAGGGGGGCCGCCAAATGTGCTTGCTAACTACTATCGCCTCGTTTCACTTTTCGCCGGAGGATTGTGTGTTGGCAGCTGGTTTTGTTGGGGAAGAACACCAACAAAGGCGGGGGATCGCCCGTGTTGGTGTTCTTCACCCAC
>CBIHQM010000663.1:0-2620 GCA_966211885.1 uncultured Chryseolinea sp.
TTGCCCGGATGCACCAAAACAACGCTACGGCTATTTGTGATGGAGTTTAAAAGCGCATAAATTAAAATGTCACCTTTAAAACTCACATCACTATGAACAAGCAAAAATATCACCTGCAAAGTCAGCTCAAATCCACCGGAACGGCTTACTTATTAACGCTCTTTGTTTTTGGAACACACTACGGCTATTTAGGAAAGTGGGGGATCCAGATCTTGTTTTGGATCACGCTCTATGGCGTGGGCGTCTGGTATCTCATCGATTTGTTCCGCATCCCCGGGCTGGTGGCCCGCCACAATGCAAAACTATGGCAACAAATCGATGCGATCGAGAAAAAAGAACGCGCGGACGAGGTCGCGATGAACCTGGCCATCCTGAACGAAAAAAAGCGACAGAGATTTTCTTAGGTAAAATTACATCTGTGAAACAATGCCATCACGCTAGACATTAGAATTTGTATGAGAAGCTAAGGACAGCGTTTCTCGGTTTTTGAGGGTTCACCGTAGAGTAGCCTGAGTAATACTCCTTATCGGTGATATTGTTCACATTCAAGGCTACCCTGAATTTGTTTGTCCGGTAGAACGCCGTGGCATTGATGACGGTGTAGCCCGGCAATACAAATTTCCCGGTAACGTCGCTGTCCAGGATGGCCAGGTCACTGGCGTGGTTCCCTCCCACACCAAATCCTAGCCCTTCCAGCCCGCCCGTTGTCACCGTATAGGTCGCCCAGGCATTGATCAGATCTTTCGGTCCGGCGTAGATAGGTCGTTTCCCGGTTTCCAGCCACACGTTCTTGTCGTCGCCTTCCAACACTTTGCTTTCGTTGTGGGCATACCCGGCGATGAGGCTGAGACCCGGGATGGGATTTGCGCGCAAGTCAATTTCCAGTCCTTTGCTTTCCGCCTTCCCACCTTGCAGACTGTTGTTGGGGTTTGCAGGATCTCCGGTCACCAGGTTTGCTACCTCTATAGCATAGTAACTAACGGTGGCCTGCAATTTGTCGGAAAGAAGATTCGACTTCACACCAAACTCCCACTGGTTGGCATGCTCGGCTTCAAAATTCTTAAGCCGGGGATTCGATCCGTCCACGTCGGCGATCGAAACCGGGGCCACGTTTTTAAAGCCATTCATATAATTGGCAAATACGGACAGCTTGTCGGCCATAGGCTGGTACAACAATCCAAATTTCGGCGACAGCGCCGTTTGATCAAAGTCTGTATCCTTCTTATCAAAGTAGTCAAACCGGAGACTCGCCATGGCCAACAACTTCGGGGTAAGGTTGATGATGTCCGACACATAGGCGCTATACGTATTGTCTTTCGAATTGCTGTTGCTCACCCCGGTCGGAGCGATCAGGTTGTCGACCGAAGGACGCGCCAGGTAAGCGGGCGCCGCCTCCACGCCGGTGTAGGGATCAATGGAGTTGACGACGCCTTGCGGCGTAACATTGTAGATCCAGGCATATCCCGTGCTGTTGTCGATGATGTTCCGGTTGAAATAATCCAGGCCCACCACCATGCGGTTCCGAAGGTTTCCAAGCGTGAAGTCGCCGTTGAAATTCTGCTGAATGTCGGTGCTCACGGTCTGCGCTTGCTGTTTGCTCATCCACAAACCGAATTCGCCTTTGCCGTTCTCGTTGTCGTAGAGATAAGAATAATAGCCATTCGACTTCGCCACACCCCTCGACAACACCGTTTGTGAAGTCCACTGCGATGAGATCCGGTAGGTCATCTGGCCTTGCAGGTTGTAGCGCGGATTTTTTATGGAGAGGTCATTGCTCGTCAGCGAAAGTTTCCGGTCGTAGTTCAGCGCCTTCATGTCGGCAAATTGAAGGGGTGTGCTCCGTCCCAGGAACAACATGGTGGGGTTTGTTTTTTCTTCTTGCATGAACTCGGTAAGGATCAGGAAAGAAAGTTTGTCGTTCACTTTATACGACAACGTGGGCGCGACAAAGAACGAGTTTCTGAAACCGGCGTCCTGAAAACTGTTTTCGGTTTGATAGGCTGTGTTCACCCGCAAGGTGACTTGTTTCTCTTCGTTCCCCAGCGGGGTGTTGATGTCCGCCGTCACGCGGTTGAGCCCAAAACTACCTGCCATGTAAGAGACCTCACCGCCAAAATTGTTGTAAGGTCGTTTCGTCACCGTGTTGACTAGGCCGCCATAGGAGATCAGGCTGCTTCCAAACAATGTGCCCGAAGGGCCTTTGATGACTTCGATGCGTTCGATGTTGGCCGGATCCAGGCTGCCATTCGTGAGACCGGGAAGACCATTCACAATATTGGCCTGCGCTTCGAAACCACGCAGGGAGAAATAAGAAGTTCCGTCACCACCACCACGTCCCGTGCTCTCCCAGAGCCTCTGAATGCCGGGCACGTTGCGCAGGGCATCGTCAAAGCTGGCAATGGCCTGCACTTTCAAAAGATCGGAAGAAACAGCATTGTAAACCTGCGGGTTCTCCATGTTCTTCAAAGGCATCTTGGCCGCGTAAATACTTTCCTGGTTCAATCTTCCCGACGAAACCACAACCTCCTCCAGGTGCTTAGTGTCCTCTTCCAAAACAAAATCAACACGCGTCGTTTCACCGGCTTTCACCACAACCGATTGCTTCTGTGTTTGAAGGCCG
>CBIHQM010000664.1:0-2584 GCA_966211885.1 uncultured Chryseolinea sp.
GAACCATTGCCATCCAAAAGCAACTGCATTATGTGCAGCATAAAAAGATCGGGTTTCAAAAAGACCAGGTCATCATCGTGCACCGGGCCAGCTTCCTGAAGAATCACATCCAGGCCTTTAAGGACGAGCTTCTTCAAAATACGTCGATCACGGCGGGCACCATCAGCGGCTACTTGCCCGTGACCGGCACGTGGCGCAACAACAATACCTACTGGCCCGAGGGCAAAGTTCCCACCGGCGATGACGTTGAAGATATGGTGTCGATGGAGAGTTGGACGGTAGACTACGACTATGTGACTACTTTGGGCATGAACATAAAGATGGGCAGGAATTTTTCGCGCGAGTTTTTATCCGATTCCACGGAAAGCGTTGTGTTGAACGAATCGGCCGTAGAAAAATTCGAGATGGGTCCGAACCCTCTGGGCAAAAAGATCAGTTCCTTTACCGCCAACCGGCCCGATGGATCACCCGACCCCAACTCGATCAAATCGTGGACCGTGGTCGGCGTGGTGGAAGATTTTCACTTTGC
Organism: uncultured Chryseolinea sp.; assembly: GCA_966211885.1. Lineage (GTDB taxonomy): Bacteria > Bacteroidota > Bacteroidia > Cytophagales > Cyclobacteriaceae > Chryseolinea. Next base: position 530 of record CBIHQM010000664.1, read on the forward strand.
CAACATGCGTGAAAACATCGCGCCGCTGGCCTTGTTCCTCCAACGCTCCAACGGCTATGTCGCCTTCCGTTTCAAAAGCAAAAGCACACAGGCCGTGCTGGACAAGATTGAAACCCTTTGGAGAAAACTTGCTCCTGAAAACGCGTTCGAATATTCCTTCCTGGACGAAGACTATGGAAAAATGTATGACGCCGAAAAAAGACTGGCGAATATCTTCGCGGTGTTTGCCGGTTTGGCCATCGTCATTGCCTGCCTGGGCTTGTTCGCGCTGGCAGCTTTCACGGCCGAACAACGCACCAAAGAAATCGGGATCCGGAAAACCCTGGGCGCGTCCGTCAACAGCATCGTGTTCCTGCTCTCGCGTGAATATGGTAAGCTGGTACTCATCGCTTTTGTGTTGAGTACGCCCGTGGCATGGTATGGAGTGCAATGGTGGATCCAGGGCTATTCTTATCGCGCCACCATTGGTGTGAGCGTGTATGCGCTGGCAGGAGGCATTGCCCTGGCGATTGCGCTGTTGACCATTGGCTACCAATGCATCCGCGCGGCGATGATGAATCCCGCGAAGTCGTTGCGCAGTGAGTAGTTGAGTGGAGGAGAAAATAACAAATTGATCTCCAGATCAATCCTGCGCCAGGGGAACAGGTTTGGGTTCTGCCGGCACGGGCACGACGGAAGCCGGTAGTGCGATCGTGAAAACAGACCCTTCTCCATACGTAGAGGTCACTTCGAGCGTAGCGTCAATTTTCTTTGCGGCTTCGCGGGCGATATAGAGACCGAGGCCTGAACCATCGGATCGGTGACTGCCCCGAAAAAACATGTCGAAGATCTTAGACCTCAGTTCAGGCCTGATTCCCTCACCGTTGTCTTCGATGGAAAACATCAATCGCTCGTCCTTCAGCTGTGTAGACAACCGGATGAATGGCCTCCGGGTTTTATTTCTGAATTTGATGGCATTGCTCAAAAGGTTTTGAAGGATCATTTTCAACCGGCTGCGATCGCTGATCACCCATTCGTGTTTTATCGCTGCCTCCTCGAATGCAATCTCGTTAAAGCCATCCGCGAACTGCAGGTTTTGAAAAACTTCCTGCGACAGGTCTTTCAGGTTCACCGGTTCGTGTGCCCCCTCCGTCCTTCGGTTCCGGGAGTAATCCAATACCTCCGCCACAAAGGCCTCCAGCTTGTACGCACTTCTTTCAATAAGATCAAAGTGGTGCCGATGCTCGTTTTCCGCGTTGGTCAGCCGGCTGATGGATACCAGACCAAGGATAGATTTCAATGGAGCGCTCAGGTCATGCGACACGCTATAGACAAACCGGTCCAGTTCGCTGTTCATTTGATTGAGCTCATTGTTCCGCTCATTCAACCGTGCTTCGCTGAGCCTCATGTCCGAAACAAGCCGGCCGGTAATGATCGTGAACACATACAAAAGCGCCGTACCCAGTTGTGTTCTCAGCATCTGGCTCTCAGCAAAATGTGGAAGATACCCGTGGTGGATGGCCGCCGGGACCATGTAGGTGATGACGAGCATATAGGAATTCATCAACACCGTGGCGCCAAAACCAAAACGCATCGCTACATAGAGCGACAGTATTCCATTCAAAAACCAGTAGTCTATAAAATCCAGGAACAGGTTGATGACCGAGGCAATGACGGCAACGGTGAGAAATTCCAGCCATTGCACTTTCCGGAGCCGTGAATACTGCGACAGGTGCTCAATTTTTTCGCGATGAAGAAGTAATTCGCGCTTTGCCATCCATGGCGTAAGAAAGTGAAGCAAGGGCAGCGACACGCAAAATGTAGATATAAAGTCTCCGAAACCTGTGGTGATCAGTAGATTCCAATAGTTCTCCACCGGAGCGTCGCCGGCCAACATGAAAATGCTTTCCAGCATGAACTTGTAGATCACCAAAGGGATCACGATCCCGGTAATCAGGAAGTAGATCATTTGCATGGTATCGGGCAACCAGATCTTTCCCTCAGCGATCTTTACAAAAAACAACCAGGAAAGGGCGACAAAAACAGTTTCCGGCAAACCGTAGACGGGCCAGAGCT
>CBIHQM010000665.1:0-2579 GCA_966211885.1 uncultured Chryseolinea sp.
GCAATAAAATTCAACAAGGGATTCTTATGTAACGAAAACCCCACGACTCCGTTTTTGCTCCCGAGCAATACGAACTTGCCGAAAGGCCATCCCACTATTTTACAATGAACCGGCGGGATTTCTTTGGGATCCTCGGAAGTGGCATTGCTATAACCTTCGCCGCGGTCAATACTAGTTATGGGCTATCGATCGAGGGACTGCCGGAAAATCAGATTGGCGCATGGCTGCACATTGGTGAAGATGGCGCGGTGACGATCTATAGCGGCAAAGCGGAAGTGGGGCAAAATATCAGGACATCGCTGGCACAGGTGGTGGCGGAAGAACTAGGTGTTGAAATGAAAAAGATTACCATGATCCTTGGCGACACCGCGCTGACGCCTTATGACCGCGGCACTTTTGGAAGCCGGTCAACCCCTTACATGGGACCACAGCTGAGAAAGGCTGCCGCATCGGCACGCGAACTGATCCTGGACCTCGCCGCAGCCGAATGGAGGACTGATCGTTCCTTGTTGTCTATCAACGAGGGCGACGTCACGAACAAAAACACAAATCAGGCGGTCAATATAGGCAAGATCGTCAAGGGAAAACAACTCGTCCAGGCTGTCGACGACAAAGTGGCCTTGAAGAAGATCGACGACTGGAAGATCGCGGGCACTTCGGTTAAGAAAGTGAATGGCGAATCGTTTGTTACCGGCCGGCACAAATATGTGTCCGACATGAAACTGCCCGGCATGTTGTATGGGAGAATTCTGCGCGCCCCAGCCTATGGTGCAACGCTGATTTCTGCAGACCTTTCCGAAGCAAAAAAAATGGCCGGCGTTGTTGCTGTGCATGATGGAGACTTCCTTGGCGTGGCGGCCGGTGATCTTTCGACCGCGAACAAAGCACTACAGTCGATAAAAGCGGAATGGAAGTTCGAACCACAGCCCTCCCGAAAAGACATATTTGATCACCTCAGAAAAACGAGCAAGGCTGACGATCGCGCTGAAAAATCAGGAGACGTGTCATCCGCATTTTCGAAAGCGGAGGTCAGGATCGGACAAACCTTTACCGTAGATTACATTGCGCACGTGCCGCTTGAGCCACGCGCTGGCGTTGCACAGTGGGAGGGGAGTAAGCTCACTGTGTGGGCAGGTACGCAGCGCCCGTTTGGTGTGCAAGAAGATCTGGCAGATGTTTTCCAGATCCCTAAACAGAATATACGCGTCATTCAACCCGATACCGGATCGGGCTACGGAGGCAAACACACGGGCGAGGCCGGTATGGAAGCGGCGAGACTCGCGAAAGAAGCAGGGAAGCCGGTGAAAGTAGTTTGGACGCGTGAAGAAGAGTTTACCTGGGCCTATTTTCGTCCGGGGGGCGTGATTGATGTGAAGGCTGGCGCAGATAAAAACGGAATGCTCACTTCATGGGAATTTCACAATTACAATTCGGGAGGCTCCGGCATCGACACGCCCTACGAGGTTAAAAATACCTTGATACAATTTCACCCATCCGACTCACCGTTGCGACAGGGTTCATACCGCGGACTGGCAGCGACGGCAAACAACTTTGCCCGTGAATCCATCATGGATGACCTGGCCGCTGAGTTGAAAATTGATCCCCTTGAATTTCGACTTAAGAATTTGTCGGAGAAGAGAATGATAGATGTTCTGGAAGCTGCCGCAAAAGCTTTTGGATGGGGAACGAAGCCGGAAAAAGATCACGGTTTTGGGATTGCGTGCGGGGAGGAGAAGGGAAGCTACGTTGCCGCCTGCGCGGAGATCGTCTTCGACCGAAACGAGAACGATGTTAAGGTGTTGCGCGCTGCCGTTGCGTTTGAGTGTGGCGGCATCATCAATCCGAATCATCTGGAGAACCAGATCATGGGTTCGATCATTCAGGGGCTCGGGGGAGCCTTGTTTGAGCGGATTGATTTCAAGGATGGAAAGATCCTGAATCCAAAACTATCGGCATATCGTGTTCCCCGGTTTGGCGATGTTCCGAAGCTGGATATTGTCATGTTGAACCGAAAAGATCTTGCACCGGCAGGAGCAGGTGAAACGCCGATCATCGGCATCGCGCCGGCGATTCGAAATGCTATCGCTAACGCTACCGGAAAGAGACTTTATACGCTTCCGCTAGTGCCGCAAGGGTTGGAAGTTTGACTTCGAAATCAAGCTAATTCTTCGGAAACAATTTCAATCATTTTGCCGCTTCCGTCCGTGCCGAAGATTTGCAACACATCAAATCCGTTTCTCTTCGCGGTTTTCAAGTCGACTTTAGTTCCATCGATCGACTCGATAAATCCACGTTCATCCACGTCGCTTGCAAACTCGTCATCGTAGTCAATTCCATTATAGGTCGAGATCGTTAGCTCGAACATTTCCGTGCCATTTGGGGCTTTATACAGTTTGTCTGCTTTTCTATTTTTCTGTTGTTCAGAATAGTGGTCACAAAACATCGCATTATACCCGTGCCGGCAACCGTCAAAGATCAAAATCTCCTGTCCGCTGACAGGTTCAACAGCCACCACCAACGCAGGGGTTTCATTTATTCCGACAATCAGGTTTTGATAGTCCGAATGCAATTGTCCAAAA
>CBIHQM010000666.1:0-2525 GCA_966211885.1 uncultured Chryseolinea sp.
CCATCCCACCCAAAGGTGTTCAACGCGTCGGGATCCTTGAAATAGGTCAGGTAGGTTGAAAAAGAAAGCAGAGCATCAAATCGCATGTGGCTGGTCGCGGGCACGTCCTCAAACACACCGGTGACGACCCATTCCTCTACCCCATTCTTGCGAAGCATTTTCCCGATGGGATCTTCGTTGCCAAAATACTTTTTTGCAAACGTCTTTGAGACAGCCATCGTATGCGGCTCGCGGAGCACCGTCGAGTCGACGCCTTTCAACAACGGGAAGGAAAAGACCTTGAAAAAATCTTCGCTGGCATAGTAGATGTGTTCTTCCTTGAACGCGACGTCGTCGTGACCAAACGTCTGCTTGTCCTCGCACATGCGGACATAGTACTCGACTTCCGGAAAATTATTTTTAAGCTCCGGGCCTATCCCCGCGGCGCCCGCGGCCCATCGCGTGGTGACCTCGCCCTTGCTGTAGCGGTCCAACTGTACGCGGAAGATCCTGTCTTTTCGCAACTGGTCCTGGTCGTAGCTGAGCTCGTGCATCACATAGCGGGTGATGAGCATCGACCCAGCCAACCCGACGGCCAAGCCCAATACGTTGATCACTGTAAAGACCTTGTTTTTGAGGGTGCTGCGGACAGCGGATTTGAAGTAGTTCCGGATCATGACACAGGCTGTTTTTAAGTTAGGGAATACAAAAGTTTACCCCTGATGCTTCATATGGTTACATGAATGTCGGTGATTTTTTCGATGCTTTTCACAAGAAAAGACCGTCTGGGGCCTTGGGATCCTCTGGAAAAGTACTGCCACAGGTGGGTTGAGGATAATAAGTTTAATTTCATAACTAATTCTTCATCAAATACTTACAAAAAATTTAATGCATTTGACGCATTCTGTCTTGTCAACGCATTCTGTCTTGTCAAATGATTTACTTTTCTGTGCATTTGACGTATATTGATATATCAAATGACATGACGATGAGCGAAAGTAGCAGAAGAAAAAGCGGGGTGACACGGTTCGGGAAGACACCGGGTCGAAAGAGCAGTCCCAAAAAAACGCATGCTCCTCATGAAGATTTTCTGGCCGGGAGAAAATCGTCGCGCTCTATTGCAGAGATCGAACGGTCGATACCGCGTGAGCAGCGAATTGAAATGGAGGTTATCCGGAACGGAAAGAAGTCTGTTGTTTCGGTCAAGACCGGATATGGCTATATGGTCCCCTCCTTTGCAAAAGCAGGAAGCCTCGTGGAGATCTCAACCTTGGTGGAAAATGAAAACGGAATTCCTTCCAGTGAGATTGAATTCCTGGTTGACTATCTCGAGTTGAACGTGCCCGAAATTGCAAAAGCCGCCGATGTTTCCACCAGTACGGTTTCGCGTTGGAAAACAAATTCGCGCATTGGAAAATCCGGGGCAGCGCAATTTTTCAAAATAGACGAGGTTGTAAAAAAGGGCGTGGATGTCTTCGGAAATCTTACGGACTTTAAACGTTGGCTGAACAGCCCCAACATGGCGTTAGGTAATGTGACGCCGATATCTTTAATTACGTCTCCCATCGGCGTTGACCGGGTCGATGCGAGTTTGGATGCCCTCATCTACGGTAACGTTTTGTGATACTCAAAATCTATGCACTGTTACAGGATCATGGAGGAGCGATATGCCGCAGCTCCGTATAGTTTTTCGGGAACTGCAGCGCGTTGGAATCCTAAAGGGACAAACATGTTTTATGCCGCAAGTTCCGCCGCCCTGGCTCAATTGGAATATCTGTGTATCCGTGGACATGTTGTGGGCACGCAAGCCTGGCGGATGGTCATTTATGAGGTCAGGGACGAAACCTCAATCGGCGAGATCAATCCCGCGCGTTTACCTGCCGATTGGAACACACCGCCACATAGCTTGACCACCCAGGAAATTGGAAAACAATGGCTTGCTTCTTCTGACTCTCCTTTTCTGAAAGTGCCCTCGGCAAGATTGCACCTTCAATTTTTCTCTGCCGAGTTCAACCTTTTGATAAACCCAGATTTTCCAGACCTGAGAAATCTATTGACCGTTAGCGACACTGTGCCTTTCTCGTTTGTGTTGAACGCTTAGTCTTCTTTTTTACCCCCCTCTACGACAACAGATGGGGCTTATTCAAATACGTATTCCACAAGAATTCACCAAAGATCGTATTCGCCCATGCAAACCACTTCCGTGTGAACTTCGTCGCGTCGTCTTTGTGGAAAGACTCGTGCATGAATCCCGTTCCGCCATGGCAAGACTTGAGGGTTTGGATACATTTTCTGATCTCTTCATCATTCTTGCTGGTGAGGCCGCGGATGATCACGCTGAGGGGCCAGATCATCTCCATGCCGGCATGGGGGCCGCCGATGCCTTCTCCGGCTTTTCCTTTGAAGTAGAAGGGATTGCTATCGGAGAGCAATAGCCTCCGGGTGTTTTGATAGATCTTGTTGTCGGCCTCCACGGCGCCGAGGTAGGGAAGCGAGAGCAGGCTGGGAATGTTGGCATCGTCCATGAGGTTGAAGCTGCCCATGCC
>CBIHQM010000667.1:0-2513 GCA_966211885.1 uncultured Chryseolinea sp.
AGGTCATCTTGTTCAACAAGAAAGACATGCTCGATGAGGAGGGGAAACAAAACGTGCAGGAGCTTATGGAGTTGTATACCGGCATTGGCGTTGCCTGTTTTTCGATCTCGGCGTTGCATGAAGACCAGGACGTGCTATGGGACATCCTTCGCGATAAAGTAACGTTGATCGCCGGCCACTCCGGTGTTGGAAAATCAACCTTGCTGAACAAGATCGCCCCCCACATCAAACAAACCGTTGGCGACGTGTCTGACTTTTCCTCCAAGGGAACCCACACCACCACGTTTGCCGAAATGTTCGCGCTCGATGAGAAGACCTATGTCATCGACACCCCCGGCATAAAAGAGTGGGGTTTGGTGGACATGAATGCCCAGGAGATCTCGGACTATTTTCCGGAGATGCGCGACGTTCGGCTGGAGTGTAAATTCGGTGCACGCTGCATCCACGTGAACGAGCCGCAATGCGCCGTGGTCGACGCCATACGGGCAGGGGAGATCGCCCTGAGCCGCTATGAAAATTATCTGAGCATGGTATTGGGGCAAGATAACCGGAGATAAGCTGCGATGTTTTTCCAAAAGCAGCAGGCCAAATGAAATACACTGTAAACGATACAGAACTTTCGTATGAAGTCACCGGCCCACGCGCCTGGGGCGACGAACGGATTTTATTGAACGAAGCGGTTGACCTTACGGCAGCAACACCGTGGAGCGCCACGGGTTTTTCGATCGAACAACTTTTTGATGCAGCAACCTATTCCACGTTCATGCACAACACGCGCAGGCTGCTGCTGAAAAGTTGGCGCGAAGGCGGGCTTTCCGTGGACGATGATTTTGATTTGGAGCAATATCATACACAGGTCCGCAATTTCGACGCTCACCTGAAAGCCATCGAAAGAACCAAGCTGCTTTCCACAAAAGATCTCCCCGTGCCGGTGCGCATGGTGGAGGATCGTATCTCGGAAGTGTGTCGCCTTCCCCTGGTGGCAAAAAATCCGTTTGACGGCCAATCCATTTTTCACTTTCGTGTGATCCGTCCCCAGCAAGCCGACAACAATCCCCTGCACCGCGATGTTTGGCTGGACGACTATGATGACTGCATCAATCTTTATATCCCGGTCGCCGGCAGCAACGCGCAGTCGTCGCTCATCCTGATCCCGGGAAGCCATCGGTGGCCGGAGTCCCGCGTGGAAAAGACGGTGGAGGGAGCAATGGTCAACGGCGTGCGGTTCAATGTGCCGGGCGTAACCGACATCCGCGGTCCTTACCAGGTGACGCGGCCCGACCCCGCCAGCAATGAAGTACTCATCTTTTCGCCCTATCTCATTCATGGTGGGGCGATCAACCTAAACCAGGATCAAACCCGCATCTCCATCGAAATGCGTTTGTGGAAACGCTAGTATCGCCACCGTTGATAGAATAGGCGCAATTTCGCGAGGGGTAGTTTTGATTTCATCAGTCCCAGCAGGAGCCGGTCTGATTTTGAAGGCGATTCCAAAGTCGCCAACAGGTTGTAGAAAAGTTTAGCCTCTTTATGGTTCTCCGAAAACACCGATTGCCGCAGCTCGTAGCGTACTCGTTTTAACAAAGCCTGTTTGTCGCCCGCATCGCGATTAAGGCGTTGCGCTTTCTCGCAGACGAGGTAGGTCGAGTGCAGTTGAGGATCGCCTCGTTTGTACCATCCCGAAGAAAGTGACTGGTGTTTGCGCCGGATGTTGGTTAACCGGTCGGGGAGGAACGCGTATTTGTATTGTCGCGCAGAGCGTACCCAAAAATCAAAATCTTCATACGCCAGCGTCTCGTCATAACCTTGAAGGTCGTCCAGCACTTTTTTGCGAACCAACATGGTGGGGGAGGCAATGAAATAGGTGCCCAGCACATCGCGGTACACATCGCCTTGGGGAATATCCGTCAGCAATTTTTTGGCGAAGAGATAATCGTAGTGTTGGCGAAACACTTGCCCTTGGGTGTCGATATAATTGGCGTCGGTGAAGACCACGCCATAGGAAGAGTCGAGTTGTGAAAAAAGTTGCAGTTGTTTTTCGATGCGTTCGGGCAGCATCACGTCGTCGGTGGCGAAGTCGACCACGTATTCGCCGGTGGCCAGGCGCAGGCCTTGGTTGAAGGCTTTGCAGTTGCCCAGGTTTTGAGGCAGGGCCAACAGGTGGCTGTTGGGATGTTGCGCGAGGGTGCGGCGGATCACCTCAATGCTGTTGTCGGTACTGGCGTCGTCCACGACGATGACCTGTAGGTTTGGATAAGTTTGATCGAAAACCGATTTCAGGGCCTCCTCCACGAAGGCGGCGTGGTTATAGCAGAGACAGATAATGGAAACCAATGGCCTTTCCATCACGAGAAAGTTTTCTCGAACGTGAACTTTGGCGTGGGGATGCCACCCAAACGCATTTTAAAATCCAGCAAGCCGAAGTTGGGCCTGCCTTCTACGGCCGATGTCCCCAGATCCAGGAGCGTGAGGTTGTACAGCGTACAATAGGAATACAAGCCTTCGATGAGGAA
>CBIHQM010000668.1:0-2497 GCA_966211885.1 uncultured Chryseolinea sp.
ACAGGTGACTTCTACGCGAATTGTGTGTACATATAAAGTTGAGATACGCCTTCTCTCCTGCGTCAATCTTGTTTTGAACAAAAGCCGTAAGTTGGTCAAGGATCTTTTTTCGCTCTGCCGGGATTTGGTCGAATTCCCGGGTGAGTTGTCCGATAGTTCCTTGCAAGGTAGAAAGTAGTGTGGCGGTTCGAATCGCTGACATAGTTATTGTATTATTGTAATATTACGGTAGCGCTAGTCAAAAAAAATCAACAACAATCGTTCTTCTTCACAAATTTGGAAAACATGTTTATGAAGATGTCTTTGGCTTCCTCCCACACATTTTCGTCGATGCAGTAGTTCACCTTAGGGCCTTCGATCTCGCCTTTGATGATCCCGATCTGTTTCAATTCTTTGAGATGTTGATTGATGGTGGATTGTGAAAGCGGCAGAACATCGACCAGGTCGTTGCAAATACAGGTTTGATTACTCAACAAATGTTCCAGTATCGCTACGCGGGCGGGGTGGTCAAACGCCTTGGCCAGAACGGCAAGCCTGTTCTGACGCTTCTTGAATAGTTCTGATTTCGTGATCCCCATATCGTTATAACGCAATATTACGTTATGACGTTTAAGAATCCAATTTTCAGCAAAAATCTTTTGCTGTAATGTAAGGAATTCTGTCACTCCACATCTTTCACACAACGAAAACCGATATGCGATTGCCCGCTGTCAAAGGCTGTGGCCTGCCGTGCGCTCGGGCGGTAGTTGACACAATAGTTTGATGCACACAAAAACGATCCTCCTTTGGTGACGCGCTTCAGCCCATACGGATCTCGCGGGTCGAAAGGCTTAGCCGGACCGTGCGGGTTTAGGGTGAGACGGCTCTTGGCTAGTGTTTGGAAATACGTGGCATCATACCAGTCGCCGGTCCATTCCCACACGTTGCCGATCATGTCGTACAGTCCATAGCCGTTGGGAGGAAAAGAACCCACGGGTGATGTGGTTTCGAAGCCATCCTCTTTGAGATTGCGCATGGGGAAGCTGCCTTGGTAGGTGTTGGCCATAAATTTTCCTTGCGGCGACACCTCTTCGCCCCAACTGTAGCGATCGTTCTTTCCCCCGCGCGAGGCAAACTCCCACTCGGCTTCTGTGGGGAGGCGCTTGCCATAGTATTGGGCATAGGCCAGCGCATCGGGATAAGCAATGTGAACGACCGGATGGTCCCACCGGCCTTCCAGGTTGCTGCCGGGACCTTCGGGATGTTGCCAGCTCACGCCTTCTTTCCATTGCCACCATTGGGTGTAGTCGTTCAGCATGACGGGTTGGTTCGGGACATGGAACACCAGTGAACCGGGGACGAGCACGCTGTCGGGCGGTGCGAGTGTGCCGGGGGGAAGTTGTTTGCGGAGTTCTTCCCAGGAGGGGCGGCGCTCGGCCAGTGTGATGTAAACGGTAGCGTCTACAAACTCCTTGAATTGGCGGTTGGTCACTTCCGTCTTGTCCATCCAAAACCTAGCGACTTGAACCCTGTGCGCGGGACGCTCGTGGTCGTAGCTCTCGGCATCATCGGTGCCCATCAAGAACACGCCGCCGGGGATCAGCACCATGCCGTTTTGATCCGGTGTGACAACACGGGTATCTTTCACCGGGCGTGGTTTCATAAAGGCCACCGTTGCCGCCAACGACACCACTCCGATGGAGATGGCCACGATCTTTGTTGCTTTCATACGCGCCTTGTGTTAGATCTTCGTTGTTGCTTGTTCCTCTTGATAAAGCTCCGCTTGCTTTGATGAACTGCTGATGCTGATCAAAAAATCTCTGGTATATGACGTTTTGATCGAGACGCGCCCCTCCCTGAAAATCGGTAGTCACGCCCCGACGATCGCTATGGGCGGCGCGCTTTGCGTTACCGATTTCGACGTAGACATTCGGATGGCTTTCATAACCATTGTAGTATCGATAGATTACCATTATAGCACCGATGGATTACCCTATAGTATCGATGGATGCCCTTCAAGCCTTTGTTCTCTTATCGTCTGAATTCAAGTACCCGACGATCTCCTTCTCCAAGTCAGCGAAAACGCGTTGATACTCTAATTCTCCTTTCAGATTTTTGATCATATCATTCTTATAGTGCTCGAGCGTCCTCGCGCTGAAGTAGAAATCCTGACACAAGCTCTTGAAGTCGTCGTTCGTATTATAGGTCTTCAAAATTATTTTCCGATGCTTGGGAAAGCGATCGAGCATGTAAATAATCTCCTCGTTCATAATCTTTTTAGCAAGAAATATGTACATTCACTGAGCTGATGTATTCGAAGTGCGAGGACGAATGTAGAGGCTTCCGATGTGAACTATAAGTGAATAACCGTATTTAACTGTAAAACATGACCCCCGATGTTAAGAGAAGAAGTATCCATTCAACTTCGAAGAATTCTCAATTCCGCACCCATCATGAACTCGTGCGTTCTCACACAGTTCCTCAAGTTCGTGGTGTCTGAAACACTCGACGGCCTGAG
>CBIHQM010000669.1:0-2441 GCA_966211885.1 uncultured Chryseolinea sp.
GACCTTGTCATAAGTTATCCCATTTGGAATATTTTATTCTATTCCGGTTGTCTTCATTGTATCCGTTAACGAAACAGAGTAGCTATGCCGTCGTCACCTAAAAAATCCACCAGGGTTTCTGGCAAAGGAGTCCTCGTCTCTAAACCAAACAATCCCATCACCCCGCTAAACCACCTCCTCCGCGCCGGCCGCCCCACCGAATACCGCGAGGCCCTCTTAGAAATCTATCACACCTACATCATTCGCCAACACGACGCCCTCCCGCTAGACTTCCCCAACATCGCCCAACGCATTTACCTGCTCTCCGAATTCTTTAAAGAACTGGATCAATACGACCCGGAGAAATTGAAAGGAAAGACCTAAGCCGCGCCGCTATCAAAGCGGCTGGGAAGGAGAGGAGTCACCCAAAATCACCACCCATGAACAAAGAACAAATCAAATCCGAACTCATCGCCCGTGTCCGGGCCCTCCCCAACGAACAGTTCGACCCCAATTCGCCCGGAAAATTAATGGACAAGATCCTCAGAATTCAACCCTTCGCCCAGCGCATCACCGGCATCCTTGTCCGGATCCTTTTGGAAGCCAACCTATCGCCAACCGATCAACAGTGGGATGACCTTTTAATTTACCTTCACCCAACCTACGTCGACCTCGTCCAGGAAAAAGTGATCGACTGAAAACAAAAAAACACCGCTTGCTTCAGTCATGCATCTCATGATGCACCAAATGAACCCCATCTGACAAATATATTCATAAGGGTCCGCTGGCAGCCTAACCGCCATATGCAGGCCAAGCTGTTTCTTGATACGGGTAACATTTATCGCTTTGTTTTTTGAGTACACGGCCGTAACCACATGCGGGCTTTCACCCAATGAAGCAAGCGCCTTTAACAACTGCCTCTCTTCCAAAAGCAACTTATCCGCCTCAACCAGCAGGTAGTCGACAGGGTCGGGCTGCATAAAAACGAAGTCGATCGCTTCGTTCAGATTGGTGAACTTAAAACAGGTGATCGTAAAGCCATACATATGCATCGCATTCTCCAGCCGCACCATCTCCTTCACATCCTCACCAATGATCACTGCCACTTTAAATTCCATAGCACATAAATTTTAAGTTGTTGTATAATAAAAAGGGAAGGCCCATGCAGACCTTCCCTCAAACCACCTACGGCGTAACGGGCGGAGGCACCACAGCTTTCGCCGGAGCATCCACCTTCACCATGCTCAGCGCGTTGAACGAACCGCTTTGCAAGGGATAGGCAGTGCCGTTCACCATCTGGCTGAACGTGATCCCCAAAACAAAAAACAAAGGATGTGTGCTTCCTGCCGTCACGGTGGCCTCCAGTTCCACCGAGCTTACCGTCTTCTGACTGGCGACCAGGTCCGAGCTCTGAGCAGGCGACGCCACGATGTTGCCGCTTTCGAAATCAATCTCGGCACCACACGCCACAAACCGAAAGTGTGTAGCGCCAGGAGGAGCCGACACATTGTTCATCGGCACAAGGTTCGCAATGTTTGCCGTCATCTTCCCGGTTGCGCGGTCAACGGCCACCGTGAGCTGTGCACTCAGAACGGATTCGAGATGAGAGTTTGCATTAAACTCAAAGCCCTCCAGAAAACCGACTTCACCGTCAATCACATTGCGCTTGCCGCGATCGCTGGTTGTGTCGGCTTTCAGCGCTTGCATCATCACTTTCGTGAGCCTGCTGGCCACGCGACCATCGGCGGTGCCCAGCAACAGGTTCTTAAAAGCTTTGCGCAGCAGTTTGCCTGCTTCGCCGGCGCGGCCAAACTCCGCCATGTTCTCACGCGTTCGCGCATACTCCGGAGCGTTCTTTATCCGCTCACCGTCCACGCCACTTGCCTGACGAACCATCATACCATCCACTCCCTTGTAGAACGAAAGATCGCCCATGGCGCCCTTCAGTTTTACCACTCCTTTTTGAGTAGCCATAACATTGTAATCTAATTTGTTCATCGTGTTTTGGGCACACTCCGAATAAGCCCATCCTTGCAATGATGGATCAAAACAAAGGCAAAATTTTTGGCCGTCAAACAACCCATGACCGGATGCAATGAACATAACAGGTTTCTGCACAACAAAACACGATCAGGTCGATCCCGACAGAATTGTCTCAGCCTATAAGGGTATGGACACATTCCGAGCGCGTGACCGGACCTTCGTCATCGCGTAAGCTTTAGATCTATTCTGATAAGCAACCCGGTATTTTTTCTTCACACCGTGACAGAACCCAACATGCAGCTACGGCAACTACATTGCAGTTTGGTATGGGCGAGCGAAGAAAAGTTGACATTCCTGCAACTTTCAATACGCGATGTTGCTTTGAGCACGGTTTCTTTTCAAAAGAAAAAGTGTAGGCTCTAGCTTTGTGTTGTCGAAGTTAGGTAGTTGAGAAATTTTAATCTCGCTAAGGTCACAAT
>CBIHQM010000670.1:0-2440 GCA_966211885.1 uncultured Chryseolinea sp.
GGACGTCGGAATACTTTATGGTGCCGTCTCTTCCTTCTTTGTAGATGCTCAGCTGGGAATGATATTCCTGGTAAGTATTTTCATTTCGCACGCCGCCCAGCACCTGGAGCCTGTCGGTGAGATTGTACTTCGCCTGAACATAATACGCTGCGATGTTCTCTTTTGCGGTGTAGTTGTTGGGATCGTTTGGATTGGCGTAGGCATTGGTCGCGGGCAAGAAAATAAAAGTGGCCTTATCGATCGAGGTATAGGCCTGGTAGTTCCCACTGCCATCGGGGAGCAGTGTGTTCAGTTCGTATTCTGTAAAAATATTATCCCGCGTTTTGAAGCGGGCCATTCCTCCTGCCATGAGCTCGAGGTTTGCCAACGGGCTATGCGTCAGGTTGAGGTACACGGTTTTATCTGCATCCTTGTTGTTGGTCCATCGTTCATTCACGGGCAGAAGTTCCTGGCTTTGGAGCACCTGGTCGTTGTAGCGGTAACGGACATTCATATCCGACCAGCCGGGAGTATTGCTGGTAGCGATGGAATAGGCCAGCGTCCAATCCAATTTCCATTTTTCGGTAAAAAGCAAATGATCGCCGCGCAATGTGGAATTGTACACCCGTTGCACGGTGAACTTGGAACGGTCGTGCACATCGTTTGTCGCCAGACCAGCGCCGGTACCTAATGGATTATAGTAGTTCCGGTGCTGCGATTCATCCAACTGCATAAAGAGATTGGTGAAGGTCAGCTTGTTCTTGTCGTTCAACGCATAGTCAAACTTGGCGAGAAGACCCAACCGCTTTTGCTGATTGGAGAATTGTCGTAGCTGCACTTCCTGGAAAAGATAGGTGTTGGGATAGGGCAATGCCGCCGGTTCATCCGGAACATAGAACGTGCTGTTTGTGCCGCGATAGATATTTTGGTAGGAGCCGGCCACCATAATCCCCAGCTTATCTTTCCAGACCCGGTTGCCGATGGAGAAGCTCATCAGGGAATTCAAGGGCCGGTCCTGGTTCTTGTATTGCAATTGACTGATCCCAAAGTCGGTGGGCTTGGCCTCGTAGCCCATGCCATACATCGCCGCCGGTGACTTCGACGGGATCTGCTTTGTGCTAAATCCGCTGAACGGCCGGTCGCTGTTGAGGATGTTGCTATAGCCGGTTGCCAGCGTCGCCGATACCGTGAGGCTTGGTGGCGCCGACTTCATCACCATGTTCATCGCTCCGCCGATGGCATCGCCTTCCATGTTGGGTGTCAATGCTTTTATCACTTCGAGGCGCTCCAACAGATCGGAGGGAAATATGTCGAGGGGCACGTAACGGTTTTTATTATCGGGGCTGGGGATCTTCACGCCGTTGACCAGCGTATAGTTATAGCGCTTGTCCATCCCGCGGATGATGGCGTATTGCCCATCGCCACTGCTGTTGCGCACGATGGAGACGCCGGACACGCGTTGAAGAACATTGCCCACGGTGATGTCGGGGAGCAATTCGATCGACTTGGCTCCGATGATATTTTGTACGTTGTCCGCTTTTTGTTCCGAACTCCTCACGCTGCGGTCCGATTCCTTATCCCCCTCTCCCACCACGACCACTTCGGAGAGTTCGGTCTGATTTTCTTCCAGGTTTATATTCAGTGACAGCGGTTGATCGGCTGCCACGGCGATCTCACGTTCTATGATGGCATAGCCGACAAAGCGCACGAAAAGTTTATACGAACCCGCCGGGACATCCTTGAGCGTGTAGCTGCCATCCAGCCCAGTGACGGCACTGTGGTGTGTTTTGTCCAGGTAAACCGTTGCTCCCACCAGGGCTTCACCGGTTTTTATGTCGTTTACTTTGCCCTTGATGGTGGCTGCAAAAACACAAAAGGGAAAAGAGACCGTCGCTATCAAAATGAGGTATAATCGACGCATAGGTTTTCTTGAAATTGTTCTCCGATGTTGGACCCGATCACCCCGGGACGGCGTTCACGAACAGTGAATGTTCACACGCACAACCCCCGGCCTGTAATCGACGGGGGCAAAAATCAAGACCGCTACACGACCTGCCAAAGAAAGCATGTTATAAAACGATTACGAGAAACTGTAGACATTCTGGATTGGCAACATAGGCCCCGCGACCCGTCCAACGGCTATCCACAGGCATCGATTTCTAAATCCGCAAAACGGGATCACACGCGCACACCAACCGCCCGGGCTACACATAGGCATAGCAAAAAATTCACACGCACGCTTCTACGCGGTAGCTACATTTGTGCACCCAAATCATTTATCCACGCTTCATTAACCTATCGCCTGATGGTCTCTCTATTTAACAAAATCCTGTTCACCCTTATCTTATTTTCTATCGCTCTTGCCTCGGGCGCCCAGCCGTCGGGTATTCACCTCATCAAGAAAACCCTGGTGGGTGGAGAGGGTAGCTGGGATTACCTGGCCGTCGATAGCAAGAATAGC
>CBIHQM010000671.1:0-2409 GCA_966211885.1 uncultured Chryseolinea sp.
CCGGCCTTCCTGGAAAAGCAAATGGCGGAGGAGAAAAAGAACAGTGGCCTGTGGTATGATTTTGTGCTTCAACCCCTCCCCTTCATTCACCTGCATTCTACTACGCCGTATGACATCGGTCCGAACGGCAACATCAAATACGTGTACATCTTTTCGATCATCGCTATCCTGGTGTTGCTCATCGCTTGTGCGAACTACGTGAACCTGGCCACGGCCCGCTCGGTGAACCGCGCAAAAGAATTGGGCATGCGCAAAGTGATCGGTGCACGACGCGGACAACTGATCGTGCAACTGCTGGGGGAATCCTTCCTGCTTACGTGCATCGCCTTCATCCTGGCGATAGCGATCGTCGCGGTGGCACTCCCCTACTTCAACACCTTGACCGGAAAAACCATGAGCGCTTGGGTCCTGATGCGGCCGGAGGTGATCACTACCGTGGTCGTCATTTTCCTGCTCATCGGCGTGTTGGCGGGAGCGTACCCGGCGCTTCTCATGTCGTCGTTCTCGCCGATCAAGACCATGAAGAACTACGCGCGCCAGGGGAAAGAAAGCAACCTGTTGCGCAAAGGGCTTGTCGTGTTCCAGTTCTCGATGTCGATCATGCTCATAGCCGGCACGATCCTGATCTTCCGCCAGGTGGAATTCATGCAATCGCAAAATCTTGGCATCGACAAGGAGCAGACCCTTCAGTTTTACATGCGAAGTTCGATCAGCCCAAAGTATAAGCTCATCCGCGAGGAGATGGGGAAAGTGCCGGGTGTGCTGAACGCTACGGTGACGAATTTCACCTTCAGCGACGACGTGAGCAACATCGCCATGCTTCCCGAAGGTGCCAATGAAAACGAGATCACGTCGGAAGCAACGATCAGCGTAGACGCCGACTTTCTCCCCAACTTCCGGATCCCGGTGGTGGCGGGAAGGAATTTCTCCCGCGACATCCCCACCGACGAGACCGAGGCGTTTATCGTCAACGAGTCGGCCGTCAAGAAATTCAACTGGGGATCGCCCGAAGGGGCCATTGGTAAAAAGATCGACTGGGGTCTTGGAAAAAAAGGGAAAGTGATCGGGGTGGTCAGGGACTTTAATTTTTCTTCGCTGCACCTGGCGATCACGCCGCTCATCATTCACATCGTTCCCGACTGGTACAACTACATTGCCCTCAAGATCAAAGGCGACGATGTACCGGCCACCGTGAGCCGTCTCGAAAGCCGGTGGAAAGAACTCGGTCTCGACAGTCCCTTCGCCTACTCGTTCATGGACCAGGATTTTCAAAAACTTTATCAAGCCGAGCAGCAAACCCAGACCATCATCGGAGGTCTTGCCTCGCTTGCCATTTTCATTGCCAGCCTCGGGCTGTTTGGATTGGCCGCCTTCATGGCCGAGCAACGCACAAAAGAGATCGGCGTGCGCAAAGTACTCGGCGCCACCGTGACCAGTATCATCGCGTTGCTGTCGAAAGATTTCCTGAAGCTCATCGCCATCGCCATCGTCATTGCCGTGCCGGTGACCTGGTATGCTGCGGGACAGTGGCTGAGCAGCTTTGCCTACCGGACCGAAGTATCGTGGTGGATCTTTGTTATTGCCGGGCTGGCCTCCATCACCATTGCCCTGATCACGGTGAGCTTCCAATCCATCAGGGCAGCCGTTGCCAATCCCGTGAATTCTTTACGGAACGAATAAATCTCCCCTTACTACCTCTAAATCTGTGATTTACCTATCCCGGTCCTATCGTATAGATAGCACTGGGAAGGGTTTTCACGTGCCTTCCAAAGGGCCCTGAAAAAGCCCCATTCCCACGGGACCTGAAACCGGTCTCAAAACAGGATTTGAAGGGTTTCTCAAGCCGGTCAAAGAGGTGAATAATAACTTTACAGTTGACTTGTCAGGTTGGTGAAAATCACTAACTTACGATTTAATTTTTTAACTGTATCACTTAGTTTTCGCTTCAGGGCGCTTTTTTGCTAAGATGTGAGGGTGTAAGGTTTGGGTCCGAATAAAAAAATCCAGAAAGTGCCTTTCGCGGGTATAGGGCGGGTTACATGCTGAAAATATGTTATCGGTAGACTTTGTAAGAAGACGAAAAGCGCTCTTCCTGGGGCTATTGCTGGTCATTTTGGCCCAGTGGCAGGCCTATGGGCAGGGTTGTAGCTGTCCTCCGATAACCACCTGCGGATGTACGGTTGGCCTTACAAAAATGACCGTGCAGTTCACCGGTCTGCTGGGCCTCACCGTAGACGTGCAGGACGGGGGTGGCACCATTTTCAGTGGCTTGCTTTTGCTTCCTGGAAGTACATTCACCGTTCAAAGTTCTGCCGGCGCCGGCAATCCCTTTGTGGGCGATCAGGTAACCATTAGCACCACGCTGGTGGTACTGGCCAACATCAACACCTCCTGCTCGAACGGTGTAAA
>CBIHQM010000672.1:0-2377 GCA_966211885.1 uncultured Chryseolinea sp.
CCTCTTGCTGCTCGTCCTCCTGTCGGTCATCACCTACCTGGACCGCGTGTGCATGAACGTGGTGGCCAAATACGTGAAAGCCGACCTCGGGTTGGACAATCAACAACTTGGCTACATCCTGGCGGCGTTCTCTTTGTCCTATGCCTTGTTTGAAATTCCGACGGGAGCGTTGGGCGACCGCGTTGGGGCGCGCCGTGTACTCACGCGCGTGGTCGTCTGGTGGTCGGTGTTCACGGCACTCACGGGTTCGGCCTTCAGCTTTATAATTTTGCTGGTGATCCGTTTCCTCTTCGGGGCAGGCGAGGCCGGAGCATACCCCAATGCATCCATCGCTATCGCGCATTGGTTCCCACGCACCGAGACCGCCCGCGCGCAGTCGGCCATTTGGGCGGCAGGTCGCATAGGCGGGGCGTTAACACCGCTGATTGTCGTGCCGCTGGTTCATGCTTTTGGATGGCGGCTGGCTTTCGGGGTATTGGGTATCCTGGGTTTTGTTTGGGCCGCTATCTGGTTCAGCTGGTTTCGCGACGAGCCTCGTCAAAAACCTACCGTCACCGAACAAGAGCTCGCTGAAATTGAATTGGGTCGAAAACTAGGCAGCGCCCGGCATGGTATTCCCTGGAAGGCCATCACCCGGAACACAAACCTGTGGACACTCATGCTCATGTGTCATTTGTTTTTCTATGGATCCTATTTTTTCACCAACTGGTCGTCCACCTATTTCCAGGAAGGGTTGGGCATGACGGAAGATGAGTCCAAAAATTTCGTTTCGCTTTCTTATTTTCTGGGCGCGATCGGCTGCCTGAGCGGAGGCTTTCTCAGCGACTGGCTTACACAGAAATTTGGTCTGAAACCGGGGCGCAGGGTCGTGGCCGTAGTGGGTTTAGGGTTGTCGGCCCTCCTGTTCCTGGGGGCTGGCGTGTTGCATAGCAAAACGTCGTCGGGCTACCTGCTGGCCCTTTCCGTGCTCACAAAAGATTTGGCGTTGCCCGTGGCCTTTGCCGTGTGCGTGGACATCGGCAGGCAAAACTCGGGCGTTGTGGTGGGTGCTATGAATTTCGCGGGGCAATTGGGTGGCTTCTTCATCACCCTCATCTTTGGCATCCTCGTTCAACAAACCGGCAACTTCAGCTACCCGCTGTTTCTCATTGCCGGGTGTTTGCTCGTGAGCGCAGCGATGTGGTTCAGGATCGACCCAACAAAGCCCGTGGTCCTCGACGAGTAACGGTATCATTCAAAGAAAACCCGGGCAAACTGCTGCGTCTTTTTCCGCTGTCCAAACAGGATCACCTCACTCGATGAGATCTGCTGACAAACTTTGGGTCGCGTGATCACCTCCGCGTCCAGCGCGCCGAACAACGGCTGCCGCACTTGCTTGCCCGCCTGGTCGATGCTCACCAGCATGATCACTGAATTCTCGTGGCGACTGTTAGGGCTGTAGTTATAGATCTTGCCAGCGCCGTTGTAGGTCGCGTTTTTCCGGTTGTCGTTAAAGATGAAACAGATCTGGCCTTTCACGATGGCCATGGTATAGGAAGAATAAAAGCCCCCGTCATCGATCGTGTGCTGGCGCTTGGCCACCTTCTCGGCCCACTCGATCTGGCCCGAGGGGTCCACCTTCACGGTGATGATGTCGTTGTAGTTGTAATGATACGTGGTGTAGTTTTGCATCATGCCGTTCATCATCATGTTGCTCGTAGATTGGCTCACATAATATTGCTCGCCGATCAGCATGGCCCCACCGTCTTTGCCCACGAGCAACTTGTCGAGGTCATACTCATACAACTCATTCTCTTCGCCGCTTTTCTCTTTGCGGCGTGCCCGGTCCGCCTCACCCTCCTTCATGTTTTGCGTAATGAAGTCGATGCCGAATTCCTTATAGCTCTGTGTTTTGATGTCTTTGGTCACCGCATCGAGGGTCAGGAAAAATGTTCCGCGAATGCTATTGGTGCCCTTTTCGGAATAGAAGCCCGCGCAGATGAGATTTTTATTGTTGAGGACTTCGATCTGCATGTCGGTGAGAAAACGGTCCTCGAGGCGGATGGGATATTCCTTTGCCGTCTTGCCCTGGTCGCGAAACGCAAAAACACTGTACGTATAGTTGGGCAGTCCGTGCCGTTTGCTTTTGCGTTTGTCTTTGTAGATAACCGCCAGGAGGTAAGCCTCGCCGTCGTTGTCTACGCGAATCGATTCGATCGTAAAGAGCCCATCCTCATAGGGCAATTTCACCTCTTTGTTCCACAACGGATTCATGGCGTCATCCAGCACCTGGAAACCAAACGACTCGGGTTCGTTCTTGGCATAGGGGAGGGCATAGAACACCATCACCTTCGAGCTGTCGCGCGACACTTTGATGGTATACGTACCACTGTTCCGG
>CBIHQM010000673.1:0-2371 GCA_966211885.1 uncultured Chryseolinea sp.
CGTCTCGCTCCACGTTACCAAAAAGGACGACTTCGATTTCGTGTTCTACATCCCCGCCACCCCCACCGTGGAACAGGAATTTAACATCGCGCTCGAATCCATAAAGAAAGGTAAAGCCGCCATCGATCTCTCCGAACACGAGTACGGTGGCGTTCGCATCTATGAACTGTCCATGAAAAACAGAACGTTCTCGTGGATCAAACTGAACCATGTCTGGGTGAGCAGCTTCGCTCCCATGCTGATCGAAGATGTGATCCGGACTTATAACGCCGACAAAAATTTCAGGACCACTCTCGGCACGGTATATCAACTTCCCAAAGTGAAAAGCGACGGGGGAAACATCTACCTGAACCTGAAAAACTTCACCCAGTGGTTTTCGCTCTTCACCAACGAAACACCGTCGGCCCTGGTACAACAATTCGGTCACTCCGCCATGCTGGATGTGAAGATCAGCGACAACAACGATTTCGTGTTGAACGGCTTTAGCATCGATAGCGCGAGCCGGCCGAACTACATTTTGTCATCGTTCAGCAGTCAAACGCCGGTGCCGTTCACCCTAAAGCAATATGTATCCAATCGTGCCCTCATGTTTGCCAGCTATGGCATCAGCGACGGCGCAAGTTTCACGCGCGACCTGGAAGCCTTCACAAAAAAGAACACCTACATCCGCGACACGCTTCAGCAGATCGCGCGGTCGCTAAAAGTTGACGCCAACAAACTCCGGAGCAACCTCTCCGGCGAGTTGGGTGTTTGCTGGATGGAATCAAAGGGGCAGACCACCTCCAAGATCCTCATCATCAACACCCAGAAAGGATCCGACGAATGGATCGGCGCCTTCAACTCCCTGTCGCAACAGCTCAGCATCGACACCGTCTTCTACGAAAAATATTCCGACTACGAAATTCGCGAGCTTCCGCTTTACCGGTTCCCTGAGAAGATCTTCTGGCCGCTCGTCTCTGGATTTAACACCAGCTACTACACGAGGTTGGGCAATGCCATTTTTGTCGGCGAAGACCTGGAAGAGCTAAAGCGTTTTCTCGAGGATATCGACCACGAAGACACCTGGGGAAAATCGGTCGCGCAGAATAAATTCCTGGAGACCACCCTGCTGGAATCCAACGTGAGTTTGTATGTGAACACGCCCCGTGTCTGGAGCGTTTTGGAAACCTCGTTGCAGCCGCGCTGGAAGAAATTTATCCAGGACAACCGGCCGCTGTTAAACTCCCTGCAGATGGGCGCGATCCAATTCAGCCATTTGAATGACAGTTACTATACCAATGTATCGTGGTCCTACAAAAAAACTGCGGCAAGCAAAGCCGATAAAACTGAAGGACCGGTCGCTGCCGAAACCGACGCCTCATCCAAGTCCATCACCAACTTTAATCAGGCCGTATCAAAATTCTTTGTGGTCAAAAGTCACGTCAGTCGCGAAAGCGAAGTGCTGGTGCAGGATTCTTCGCGCAACATAAGTTTGGTTACCCCTGCGGGTAAAGTGCTCTGGAGCCTCCCTGTGGATGGCCCGATCATGGGAGATGTGCTGCAGATCGACTATTTCAACAATGGCAAATTGCAATACTTCTTCGCCACCCCCGGCGAGTTGCACGTCGTGGACCGTCTTGGAAAATACGTACAACCCTACCCGGTAAAGATCAAGGAGCGCGACATTGAATTTGTGAGCATCGTCGACTATGACCACAGCAAAAAATATCGCTTCCTGGTGACCGGCAAGTCGGGCAATCTCTGGATGTTCGATAAGGAAGGAAAGAACCTGGAGGGATGGCAGCCGAAGAACCTGGGAGGCTCACTTTCCTCTGCGGCAAATCATCACCGTATCCGCGGAAAGGACTACATCGTCGCCGTTCAGGAAGATGGAAATGTTTACCTCATGAACCGTCGCGGGGAAGTGTTAAAAGGCTTCCCACTCAATCTCAACGCGCGTCCTGCCGGTGACTATTATCTCGAGTCGGGCAACAGTCGCGAGAATACCTATTTTGTCGTGATCTCCCGCGATGGCTTCCGCATCAAGTTCACCATGGATGGCAAGATTCACAGCCGGGAAACTTTGCTGAAAAATGTAGTGGATGCCCAATTCAGATTGGTACGCGAAGAAAGCTTCAAAGGCTACCTCGTCGTGCGCCAGGAGAGCAAGCAACTCACGGTCTTCGACGAGAATCTGAAAGAGATCGTGGTCAGCGATTTCATCGCCAACAACCCAACCGAAATTCAATACCTCGACTTTGGTGCCGGTAAATCTTTCATCGCCATCACCGACAAAGGACAGGAATTATCGTTTGTCTACGATGGCCAGGGCAAACTGCTCTCTCCCCTCCCCATAGAAAGCAGCCACGTAGCGGTGAGACCATTGGATTTG
>CBIHQM010000674.1:0-2353 GCA_966211885.1 uncultured Chryseolinea sp.
TCCCTGGGCTATGTCTTCTATGCTTTTAGCATGGTGATAAACCAGTCGTTCAATGGAGCAGGCGATACGCGCACACCCACGATGATCAGCTTTGTGGGCTTCTGGCTTTTTCAAATTCCATTGGCCTATTTGCTGGCGGAAACATTCCAGGTTGGTACAAGAGGCGTGTATTCTGCCATCGCCATTGCCGAATCGCTCATGGCGATTGCCGGCATCATCATCTTTCGACAGGGAAAATGGAAATTGGCGAAGGTATAACAGAAGGTATGAATAGTAGATCGTTGCGTCCGTGAAGGGCGCAACGATTTTCTTTTTAGGGGCGTGACTATTTCGGATTTTCCTTCTTTTTGAAGGCTGCTTTGAACGCGTTGCCTAATTCGTCGCCGGCTTTTTTAAGACTGGCCTCCACCTCGCGCCAGCGCTCTTTGTTTTCGGCGTCGTTGCGCAATTTCTCTGCGGATACTTTCAGCTCTTCGTATTTTAAATGGAATTCTTTTTGCAACCGCTCTCCTGCTTCATTGAGTTCGACCATGAAATCGTCTATTTTTTTGCCGAAGTTATTGAAGGTCTTTTCGTTTTTGCCTTGATCGTTCGTTTCCATTACACCTTGTTTTTTTTACAATTTACTAAAGCAAGCTGTTAAAAACATGGGGTATGGAGGTGCAAACATCGATTTTTCCATCCCCGACCAGCCGGTGGGCGGCTGGAGGACGGTGTGCGGAAACACGCCGTTGGGGCCTGGATTTTGGCCGAGTGGTCAAAATAAAGTGTCGGAGAGAAAGGTTTGTGGCATCATTTGCCCTATTTTTGGTCCAAACAAAAGCAACACTGTGAAGAGAATTATTCGTTTTTCCCTCCTGATGGTGCTGGTGCTTCTGGTGGAAGCCTGCTCGTCGTCTCATCATGCCAAAAAGCATAAAAAGCTGAAACCCGGAAAACCGATCCCTTGTCCTCAAAAGGATTGCTGATGAACCTTCGTAAAATCGTCATCGCCATCGACGGATATTCGGCTTGCGGAAAGAGCAGTACGGCAAAAGAGGTCTCCAATATTCTCGGCTATCGCTACATCGACACGGGCGCCATGTATCGCGCCGTCACGCTCTATTTTCTGGATCACCATGTGGCCATGACCAACCCCAAGGAGGTGGCCCGCGCGCTACAGGATATTCATATCACCTTTAAGATCAGTTCAAAAAGCAAATCGGAGACCTACCTCAACGGTCTCAATGTTGAGAAGCCTATTCGCACCATGCGCGTATCGGAAATGGTGAGCCCCGTGAGCACCATCAAAGAAGTGCGTCTGGCCATGGTAGAGCAACAACGGCGCTTGGGAAAAGAGCGCGGCGTGGTCATGGACGGTCGCGACATCGGCACCGTGGTGTTTCCCCAGGCCGAGCTCAAGGTCTTCATGACGGCCGATCTGTTGACGCGCGCCTTCCGGAGACAACGTGAACTGCTGGAGAAAAACCAGATGGTGGATCTCGACGATGTGGTGGAAAATATTTTGCAACGCGACAAGATCGATACCACCCGCAAGGAAAGCCCGCTCCGGCAAGCCGAAGACGCACTCGTCCTCGACACCACACACGTCACCCTCGAAGAGCAAGTGGACGAAGTGGTGCGCCTGGCGCTGGCCAAGATGATCGTGTTGCACTGACCGGTGGATTTTTGAAGGAGTAGGAGAGTAGTGTAAACGTAACCCCCATGGATAGTACTTTCAGGCGTTTTATTCGTTACTTTTTTAGTGGTACGCTTTTTATCGTACCCCTTGTTGCTACGGCCTATTTCATATACTTCTCATTTCAGAGTCTGGACAAACTATTGAATCTTCCGTATCCGGGATTGGGATTCCTTATCATCATTGTTACGATCACAGGCTTCGGATACCTGACCACTAATTTTGCATTCAAGACTTTTGCCGATTGGTTCGATCATGGCATGAACAGAATCCCGTTGGTGAAGCTGATCTACTCAGCCGTAAAAGATTTGCTGGGCGCTTTCGTGGGCGATAAAAAGAAATTCAACAAGCCCGTGCTGGTGCGCATCAACAAGGATAATAATTTATACCAGATTGGATTCATTACCCAACCCGACCTGACGGAACTGGGGTTGACCGATATGGTGGTGGTTTACTTTCCGCATTCCTATGCCTTTTCAGGCTTTCACTATTTTGTTTCGAAAGAGAATATCAAGCCCTTGAATATTTCCGGGCCTACGGCGATGAAGTTTATTGTGTCGGGTGGAGTGAGTGGATTCAGAGAATCCTAAATCCATGCGAGGATGATAAACAACGCACAAACGGGCATGAAGCAGAACTGGAACGTCCAGTAGCTATAGCGTCGTATCAGGAGTA
>CBIHQM010000675.1:0-2352 GCA_966211885.1 uncultured Chryseolinea sp.
ATTTTATGCGTAACCCTCGAGGTGTCCGCGGGCCTCCGCGAAAGGCAGCCCCGTTGATGGGAGGGCTGATCAGGGCGGCCTATACCCGCAAAGCCACAAAACATGCCAGGACCCACAAAAGTGGAGATGGTGCAAAATGGCTTTGAAAGGTCAGGTCAAAATCCATTTTTCTAATTCGCCGAATTCTGTAATCTTTGCCAAAAATAACCCGGTATGAACACCATGGCACTTGATAAGGCCCTTCAGGAAATTGTAAAGAAACGAGAAGAGCTGGCAAAGATCGACTACAACAATCCCAAATACGACGATCTCGAAGAACAGCTCCACGACCTGGAAGACGCCTTCCAGGACGAGTACGGAGACTTCCTGGAAGACGCCCTCCAGACCGTTCACGATGAATACTGCCCCGACAACGATGTGCTGATGCCCATCGCCTACCTCGGCCAGGGCGTGCCCGTAGAAGTGGACAAACTCCCCGGAAAAGACACCCGTCTCGTACTTTCTCCCGCGCCCACGCGCATCATCCTGGCGCTTGGAAAGGACAAGCAACAGGTAGTTTGGACAGTAGATAAGAAATAATCTGAAAGTGATCCGGTAGAACCGGGCAAAGAAATAGGAGAGGTTCCCGGCTTTTTAGCGGGAACCTAATTTTTTGCGTACACGATCCAGCACTTCAAAGGCGATCTTACGGGCCTTTGCCTCACCCTCCGACAGCTTGGCTTCCAGGGCATCGATGTTGCTCATATAATAATTGAATGCCTCGCGCTCTTTCTTGAATTTCTCCACGATCAGGTCAAACAACATCTGTTTGGCGTGGCCGTAGCCAAAATTGCCGGCCAGGTATTTCTGTCGTAAGTCTTCGGTTTGTTCGGGTGTGCCCAACAATTTATAGATGGCAAACACATTGTCGCCGTCGGGATTCTTGGGCGCTTCCATCGGCGTGCTGTCGGTCTTAATGGTCTTGATCACTTTGAGCAACTCTTTGTCGGGCAGAAAAATGTCGATGATGTTGCCATACGACTTGCTCATCTTCTGGCCATCGGTGCCGGGAATAGTCATCACGCTTTCTTCGATCTTGGCTTCGGGGAGCACAAACGTTTCTCCAAAGGTATTGTTGAAGGCGGAGGCCACGTCGCGCGCGATTTCCAGGTGTTGGCGTTGGTCCTTGCCCACCGGCACAAAGTTGGCGTCATACAAAATGATGTCGGCTGCCATCAGCACGGGGTAGGTGAAGATCCCGGCGTTTACGTCCGACAGCTTTTCGGCCTTGTCTTTAAACGAGGTCGCATTGGCCAGCATCGGATAGGGCGTGAGGCAGCTCAGGTACCACGTCAGCTCACACACTTCGGGAATGCGCGACTGCCGATACAGATAGTTCTTCTCGGTGTCAAAGCCGAAAGCCAGCCAGGCGGCCGCCACGGCGCGCACATTGGCCACGCGGGTTTCGGTATCTTTGACCGTGGTGAGCGAATGCAGGTCTGCAATAAAGAAAAAGGAGTCGTTGCCGGGCTTTCGTGAAAGTTCAATGGCGGGAATGATGGCCCCCAATAAATTGCCTAAATGAGGACGCCCGCTGCTTTGAATACCCGTTAAAATTCTGGCCATAGTTTTGCAAAGAAAATAAAATAAAGCTGAACTGAATTAGTTTTAACTTTGCCCTTCTAAAAAATCGAAAACATGCGGGTATCCTTCGCCATTTTTTTCATGTTCCTCGCCGTGGCAGCTTCCGGTCAAATGGTCAAACTGGTCCAATTCCGTGAGGAAATCTTCGACTTCGGCTCTGTAAAAGAGCAAGGCGGCGACGTCACGCACGAGTTTTTGTTCACCAACGCCACCGGCCGGCCCATCAAGATCCTGTCGGTGCAGGCTTCGTGTGGATGCACCACGCCGGCGTGGTCCAAAGAGCCCGTGGCACCCGGCAAAACCGGTTTTATCCAGGCCAGCTTCAACCCCAAAGGACGTCCTGGCTATTTCAATAAGTCGCTCACCGTCACCACAGACGCCGATTCCAACCCCATTATCCTCCAGATCAAAGGCCAGGTAGCCACCGAAGTGGGCGCCCCCAACTCCGAATTCCAGGCCTCCAACGGAAACTGGAAACTCAAATCGGGCTCGTTCAACATGGGCAAAGTATTTGTGAAAGACGAGTTCACCGTGCGCGACTTTCCCTTCATAAACGGGGGAACAAAAGACATTACCTATTCCGGCAAGTACGTGGGACCAGCCTATATCAAAGTAGATGTTCAGCCCAAAACCGTCGCCCCGGGCAGCAAAGGCAACGTAAAGATCAGCTATAACGGCAAAATGAAGGGACAATACGGATTCCAATCCGACAACGTCGAGATCTTCACC
>CBIHQM010000676.1:0-2349 GCA_966211885.1 uncultured Chryseolinea sp.
GTGCCGATTCGCCACGCACCACAAAGCCGATGCCTTCAAATTCGAATGTGTATTCGTCCGTGAGCGTTTTGCGGATCTCTATTTTGTCTACGGGATGATGACCTTCGAAGCTCTGCTCCAGGCGTACAGGTTTAGGTTGCTGTACCTTGATGTACACCGACTGGTCATCGGCCGAGCCACCGTTGCGGGCGATCATTTTCAGGGCGTGGTTGTAACCGATGGTATACACGTCGTTTAGCGACATGGTCGTATACTTGAAGTCAAGCGGCTCCGACTCCTGGAGTCCCATCTTCCAGTAGGGCGGAATATTTTTGTAACCCAGCACCGTGCCGAGTATGCCTCCTGCCGAAGAGGGATTGCAATCGGAATCCTGACCCGCCCGGGTGGTGATCTCCATCGTCTTGGTGAAGTCGCCTTTTCCGTACAACAAGCCCAGCACAACATAGGCCGAGTTCACCGTGGCGTCGATGTTGAAAGGAACAAAAACACCTTCGGGGCAGCCGATGTCTTCCGTGTATTTCTTTTGGATCTCGAACCAGGTGGCTTTCCAGTCGTTGGGATATTGTTGGTGCCATTGGATCACATCCTGTATTACGTGGTGGAACCGGCTTTCGGCGGGAATGGTCTTCAACGCTTCCTTTACAATAAAAGGAATGTCAGACGAGGTGAAGGCCAGCGTATACATCGCTCCCATATACACACCACCGTACCAGCCGTCGCCGTAGTTCATGATGTGACCGATCTTGTCGCTGATCTCCGACGCGGTGTTGGGCATGCCCGGCGACATGAGCCCGGCAAAGTCCGACTCAATTTGATAGTCGATGCAGTCGGCGTGCGGGTTGTTAAGCCAGTGGCCGGATTGGGGTGCGGCAATGCCGTGTAAAATGTTGTAGCGTCCTGCCTGGTTGGCGTGCCACAGTGCGTAGCCTGCGTTGGCATAGGCGTTGGCAAATTCGCTGAGGGGTGCATCCAAACCCTTGCGTTCGAACACGTCCACGAAGGTGAGGTCCATGTAGATGTCGTCGTACAGACCCGGGTTGTTCACCATGGTATTTTTCAAATAGCCGTCATACCATTTGATGGGTTGATAGTCCTGGATGATCGTGCCGCAAAACCTAAACTCGGTCGGGCCACCGAAGGTGACGCCCACGGTCTGACCGGCCCATCCGCCCATGATCTTGTCCTTCAACACTTCTTTGGAAAGTTTATACGTCCCGTTAGAAGGCGCGGTGATTTTTTTCTCCTGGCACCACGCCGTGGCCGAGAGCAGCAACAATAAACATAGAGTTGATCGTCTTATCATAGTAAGGTTGTTAATTCATGTCGATAGGGCGCTGAAGATTGTGCTCCCATCCGTGTCACGGAAAGTGCAGCTGCGCGATTGGCAAACTGAACGGCTTCGTCCAGCGATGAACCTTCGGCAAGTGCTACGGCAAGTGCACCGTTAAACACATCTCCGGCTGCTGTCGTGTCCACCGCCGTCACGCGTGGTGCGGCAATGTAGCGGCCGCCGCGTTCGTCGTGGACATAAGCGCCTCCGCTGCCCAGCGTGATCGCTACTTTTTGAACCCCCTTGTCCCTGAACCACTTTGACACAGCACTGATGGCCGAGGCATCGCGGACGGACAAACCGGTGAGCGTTTTGGCTTCCGACCGGTTTGGGGTGATGAGGTAAAGATCTTTGAAGATCGTCTCCGGCAACGTCGTGGCCGGAGCGGGATTGAGAATGACTTTCTTTCCCGCTTTCGCGGCAAGCTCTGCGGCGCGGACAACGGTGGGGATGGGGATCTCCAATTGTAACAAGACTGTATCGGCGCGCTCAAATTCTTTTCCGGCCTTCGCCAGATCGTCGGCCGTCAGCGTGCCGTTGGATCCCTGGGCCACGACGATGGTGTTCTCGCCTTTTGCATCTACCGTAATCAGTGCCACGCCGGAAGGATGCTGGGGATCGGTCAATATAAAATCGGTGTGGATGCCTTCTTTCTGGAATTGCTGCAGGGCCTGTTGCCCGAAAATGTCGTTGCCCAGTTTGGCGATGAACGTGACGTCTCCACCCAGTCGCGCGGCCGCCACGGCCTGGTTAGCGCCTTTGCCACCGGGGAACATAAAGAATGTGCCACCCAAAAGGGTCTCGCCGGGGTCTGGAAATTTGGCAGACTTGATCACCATATCGGTGTTGGAGCTGCCGACGACGAGAATAGATTTTGCGGGCATGGTCAGGTAGGATAGAAAACGTTTCCGATACTAACCCTTTTTCGGGACACCATCATCCCGGAACGGCGGATTTTACACGAAAAAATTTACATGAAACTAAAATTGTTAGTTACAGTATACTAATATAATTAGTTT
>CBIHQM010000677.1:0-2333 GCA_966211885.1 uncultured Chryseolinea sp.
TCCCGCGGCGAAGATCACAAAAGGATAAATATTCGTTTTGATCGCCTGCGACCGTATCGCCCCAAGTTTGAATAGAAACACCCAAACAATTGCGGCCGGCAGGAAGGTTAACAAAATGTAGATCTTGATCGAATACAATCCGTACGCGCTCAACAGAAGCATGGTTATGCGCCAGAATGTGGGCTGCTTAACAATAAAGATCTGGAAGATCTGAAACGTGGCCATGCCCAGGCACCCGAGTGTGATGGTGTCCTTCAACAGCCCCGAGCCCCAAAAAAAAACCGATGGAATGAAAAATGCCGCGATGGCAAGTCCCTTGTGCAGGTGTGGATATTGTTGATAGAAGGTCTGGAAAAACTGCCACATGCCCACAAAGCAAAACACGGCAAACAACGCCGCCGTAGCCGAATAGCAAGAAAATGTGAAAAGGTCAAAGATCGCAGCAATTTTCACAATGCTGTAGGAGGGCGGATCGCGAAAGAATGCAATTTTCGAAGCATACCTGTACACCCCCCGGTCATCATAGCCGTCGCTGAGAATAAGCTTCAGCCCGGACTCCGGCGAATCCCAAAAAGCCTCCCAGATGTAACGGCTTCCGTAGGTGTGATAGTTAAAGGTGTCGCCACCGCCGTAGTAGAATTGATACACGAGTCCAACGATCAGTGCTCCGACGATCTTCACGGTGAGCGCCGGAAAAAAATAACGGCGTGTCACTTCGTCGGTAACGGACGGACGGATGACGTAGGCGACGACGTAAATGACGCCTACAACAATAGGAAAAACAATAAAATCGCGATAATCCAAAATCTTCCGTTTTGACTCGTTCGACCAAAGGTCACCGTTTAACCACGATAAAGCAACCACCCTATGGACATCCGCCCATGTCCATTCGTCAATCGCCCTTCTCCATTTTCTTCAATCGAAGTCGCGCCGTTTTATACGCTTCGTCTTTTCGACCGGCTTTCTTTTCCACGGCCTTGAACCACTTCCGTGCGCCGGCTTTGTCTCCTTGTTTCTCGGCGATCTCGCCCAGGGCGATCATCGAGTATAAATAGTAGCCCGACTCTGTGGCCTCGATCCGCTCGGCATAACGCATGCACAGCTCGTAGTATTTTTTCGCTTCATCCAGCTTGCGGCGGGCTTCGTTTATCTGGCCCAGAAAAAAAGCCGCATAACGGCCACTGGTCGCTTCGTAGCCCACCTGCCCGCTGTCGATCTTGTTCAAGATGCTCTTGCACACCGGGTCCGCCTCGGCAAACCGCCCTTGATAATAGAGCATGCGCGCATAGTAGCGATGGAAATAGGGGTTGCGTGGATAGGTCTGGAATAAATATTCGCTGATCTGGAACGCCCGGGGCTGGTCGTTTTCGTAGCTGTTCAAAATGCGCATCAACCACACCATGGCCTCCGTGCGGGTGTAGAAGGCGTTGTAGGACACCTCTTTCAGTTGCTTCAAACCCAATGCCTTGTCGCCTTTCTTAAAAAACCACAGCACGGGTTTCAGCACCGGGTAATTCTCGGGCACCCACACTGAAAAATAATTATAGAGGGCGTCGCCAAACAACAACTCGGGGTTCAGGCCTTCCTTCTCTTTGCTCTCCTCCAGATAGTTGATGGCGTTTTTGCCAACGACTGCCGCCTTGCGCCAGGCCTTGCGCTCCTCGTCGGCATACAGCCGTCCTTTAAAGCCATAGGCTGCGGCCAGGAAAAAAGAAGCCTCCGTCTTGTAGGCCGGATAATTTTCATACAGGTTTTCACCCACGGAAATGGTACTGTCCATATAGGCCAGAAACGTGTCGTCGTGCGACTGATCTTTGGTGTTGGGCATGATCTTCCACCATTCGATGAGGCCCATTAGAAAATACGGCAGTGGATGCCAGGCGTATTTGGCTTTCAGGTATTGAAATTGGGCTTCGGCCGCAGAAAACTTGAAGTTATAGAGGTCGTTCAGGGCCTGCGAACATTCCAATTGCACGTTCAGGTCAGAAATGAGAATGATCGTGGTGTCTTTTTTTGTGATCATTTGTGCCCGGGCGTCCGTTTGTGCGACCCATAGCGGCAACAGCATTCCAAACCAAAGCCACCGCGACAGCAACAGGCGCCCAAAACGCCTCCCGCCCCGCGCGGGCTCAAAACCAGATCGTTTTTTTTGTTGGATGGAAGAAACGTTCGTCATAAACTTACACTTAAACCCCTGTCCACGCAGAAACCCATGTCTCAGGAACACGAAACTAAATCATTCTTTGGTGCCAGCAAAAGATTACTGTTTTTGCTGCTTTGCCTGCTCACCCTGGCGCTGCTCTATATCAAGATCTCTTTTATCGAAAACGAAA
>CBIHQM010000678.1:0-2324 GCA_966211885.1 uncultured Chryseolinea sp.
CGATCTCGCGGACATAGGAAAGCAACCCTTCGCGCGCCAGGGGTTCGTCTTCAACGATGATGGTTTGGATCTTGGTGCTCATAGGGTCAACGTGAGGGTTACGGTGTAGGTGTTGGGGGTTTGTTCGATGTCGAGCGTGTGGCGGTTGGGATACAAAAGCTCCAGCCGGCGCTTCACATTTTTCAGGCCGATGCCGCCCACGGGACCTTTGGGCAGGGCGTCGTGGGTGTTGTAGAAGACGGCCGTCAGTTGGTCGTCGGTACGGGTAAGGCGGAAGCGGATCTCGTTCAGTCCGTTGCCGTTGTTCGACACAAACTTGAAGGCATTCTCCAGGAATGGGATGAGCAGGAAGGGTGCTATCTGGAAACCAGCGAGGTTGCCTTCAGGCATGTATTCTACTTTTATTTTATCTCCCTTTCTCAGCTTTTCGAGGGCGATGTAGTTCTGCAGATACTCCAGTTCCTTTTCGATGGCGATCACCTCGTCGGAGCAATCATACAACTGGAACCTAAGCAGGTCCGACAATTTGATGAGGGTCTCGGAAGCCTTGTCGGGATCTTTTTTGATGAGGAAGTAAACGCTGTTGATGGCGTTGAACAGGAAGTGCGGATTAACCTGGGCCTTAAGGTATTGCAATTCCGATTCCAGCCGCTGATGCTCTATGGTGCGCATGTGGCGCTGATTTTTCATGCGGTCGAAGACCAGCTTGACTGCACCCAGGCCGGCCAGGACCGTAGCGTTGGAGCTTAACGACATCATGAAAATGGGGCCGTAATAATAGGCGTAAGGGTTGTCGTGGGCTTTGAAAATAAGGTGGAGGGTTATGGCCAGGCCGATGGACATTCCCAACACGGTGGCGATAAAGGTGATGAAGAAAGGACCGTAGCGATGGGTATTGAAGTATTTGGGAATGAGGTAGTAGACCACGCTATAGAACGTTCCGGCATTAAATACGAAATAGACGAAGATCACGAAGAAGAGGAAGAGCATCGAGGTGTACTGATGCTTATAGACCGCGGCCCAGAAATTGAAATAACAGATCCAACGAAAGCCATGGTGGAGCTTGAGGCGATAGAACTTCGGCCAGTTGAAGAATAGGGCTTTTTGTCCGATGGTGGAGAGCGATGGTGTCATGGTGTTTTTTGAGGCAACATAGTCCCCGAGACGGGAGACTATGTTGCGGGCTATGTGAGCAAAGTAAAGCATCTTGTGTTAAACCCAATAATCCCGTTGACCAAACGCTCTAATCCATTGACCACCCGTAACCAACGGCGTTTGGGTGAACTATTCTATCCCGAGCGGATGGTCTGGTGAGTATAAATACGAGCCAGCGTGGGTTCGTCAGTTCTTTGGTGCAGTTAGTCAATAAAAATTTACGAGGCGGATGCGGGGGCGTTCCTTTGGGATATGAAAACGCAAAACACCAAAACTATGAAACGTATCTATTCCCTCCCCGCCATTGGCTTGCTGTTGTCTTTCCTGTTGGCCAACCTGATCGCTAATGGCCAGGCTCATTTTACGGTGAATGTCACCGGTAAAGGCAAACCTATGATCCTTATCCACGGACTGTATTGCAACGGCGAAGTGTGGAAGGAAACTGTAGCCCACTACCAGGATCGCTATGAATGCCATGTGGTTACCCTGGCCGGCTTTGGCGGCAACGCCCCTGCCCTGAGCGACCATTTTATGGAAGACGTGAAGAACGACCTGGTTGCTTATGTGAAGGATAAAAAACTGAAGAAGCCCGTCATCATGGGGCACAGCATGGGTGGGTTCCTGTCGTTCTGGACCGCCGCCAGTGCGCCCGACATGTTTGAAAAAGTGATCGCTGTGGATGGCCTCCCCTTTCTGAGTGTGCTGCAATCGCCCGGCGCCACCGGCGACAGCATGAAGCCCATGGCCGAGAACATGAAAGCCGCTATGGCCAAACAAACCCCCGAGCAAATCAAGAACAACCAACTGCGCATCCTGGCCAGCATGATCTCCAGTTCCGATCGCGTGGCCCAGGTGGCCGAGATCGCCTCGAAAGCCGACCCCGCTACGCAAGCCGAAGTGATGTATGAGATGTTCACCACCGACCTCCGCCCGCAGGTGGCCGCCATCCAAAGCCCGGTGCTTTTGATGGGTGCCTGGAGCGCCTACAAGGATTATGGTGCCACCCATGATGGGTCACTGGCGGCATATCAAGCTCAAGTATCCAACATCAAAAATGCCAAGGTTGCCATCAACGATACGGCAAAACACTTTATCTTCTACGACGAACCGGCTTGGTTCTTTGAAACTGTCGATGGCTTTTTAAAATAACCCCCCTCCCTAACCCTCCC
>CBIHQM010000679.1:0-2315 GCA_966211885.1 uncultured Chryseolinea sp.
TATTCGGCTTTGCCTTTCAAGGGCCCGGCGTTTAATTCTTTTTCGATATAAGCTTGTTCATACTTCCGGTAGGCTTCGAGGAGGCGCTTTTGTTCGGGGACGTCGGGGGCCGTTGGATTTTGGAGGAAGGGGATGATCGTGGCCTGGAAAAGTTTGCCGTCGACCCAGAGGAAGTCGGGGTTCTCGGTGTTTTTCACCGAATCGGCTTCGATGCGGAACGTAAAGGAGTTGGTGTGGCCATTGTAGACGACCATTACACCGTAACGGGCTTTAAGCTTGGCCGTTTGGAATTCTTCGGCCTGGTATTGGGCTTGGATGCTTAGTGATGCGAGGAGAAGGAAAATGAGGAAGAGGTTTTTCATGGTGTAAGTTTAGTCGCAAAGGCGCAAAGACGCAACTTCCACGCGCACGCTTTGATGGTGTTTTCGCCGATCCTTATGGATGCTTCTCTTCACCAAAAAGTTGTCGGCGGGAACATGTTTTATGTTCCACCACCTGTTGTCCACGAATTCCTCAAATTCACCCACCCTTGTTGGTGTTCTTCACCAACAAGAATTAGGGCGATAAATCATTGACGTATCAAATACATAATGCAAGGGAAAGGTCCATGTTGTTACTGCTATTCACATCTCCGCCCTTGTTGGTGTTCTTCACCAACAAGGATTAGGGCACCAGTCCCGGACGCATCGAAAAACATGATGCAAGGGAACGCCAATTGTTCTTGAATGCTGTTCACATCCACGTGCTTGCAGCCTGAATGATCGTCGCCCGAAGCTTGTTGGTGAAGAACACCAACCAGGGCGGCAGGGCGAAGCGGGACTCAATTGATCACCCGCTCTTTCACCTTATCTTCCACCGGCACAAACGTATAGCCTTGTTGCTTCAGGGCATCGGCTTCGTTGTAGTACGATGATGCGTAGGTGATCTTTCCATCGATGACCTTGTACACCACGTGGATCTTGATCGACACCGGCGGGCGTCCATTTTTATACGTCACACCGAGCGAACCCCACTCCAGCACCCAGTCACCTTTGAGCGGGCCCTCCGCTTCGGTGTGCGACAGCGCGGTGATGCGGTCGTATTTCATGGAACCGTAGACGTTTTCCCAGTTCTTACGCGTCCTTTCCAGGTAAGCGGCGCGTCTGGTGGTATCGCCCTTCACAGGACCGTGGTCTTTGAAATTGGGGGCCATAAACATTTCCATGGTGGCAACGTCGCCGACCAGGCTGGCCTGGATGTATTGATTCACGATGGCTTTGTTCCGTTCACCCACTTCTGCCGCATTCACCGTTTCGTCTTTTTGGGGGGCAGCGGTGGGTTTGTCGCACGAGGTCACGCTCACCACTATGATGATCATGGCCATTAAAGCTAAACCTTTCATATTCTGAGTTGGTCAGTATTCAAAGCAATACAAACACTCCTCATCATGGTTCGCCGACGATGAATAACATGGCAGGAAAATATGTGCTTTTTATTACCGGCTAACGCGGTCTGGTGTCTATCTAAATTTACGCAGAACACACCGAAAAGTAACGGCTTCGACACTGAATTTTAGCGAAGTCTTTAACTACTTGTCGCCCGGTGGCGGACGATTTTGCACGTGTTCGTCCAACCCGATTTAGCGCCAACCTCTCAAATCACTTCCATTCGACGTTTTGTGTGTGGCATTGGAATTGACTTGGCGTGATCGACTAATCCGCTACCCATGTTCAAAAGCTACTTCATCACCGGCCTGCGCAATCTGACAAAACAGAAAGCCTATTCCTTCATCAAAATTATCGGCCTAGCCTTCGGACTCGCCGCCAGCATGATGATCTATCTCTACATCGAAGAGGACCTGAGTTACGACACGTTCCACCACAACTACGACCGCATCGTGCGCCTCCTCACCATCGATAGCGCCGAAGGGGTGAGCAGCAAGCACGTGGGCGTGACCCAACCCATGCTAGCGCCCACCGCCGAGGCCGAACTGCCCGAAGTGACGGAAAGTGTTCGCTTCACCGGCGGCGGTCGCTATGACCTTCGCTATGGCGACAACATCCTGAAATGCGAAGCCGCCTTTCGCGTAGACCCTTCCGTGTTCGACGTATTCGACTTTCCCATCCTGGATGGCGAAAAAAAAGGCGCACTCGACAAACCGGGCTCGATCGTGATCACCAAGACGCTGGCAAAGAAAATATTCGGCAATGAAGAACCGGTGGGCAAGACCATAAAGCTCAACCAAACCACCGACCTTTTTGTGACCGCCGTCATCGCCGACGTTCCCAAAACGTCGCACCTGCAATTTGACCTGCTCCACTCGCTGGTGCCCGGCC
>CBIHQM010000680.1:0-2296 GCA_966211885.1 uncultured Chryseolinea sp.
TGCCGTGGCAAAACATGCGAGTGGGATGGCGTTTCATGTCTTCAAGGTAGCCTTTTGCGCGGTTGTATTGATCATCCGTGAAGGTGATGGTGAAGCAGGTTCTTACTTTTTGTGTGTCCATAGCAAGTAGAATTTTACAATAGTTGTGCCAGTTGATTTTCGTATTAATAATACAGAAAAACGATGTGTCAGGTCAAGTGTTTGACCGCGAACGGGCAGAAGTGTTCGGCGTTGGGAAGCGGTGTTTTTTGGTGTTGAACGGCCTACCCCGTTCGAGGGTAGGGATGTTTGAGAGGTTCGTTTTTTGGCGTTCGGTATAACGTGGGGAACGTCGCCGGGGGCCGGTGTTAGGGATGGAATGTTGACGGATTTTTTGTTGGTGGGACACCAACAAAAGGGTGTCGGGCCGGATTGTAATTTTGGGCAAGGACTTACGGAGGGAAAAACAATGTGGCGAGCGGGACGGGGTGTCGATCTGGCGGTGGGGGGTCAGAATGGTCAAAAAAGCCTTTTTTTGGGGTGCGGTGGCCGTATTTTGGGGGCGCGAATTCGGCTGAATGGGTTACCTTTGTGGCCAAATGAGAAACTGTAGCATCTTTACATTGTCCAACGGCATGCGCGTTGTACATCAATATATTCCGACCACGGCCATCGTGCATTGTGGTATTTTCGTGGGCATTGGCAGCCGTGACGAGCAGATCGCCAACCAGGGCATCGCTCACTTCTGGGAACACATGGCCTTCAAAGGCACTCGCAAACGCACGTCGCTTGACATCATCAAAAGCCTGGACTCCATCGGTGGTGAATTGAATGCGTTTACCGACAAGGAAAAGATCGTTTTCTATGCCTCCGTACGCAAAGAATATTTTGAACGCGCACTCGATGTGCTGACCGACATCACCTTCCACTCCACCTTCCCCGAAAAAGAACTGGAAAAAGAACGCGGCGTGATCCTCGAAGAGATGGCGATGTATTTCGACAGCCCCGACGATTCGCTGCAAGACGAAATGGAAGCGCTCATCTACAAGGACCATCCCATGGGCATGAACATCCTCGGCAATGAACAGACCGTGCGCAACTTTCGGAAAAAAGACTTCGTGTCGTTCTTTACCGACCATGCCGACAGCCGTAAGATCGTGTTCAGCTGTATTGGCAACATTACACTCGAAGAGGTGGAGCAACTGGTAAAGAAATACCTGGATCGCATTCCCCGGCTCAAGGCCCGTGCCTCGCGCAAGAAATTCACGAAATACAAAAAAGGAGAGAACAGCCTGAAGCGCGGTGTGAAACAAACGCGTTGTGCATTGGGTCGCACCGCCTATCCCTTGCTGAACGAAAAACGGATACCGCTTTATTTGATGACCAATATTTTGGGCGGACCGGGGATGAACTCGCGTCTGAACCTTTCGGTGCGTGAGAAACATGGCCTGGTCTATTCCATCGACGCGCAATACCTGGCCTATGCCGACACGGGCATGTTTGCCATATATTTTGGTACAGAACCGAAGCAGGCAAAAAAATGCCTCGCGCTGGTGCACCGCGAAATGGATAAGCTGTGCGAAAAAAAGCTGAGCGCCCGCGAGCTGGCCTCGGCCAAGGAACAGATCAAGGGGCAACTGGCCATGTCGGAAGAAAACAACCTCGGGTTGATGATCATGATGGGACGAGCCGTCATAGATCTCGACAGAGTGCCGCCTTTGCAGGAGACGTTCGACAAGATCGAGGCCGTGGATGCGTTAACCTTGCAGACCGTGGCCCAGGAGACGTTTGACCCACGCCACCTGAGCTACCTGACGATGGAGCCAGATTTAAAATAAATACCTCTCCCTGAATCCCTCTCCTATGGAATTTATAGACGAGAACATCCAGCGCTATGCCGAGGCCCACACCACGCCGGAAAGCGCCTTGCTGAAACGCATCAACCGCGAAACGCATGCCCAGGTGCTGCGGCCGCGAATGCTGTCGGGCCACATGCAAGGGCGCTTCTTGTCCATGGTCAGCCATATGATCCAACCCAAGCGCATCCTGGAGATCGGCACTTACACCGGCTACTCCGCCCTGTGCATGGCCGAAGGACTACACGCCGACGGCAAGATCATCACCCTGGACATCAACGAAGAGTTGGAAACCCGCGTGCGGGGCTATTTCAAGGAATCGGGCCTTAACGCCAAGATCGACTATCGCGTAGGCGATGCGCGCACCATCATCCCCACGCTGAACGAAACGTTCGACCTGGTGTTTATTGATGCCGATAAAGAGAACTATGCCCGCTACTTTGACATGGTCTTCGACAAGG
>CBIHQM010000681.1:0-2274 GCA_966211885.1 uncultured Chryseolinea sp.
TCGAGAACTTCATCATGCAAAACGACAAGCGCCAGGCGTCCGACTACCTCAGCAAGTTCTCCATCCTCATCCGCGGCATCCTCGACAGCAGCATGAACGAGATCGTCCCCTTCATGAAAGACATCGAGGCGCTAAAGCTTTACATCGAGTTGGAGCAACTGCGCTTCAACAACAAATTCAAACTTGCCCTCCACATCGACCCCGTGCTGGCAGGCGGCGACTATCGCGTGCCGTCATTGTTGATCCAACCGTATGTAGAGAACGCCATCCTGCACGGCCTCGCGCCCAGCGAAGAGCCGGACTTGTACCTCACCATCATCGCCGTGCTCCAGGACGACAAGATCCGCTACACCATCCAGGACAACGGCGTGGGCATCGCCCAGGCGAAGGAATACAACACCCAGAACAAACCGCACCACAAGAGCGTGGGACTGAAGATCACCGCCGAACGCATCCGCATGTTCAACGGCCAACCCCACGACGGCGCCGTCACCCTCACCAGCCTCGGTGGCGACGGAAGCACGACAACCGGAACAAAAGTAGAGATCATCCTAAACGTAGTCTAACCCCATGGCACAACTCCAAGCCATTATCGTTGACGACGAGCTGAGCAGCGTTCAGAACCTGCAACAAAAGCTCGCCGAATTTTGCCCCGACGTAAACGTGGTCGCCACCGCCCAACGCCCCGAAGATGCCATCCTCCTCATCCGCCAACACAAACCCGACGTCATCTTCCTCGACATCGAAATGCCCCGCATGAGCGGCTTCAGGATGATCGAAGAGCTCGGCGACTGCGACTTCAACATCGTCTTCACCACCGCCTACAACCACTATGCCATCGATGCCATCCGCATCAGCGCGTTTGACTATCTTACTAAACCCATCGTCATTAAAGACCTCCAGCATACTATCGAGCGTCTGCTTAAATACCAAAAGACTTATACTCGCGACAAAATGGATGTGTTGCGTACCTCGCTGGCGACTCCAAAAAGCCAGGAAGAAAAAATTGCCATTCCTACCAGTGATGGGTTGGAGTTCATTCCTATTAAAACCATCATTCACATTGAGTCGAGCTCGAACTATTCCACACTCTCGCTTACCGATGGCAAAAATGTGTTAGTCACGCGCTTGCTGGGGGACTTTGAGGAGTTGTTGCAACCCTATAATTTCTTCCGGGTGCATAATTCGCATCTTATTAATATGGCGCATATCAAGAAGTACATCAGAGGGGAAGGAGGGCAGGTGGTGATGCAGAATGGGAATGTGATTGATGTGGCGAGGAGGAAGAAGGAGGAGTTTTTGAAGCATATATCTTAACGCGTTGTAAATATCACTGCCGGGATATTAATAGCAATCAACACCTCAAATTGTATAGGTGAGATTTATAATAGTCCTGTAAATGCACAAGCCTCAATAAATAGTACACTGTGATTTCTCCCCTCATGACTATACGCCGATTGCTGCTTGAATAGAAATTCATTTTTTCTATTTTTGCCTCAAAAATTTGGTTTGGTCATTATGCTTAAATCTCCTGGAAACGCGTCTAGTAAAAAAATCTTTGTTTCTTTTTTACTCCTTCTAACACTGCAGAGCTCCATCTGTCAAGAAATCACGGCACACCTTGAACTACCTGGACAAGAAGAGATCATGAGCAAAACATTCCTGGCCGACAAGGGAATTGTTCTCGTTACGGGGAACCTCAATACGTATAATCCTAAGTGCACGCTTCACTATTTTGATGCAACAGGAAAGGAACTTTGGAAAAAGGTGATCGACCTTGAATATCGTATGCAGAACAACAAAACTTATGTTGTTGTGACACCCAATGGAAAAACCATCTATTTTATCCTCATGGACGATAAGTTCTATGGTGACAATAAGGGCTATAATCAAAAGAAACATTACATCAGTCAGTTTACGATCGATGGGAAGGAAAAGAAATTTGAATTGGAAGGACGTGAGGAGTTTGGGAAGCACCTTCAAACAATTTTCTGTGACGATAGCTATCTCTACTATTTGGCCACGGAAAATGGCGACGAGTCGAACAGAAAAATGAGCCAGGAGAAAATGATTCTGAACCGGTTCAGTCATGCTGATCTCTCTTACAAACGAATCATGCTCGATTTGCCAGCCATTGGAAGGGATGACGCCAATTTCTTCTGGTCGTTGATTGGCCAAAAAGGAGAGGAGAAATGGTTGGCGTCCAAAACCGTCGACGACAAAAAGCAAAAATTAGCGTTTACGGTGATCCCTTTCGACCCGAAGGGCAATCTC
>CBIHQM010000682.1:0-2256 GCA_966211885.1 uncultured Chryseolinea sp.
CTACGACTTCCGGTTTCGCACTGTTTACGAATTTTTCGTTAGACAGCTTTTTGTCTACCGATATCATAAATCCACGTTGATACTCCAGATCTTTCAAAAGTGCCTCCCGTTCTTTGGCGACGTCGATCTTACCTTCCACCGGAATGAAGAACTCCGTCGATTTGATCACGAAGCCCGATGCATTGATCTTATCAGCCGTGAAGGATACTTCACTGAGGTTAGAGAGTTTTTTGATGACAGGCCAGAAAGATTTTACCAGCGATCCTTCGGGGGCTTTCACAATCAACTTTAAGGCTTCCTTTGGGGAAAGACCTTTGCCATTCCTGAAATTCCGGATCTCCGTGATGATCTCGAAGGCGAAGACGCCATCCGCCAATAAGTTATCGTTCTGGTCGTTTGGCGTGGGCCAAGGCGCAGAAATGATACAATCATTTTGAACACGTTCTTTTAGTTCATGCCACAACTCTTCAGTGATGAAAGGCATGAACGGGTGAAGCACTTTCATGAGACGCTCGAAGAAATCGACCGTCGTCAGGTACGTGGCTTCGTCGATGGGCTTGCCAAACTCCGGTTTGATCATCTCCAGGTACCAGGCACAGAAGTCATCCCAAATCAACTTATATACCGTCATCAATGCATCCGACATGCGGAACTTGCTGAAGTGGTCATTCAACTCCGTCAGCGAAGCATTGAATTTCGATTCGAACCAGGCGATGGCTACTTTGTTTTCTTCCGGTTGGGGAAGGCTGTCGGTCGTCCAACCTTTCACCAGGCGGAAGGCGTTCCAGATCTTGTTGGCAAAATTGCGGCCTTGCTCGATCAGTTTCTCGTCATACAACAGGTCATTACCAGCTGGTGAGCTGAACAACATGCCTGTACGAACAGCATCAGCACCAAAGTTCTTGATCAGGTCTAGCGGATCCGGCGAATTTCCCAATTGCTTCGACATTTTTCTGCCTTGCTTATCGCGCACGATCCCGGTGAGATAAACATTGCGGAAGGGTAGGTTGTCGCGGTATTCATAACCGGCAATGATCATACGTGCCACCCAGAAGAAAAGAATTTCAGGGGCCGTTACCAGGTCATTTGTGGGATAGTAATAGTTTAAATCTTTGTTGCCCTTGTTGCCGTCGCCTTTGAATACGGAAGTATCAAACACGGCAATCGGCCACAGCCAGCTGGAGAACCAGGTGTCGAGCACATCGCTTTCCTGGGTCAGTTTGGGTTTGGGGGCGCCGGGTTTCTTTGTTTGATATACTTTGTGAGCTTCTTCTTCTGTTTTTGCAACCACGTAGAAGCCCTCTTCGTCATACCACGCCGGTATGCGATGGCCCCACCAAAGCTGGCGCGAGATACACCAATCGCGAACGTTGGCCATCCAATGGTGATAGGTGTTCTTGAACTTGGAAGGAATGAGCTGAATATCATCGTTCATCACGTGCTCCAAGGCGGGCTTGGTGATCTCCTGCATTTTCAGGAACCATTGCAGCGACAAACGCGGCTCGATCACAGCGTCGGTGCGCTCGGAGAAGCCCACGTGGCTGGTATAGTCTTCCGTCTTTTGCAGGTAGCTTTTCTCTTCCAGGGCCTTGGCGATCTTTTTGCGGGCAACGAAACGGTCCTCCCCTACAAAGATCTGTGCCTTGTCGTTCAAGGTGCCGTCTTCGTTGAGGATGTCGATCACTTCCAGGTTATGTTTCAACCCGAGCATGTTGTCGTTCATGTCATGCGCCGGCGTCACCTTCAGACAGCCCGTACCAAAGTCCATGGCCACATAGTCGTCTTCGATGATGGGGATGGCCCGGTTGATGAGCGGGATCAGGGCTTTTTTTCCTTTGAGATTTTTATAGCGTTCATCGTTGGGGTTCACACAGATGGCCGCGTCGGCCATGATCGTTTCGGGACGAACCGTGGCGATGGTAACAAATTCGTTGGGACTGCCTTCGATGGGATAGTTGATGTAATACAGTTTGGAAGGCACGTCGCGATGGATCACTTCGTCGTCCGACAAAGCGGTCTTTCCGGCGGGGTCCCAGTTCACCATGCGCAGTCCGCGGTAGATGTTGCCCTTGTTGTAGAGATCGATAAAGACATCGATCACCGCCTCGTAATAGTCGGGGTCCATCGTGAACTTGGTGCGCTCCCAGTCGCAGGAGGCGCCCAGCTTTT
Organism: uncultured Chryseolinea sp.; assembly: GCA_966211885.1. GTDB lineage: Bacteria > Bacteroidota > Bacteroidia > Cytophagales > Cyclobacteriaceae > Chryseolinea. The sequence continues at coordinate 2,170 of CBIHQM010000682.1, forward strand.
TGAGCTGTTCCAGGATGATGCCGCCATATTTTTCTTTCCATTCCCAGGCATACTTCAGGAACTCCTCGCGCGTGAGGTCCGATTTTT
>CBIHQM010000683.1:0-2251 GCA_966211885.1 uncultured Chryseolinea sp.
ATGGGGGTCGTGGTTTTTACCAGTGCATAGGTACACCGAATATAAGACTCAAATCTGTCATATTCATCGATAATCTTACTTTTGCAGGATGAATGGTTTCTTCGGACGCCGGAGACGATCATTTTTTAACCTGTCACAAAAACGTATGAGCGAGAACAGATCGGAGATAAGCAACCTGGGCGAATTTGGATTGATCGACCGCATCCACAAAAACGTCACCCTCACCAACCCCTCATCACTCACCGGCATTGGCGACGATGCGGCCGTTATTCAAGGCCACGACCAGGACTGTATCCTGGTCTCTACCGACATGCTGGTGGAAGGCATTCACTTTGATCTGTCGTATGTGCCCATCCATCATTTGGGCTACAAGGCCGTGGCGGTGAACGTGTCAGACATTGCCGCCATGAATGGAAAGGCGGAACAGATCACCGTGAGCCTGGCATTGAGCAACCGCTTTTCGGTGGAGGCGATCGACGCGCTGTATGCCGGCATCCGCGCTGCCTGTCAAAACTATGGCGTCGATCTGGTCGGTGGCGACACCACGTCATCCACGTCCGGGTTGGTCATCTCCATCTCGGTGATCGGCCGCGCCCGGCGGGAGAAGATCGCCTACCGCAGTGGCGCGCAAGTGAATGATATCCTTTGCGCAACGGGCGACCTGGGCGCCGCCTTCATGGGACTCCAGGTGCTGGAGCGTGAAAAGCAAGTGTTCCTTTCCGATCCTAACATGGAACCCAACATTGAAAAATACGAATACCTCGTTGGCCGGCAGTTAAAACCGGAAGCGCGCACCGACATTGTTTTCGACCTCGAGGAAGCTGGCGTGAAACCCACCTCGATGATCGATGTTTCCGACGGGTTGGCATCGGAACTTTTGCACCTTGCGAGAAACTCGGGTGTGGGCGTCCGGATCTATGAAGACAAAATTCCCATCGATCATACGGCTTACGAGACGGCGGTCGAATTCAACCTCGACCCTGTAACCTGTGCGCTGAATGGTGGCGAGGACTATGAGCTGTTGTTCACGATCTCGAAAGCCGACCAGGAGAAGATCAAGAATCACCCCGACATCCATTTCATCGGCTATGTGCACGACCGCAAGGATCAGAACGTGCTCATCACCAAGGGAGGTACAGTGGTACCGTTGCGGGCCCAGGGATGGGACCATTTCCGGTCGTGATCAATCTTCCGGGAAGGGGATGAAGACGAAGTTGGTAAACTGCTGATCGACCACGAAAAGACAGCAAAATTCATCTGGATCCTTATAGGCTGCCTTGAAGTCGTCCACCTTGTCGGGGGTGACCAGGCCGCGCTGCAGGAACTCGTCAAAAAAAGAAGCATAATAATACCAGGCGGTGCCGTTCACGGCAGGGGCCATCAGCATTTGACCGATGGGTTGTTCTTCTTTGCAAAGGGGGAAAATGGGATATTCGAAGCCCGCCGTCCTGATCTGGTAGGAGGCTTCTTTCAAGGTGTCGGATACCCGCACAAAGTCTTGTGAGATGGTGCCGAGGTATTTACCACTGAGTTCGGGGTCGTTATGCATATAAAAAGTTGTGACGTAAAGGTAAACGATTAATGCTGACCGTTGGACATCGCGAGTGGAAACACCGGTCCGGGCAACGGGTGCAGGAACGCGCGCGACATGGCGATGAGGTCCGGGAAGAAAATTTCGAATTCGGTTTTGAAGGCATCATAAGATTGTTCCAAATCCTGAACGGACTGTTCCATGTGCGAGTCGTGCCGGGTTCGGCTGGCCAATCCGCTCAGGGCCTGTTGCAGTCCTTGGAGGTTGCCATAGTTCAGCAGCCAGTTGCCACGCTTCATGTGTGGCAGCAGATGGCGCACGCCTTCCGGCAACACCGGGCTTTGACTCTCTAAAAAGCGGTAGGCCTCGCGGGCGAAGTCGGGGAGCGGTTGGGCGTGATACTGGTCCCAATACCGGGAAAGAAAATGGTCATAGAAAACATCGACGATCACGGGTGCGTAGTGCCTGTACTTGGGCCGCAACCGGGTCTTGCTTTGCAATACCACGGGGTGGCGATCGGTGAAGGCATCGATCTCGCGGTGCAATTCGATCCCTTTGGCAATGCCGTCGCCAAATTGTTCGAGCAGGTTCCGGCCTTTCACAAAATCGCCGATGAAGTTGCCCACCATCACGGATGGATTGTTCCCCGATAAATAAATGTGCGCCAAAAAATTCATGCCGTGTAAAGGTATTGGTTATTTGTTATTAAGTTCTTAGGTT
>CBIHQM010000684.1:0-2245 GCA_966211885.1 uncultured Chryseolinea sp.
ATACGGCCGCGACATCATCCTGTTTAAAAAAGCACCTCACCAGGGCGTGGAAATAAAAGGCGTGTTTGCCATCGGTCCCACCATTGGTGTGGTAGCCCCTTATTACGTTGAATATTTTCCGGAAGGAGGAGGCAGCTACACGGTGCGCGCACCCTATAACCCGAACATCAACATCGACTACATTGCCGGCACCGGAAGACTTTTCGAGGGCTTGTCGGAATCCAAGATCAAGCCTGGATTAAATTTCAAGGCAGCCATGAACTTTGAATTGGGAACGATCAAAAGCCAGGTGACAGGTTTTGAAGCCGGATTTTTGATCGATGCGTATTCCAGCACCATCGAGATGATGCCCTCCACGAAGAACTATGCCGTGTATCCCACGCTGTTCCTCACCCTCTTCTACGGCAGTAGAAAATAAGCTTTTATTTTTTTGATGAATTGGATTGGGATGGTCGTTGAGCCATTCAGCAAACGGCTTTGGACTTTAGAAGCCTCTCAGCAGAAAGCCTAAGATCAATCCGCCCAGAATGATCAGGGGAGACGGAATGCGCGTAAAAGCCAGTAGCAGGAACGTTATAATGGTTGTAGAGAAATTCAATACCGTATTCTCCAAAGGTTGAAACATGATGATCGCCGACGTGGCCACTAACCCTGCACTGGCCGCGGTGATGCCTTCCAACGATGCCCGCACGGCGCGGTATTTTTTCAGGCTCTCCCAAAACCGGATGGTAAAGAAGATCAGGAACGTGCCCGGTAAAAAAATACCACCCGCAGAAGCCAACGCCCCCAATAATTTCCCCAGCGTGCCATGATCGCGCATGGAAAGTGTGCCGATATAAGCGCTGAAAGAGAACACCGGTCCCGGCAAAGATTGTGCGATGGCATATCCCGAAAGAAATTCTTCGTGTGAAGTGGGATGGTAGGGTTTTGGCGCATACTGCACGAACTCGGTGTACAGCAAAGGCGCCAACACCTGGCCTCCCCCAAACACCAGACTTCCGTTGCGATAAAAATTTTCAAACAATCGCACGGGCAATGCTTTCGTGATCGCTCCCAGCACGGCGGCAAAAATGAGCACGCCTGCCCAGAGCAGAAAGTTATTCCAGGGCACGATGATTTTTTTTCGATCCAATTCCTTGGGTTGTGCTTTATATTTTAAGGCCGTGATCAACCCGGAGACCACGAGGATGATGGGGAATACATAGGGCGTTTGTAAAAAATACGAAGCCACCGCGGCCATGATCATCAGGGCGATGCCCGTTTTGGTCGTAACCGTCTTTTGACTGATCATGTAGGCACCATAGCTCACAAACCCTACGGCTATGGGCTGAATGAACCGCGTGAACTCCAGCGACCAGTTCTTGGCCTCGATGCTCGACATGATCATGGCCGCGGCCGTCATTAGCGAGACGGCGGGCAAGACCCATACCAGCAACGTGAGATACGCCAGGTTGGGACCACCGATCTTGAACCCGATGGCCGTCAGGGTTTGGGTGGACGTTGGGCCGGGCAGGATCTGGCAGAGCGAGTTGATCTCCATCAACTCCTCTTCCGTGAGATAGTGGCGTTTGTCGATGAGCACTTTGTGAAAATGGGCAAGGTGTGCCTGGGGCCCTCCAAACGTGGTGAGGGCCAAGCTGAGCACATCGCGCAGAAAAATGTAATATCGGACGCGCTGGACCACCAGGTTAGGGCTTTGTGGTGGTCATCATTTCTTCAAGCCGATTTCACGAAGGCGTTGGTTCAAAAATTCGCCGGCCGTGATGTCGGGCCAGGCTTTCGGTTGTGCTGCGCTGACGCAGTGCGGTAATGCCGCCAGGCTCATCTCCGACCGGGGGTGCATGAAGAACGGGATGGAGTAACGTGGGGTATTCATTAATTGCCGGGGTGGGTTCACCACGCGGTGGATGGTGGACTTCAACGTCTTGTTGGTAAGGCGCTCCAGCATGTCGCCTACGTTCACTACCAATTGGTCGGGCAGGGCCGTGATGGGAATCCACTTGCCATCGCGACGCAGCACCTGGAGGCCATCGGCGCTGGCGCCCATGAGCAAGGTGATGAGGTTGATGTCGCCGTGTTCGGCGGCGCGCACAGCGTCGGCGGGAACGGCATCGGGATTTTCGATGGGGAAGTAGTGGATGGGGCGAAGGATGCTGTTGCCGTGTTTGATCTTGTCGTCGAAATAGTGCTCGGGCAACTCCAGGTAGAGCGCGATGGCGCGTAGCATATAGGTGCCGGTTTTTTC
>CBIHQM010000685.1:0-2243 GCA_966211885.1 uncultured Chryseolinea sp.
AGTATTTAGGTTCTTTGAATTTTCCGGTCTCGTTGTCGAGCGTTTTCACTTCGATCTTTTTGTTGACCTGGTCGAAGTTGGTCCATTCGTCTTTTTTGTAGCGTCCTTCGCGAATGCGCCGGTAGAATTGGTGCGGTATGAGGGCCACCGTGTCGATGTAGGCGCCCCACCGGTCGTCAACATCCGCGACCCAGTCGACCATGCCCACGGTTTTGCCGTAGACGTCGATCTTGAAGCAATCGCGGTTGTTGATCCGGAAGTATTTGGGATGGATGTTGACGCTGCCTTTGCCGACGGTGAAGATGCCATAGGTCATCTTGAATTCGATGACCTCGCCACGCTTAAAGCTCTGGTTTTTTATTGGGGGGTAGGTATCGTTCTGCTCCGCGACAAAGCCGGACAGAAGGGCGACAATAAAAAAACTAAATGCTCCTCTCTTCATCGTTTATCAAACCAAATTTACACAATTACATCGTACGGTGATGTAAACGATTTATGAAATCCAAAGCGTGTGCCAACTCCTCTTCAGAGACGGCTAGACCGACACATTATTTTCGCGGAGCGCATCGTTCAGGGACGTTTTTTTGTCGGTGCTTTCTTTGCGCTTGCCGATGATGAGCGCGCAGGGCACGTGGAACTCGCCTGCCGGAAAGGTCTTGGCATAGGTGCCGGGAATGACTACGGAACGGTCCGGGACAAATCCCTTGTATTCAATTGGTTTTGAGCCAGTTACATCAATCACTTTCGAGCTTGCCGTCAACACCACGTTGGCGCCCAGCACGGCCTCCTTGCCTACCCTTACGCCCTCTACGACGATGCACCGCGAACCCAGGAATGCGCCGTCTTCGATGATCACGGGCGCAGCTTGCACGGGTTCCAACACGCCGCCAATGCCGACACCTCCGCTGAGGTGAACATTTTTCCCAATCTGTGCGCAGCTCCCCACGGTGGCCCAGGTGTCGACCATGGTGCCCTCGTCGACGTAGGCGCCGATGTTGACATAGGAGGGCATGAGGATCACCCCCTTGCTGATATAGGATCCGTGTCGGGCCACGGCGTGTGGCACCACGCGGACACCGAGTTCTTTGTAGTTGCGTTTCAGTTTTATCTTATCATGAAATTCAAAAGGACCGACCTCGATCGTCTCCATTTGTTGGATGGGGAAATAGAGGATCACCGCTTTTTTCACCCATTCGTTCACCTGCCAGCCGGTGGCCACGGGTTCGGCCACACGCAGCTCGCCATTGTCCAGTTTCTCTACTACGGAGCGAATGAGCTCCTGGCTTTCAGCCTGTTGAAGCAATGTGCGGTCGTCCCAGATCTTTTCAATGCGTTCTTTCAATTCCATTGTGTTAGCTTTAAATGCTTTAAATCGACATGCAAGAAATAAAAAAAAGGAGAATAGTCCTCGCCTCCCTGTTGAAACCCGTGAACGACACGCGCATGTTTGAGAAGTTGGGGGTAAGCCTCGCCCGGGAATATGACGTGCATGTTATCGGGTACCCAGAGCAGGTGCCTGGCGGGGTGAGTTCGATCTCCCTGCATCCCCTGAAACCATTCCGAAGGATCGGGATCGCCCGCGTGCTTCGCGTCTTCACCGTGTTGGGCATGGTGTTGCGTTTGCGGCCGCACGTATTGATCGTTTGTACGCATGAACTGTTGTGGATCTCGCTCGTGGCGAAAGGGCTCACGGGCTGCCGGGTGATCTATGATGTGCAGGAGAATTACGCGTTGAATATTTTGCATAGCCCAACGTTTCCCTCCTGGTTGCGTCCTCTTGCCGGCGGTCTTGTCCGTGCAAAAGAACGATTGTCGACCTTGTGGGTCTCGCTTTACTTTCTGGCTGAAGCAGGATATGAAAAAGAGCTTCATTTCCCGGGGAAACGCAAAGTGGTGTTGGAGAACAAAGTACGCTCACCCAAAACCAACGCCCGGCGCCCGGCACCGAAAAGCGAACACGATACGATCCAACTGTTATTCAGCGGTACCCTGGCAGCGACCACCGGCGTTTTCGTTGCGTTGGATGTAGCGTCCAGGCTTCACGCCGTGGACAACCGGATCAGGCTGCTCATTATGGGGTATTGCTCGCACGCCGGCACATTCCAAAAATTACAGGGCTTGCTGAAGGACAAGCCCTTCGTGACGTTGCAAGGCGGCGACCGGCTGGTGCCCCACACGGCCATCCTGGACGCCATTCAAAGGGCAGACTTCGGTATCGTATCCTATCCTCCGAATCCTTCTAC
>CBIHQM010000686.1:0-2236 GCA_966211885.1 uncultured Chryseolinea sp.
CGCTCCGCCACATACCCTCCCAATGTGATGACAATGTCTTTCTTCAACGTCTCCCTTGTCACAGGACCTTTGGGGAAAGTGACCAAACAAAATCCCTCCGCCTCAGAAGCTGTTCGCGACACGACAACAGATGGAACGATGCGCAACGTGAGAGCGGCCAGCACCGCGTGGCCCGCTTCGTGCACAGCGGTGTGGGCTTGCAATTCGGGGTCGACACTCTTGCGGAGGTTCTCCAGTTTCAGGCGAGCTTTGTCCGAAAGGGTGGATACCGTTTCGCCTTGGTGGTCTTTCAGCGTGTACACAAAGTGTGTGTCGTGGAAAGACCATACAATTTCATGGACGGTCCATTGGTATTCGAGAATGGAAACGGCGAGGTTGCTGATGCGGGATTCGATCAGGTTTTTCACCGTGGTCAGCACGGGGCGTGTGCCCTGGGCGGGAAAAACACCTTCGGCATAGACCACGTTCACGACCGTGTCGTCGAAGGTGATCTTCCATCCGAATTTTTGTTGGATGAAGTCGCCTACGCGGCTCAGCTCCTGCTGGATGAGCTGGCGGAACTGGGCACTGTTGAACGATTTGTAGATGACGTGGTTGTTGCCCAGCCGCGCAATCTGTTCGGCCCTGAATCGCTTGCGCAGCGCACGTTTGATGTGCGCGATCGTGATCTTGCCGGTTTGCTCATGAAACTCGTCGGCGTTGATGTCGGGGTTCATGTTGCGGCTCATGGTGTAGGCCTCGTCGAGGTTGCCCAGCACAAAGATGAAGGCCCGCGAAAGGTCCAGTGTTTTTGTGGCGGATCGCGACTCCATGCCTTCAAACACAAACGCCAAGAGCTCGGCGAGCGAGCCGGCCTTGATGCGTTGGCGGATGTACTCCTTGGAATATTCGTCGTTGTCGAACAGGTAGTACATGCCGTCGATGAAGTCTTCGGACGTAAAATAGTCGGCCGTCATGGGCGCGTCGCCGTCGTCGAAGTAAAATCCTTCGAAGATTTTCAGGAAGGTATCTTTTCCGGAGACCACCTTGCCTTGCTCCAATTGCACATCGTTTTTTAACGCGCGCTCCAGGCGTCGCAGTCCGCTTTCGGCGCGGAAAAGATAGAACGAGCCGTAGTTTGGAGTGTATTCGATTTTGCCTGTGTCCAGCAAGTCCCAGACCACGCGCAGTTTGTCTTTGCCCAATTCCTTGTCGTCGGCGTCGAGGGTTCTGGCAAATTGAAATTCGTCGAGGCAGATGATCGCGGGTTTGTCATGGAAAAAAGCCAGGTCGTCGGTGAGGATCTTTTTCATCCACTTGGCACTGTCCGACTCGAACTCGCCCATGTCGATGTGGCTGTATAATTTCTGATAATTCAGTAGTTCGACAAGCGCTTGCACCAAAGCGGTTTTCCCGGAGCCGGTAAGCCCCCACAGGTTGATCACGGTGGGACGCAGCTGCGCCTCGGGGAAAAGATACCAGGGCATCATCGTGGCGATCATTTCGTCAATGACGTTGTCCAGGCCGATGAAACGTTCCTTCAGCGTGGTGGCGATCGTTTGGAGTTTTTGCCGTTTGTCGATCAGGTCTTTATGTAAAACAGTTGTTTCCATTTGGGTATAATGAATTGCTTTATCCCTGCCGGAGGCAAGGATAGGTCCTATGATTTATGTTAGCATGCATCATGTGCCCGCGGATTAGAGGAGAAATGCTTTTTGTGGCATTCCTGCGAATGGCACAAAGCAATCTTCTCAAAGCCGTTTGCTGGCGCTTGATGTTCTGAGATCTAACTAGTGATTAGCTACAGCGATCTTGAAGCGGCAAGTGTGCTTGCCGCGGCTGCTATTTGGGGATATGTAAACTTAGGACTAACATATTTTACTCTTTTGGGTTATACAGTAGAGTGAAATGCTTTAACAAAGTTAAGGATGTGGTTTGATTTTTTGTTGAGAGGATGAGTTTTTTTGGAAAGATGGAGAGAGTCTAAATAACGGGTGGGGTGATGTGCAAGTCTTGCAGACTTGCATGCGAGCTTCTTTTGGTCGGTTTTTAGTTATGTCTTTTATTTTTGAGGGGAGGTTTCTTCTATTGGGCTGAGCGTTGGGTGGGATAGTTTCTTTTGGGCCGTTCTTCTTTGGCGCATTTCATAGCTCCGCTCCAGGGCCGCGGGGGCCCCGCATGTTACATAATGGCTTAAACCAATAAGCACATTGCCATGACCGGCCAAAAATAGGGATTGGCCCAGGTGGAACATGGT
>CBIHQM010000687.1:0-2227 GCA_966211885.1 uncultured Chryseolinea sp.
CTTAAAAAATATCAAAGCCAATATTCATATCGATTCCATCCAGACATTATCCGGCGTGGTCAATTTCTCCATAAAGGAAGTCCAACTCGATTCGACGCTGGCGCAAAAAATTCTATCCGCTTTAAAATTCAAATCGTTTCAGGCAGAATTTACGTCGGTTCAACTTTCTTCAAAATTGTATACGACCAAAATTTCGTCGGTGCACCTCAACAGCGCAGCGGGCAAGCTGCTGCTCGATTCCATTTCGCTTACGCCAAATTATGGCCGCTACGCTTTTGCCCGGAAGGTGGGCAAGCAAACCGACCGGTTTACGCTGCGCATCCCGAAAATCGCCCTGGAGGGATTGACATTCAATCCGCTCAACGACAGTACCGTGATCTCCTCCATACACATCGCTTCGGCCCGTCTTCATGTTTTTCGCGACAAACGTTTTCCGTTTGTCCAAAACCAACACGTGCCTTTGCCCGTGGCCATGATCCGCAACTTCCCCTTTGCCTTGCAGGTGGATAGCGTGAAGATCACGGATGCCAAAATTGTGTATGAAGAATTTCCGGAAAAGGGTTTTCACACCGGCCAGGTCGAGTTCGACAATCTCAATGCAACGCTTACGCATCTCAATAATCGCGACTCCTCCGCAAAAGGACAGGCAACGCTGATCGCCTCCGCCAAACTGATGGGGAAAGGGCTAATTACGTCTACTTTCACGTTGCCTTATGGGAAACAACAATCCTATCGCGCCGAAGGTCATATCCGGAATCTACCCCTACCAGCGTTGAACCGCGCCGTGGAAAATATGGCCTTTGTGAACATCGAGTCAGGAAAGCTTAACGACTTGTCTTTCAATTTCCATTATGACGATGTTCAGTCGCGCGGCTCCATCCTGGTGGACTACGAGAACCTGAAGATCAACGGTTTCACAAAAGAAAAACACTCACACGCCAGTGAATTCAAAACGTGGCTCATCAATCTGTTTATCAAAAACGATAAGGATAAAACCATGAGTAAAGCAAAGCGATCCGGTATCATCGAGTTTGATCGCGACAGACACAAAGCCATCTTCAACTTGTGGTGGAAATCGCTTCTCTCGGGATTAAAGTCCAGCGTGCTGGATGGGTCCGCGAAGAAAGAAAAAAAACGGACCGGAAAAGATAAAGGTTAAGAGACCCTCCTAAAGTAGCGCACCTTCAGGAACATCGCTTGGAAAAGCCACGCCATTATTTATAACCCCAACTACGGCAAAACACAGCATGATCCTCATGACGCTTGTCGTTGATAAAATTTAACTCCCGTATATTTTTTAAAAAAAATGGCCTCGTAGGGAGCCTCCCCGCGCACATGATTGACAAACAAACCACTTCATTCATGCATCGCCAGAAGGTCCCCTACGAAGCCTTATGTGTTGTTTAACGAAACCTGACGTGTTTTTAGTATCCGTCAGTTGGCCTCGTCGCGATCTTTGGCCGAACCTTGCGCATTTTCTTCAAGGTGATTGACCACCTTGTGTTGCTCGTCCTGGTTCAGGTGGGGCTCGTCTTGATCTATTTCTATTTCCGTTACCGGTTCTTTCGACGGCGCCTTGGGTTCGCGCTTGCGTGGGGCTCGGACAGCAGTTTGCTTTTTGCCGGGCTTGAGCGTTTGGGTCTTCTTTTCCATAACCTGTGTCTTTTCGTTTCTAAATTCGGACAGAAAGAATTGTGCCACTTGCAAGAATACCTGGTCAACAAAGATACGCGCTAGTTTGCATTTTCGGCGTGTGGAATTTCGTGACCGTCTGCCGCAAGATGGGTGGGCTCTTCGGAATGGCGAGCCTGTGTGTTGGCCACTACAGTTTCGCCGTTTTTTTCATCCTTTTCCAATTCCACCAATTGAACTTTCACCGCGTTGTCGTAGGGGGTGATCTCGCTACCCGTCTCCTCTGCATACACGGACGTGAGTTCGGCTCCCAGCAGGAAAATGACCGTAGAGTAATACACCCACACCAGGATGACCACGAGGGAACCCGCGGCACCATAGGCCGAATTAAAGGAGCTGTTCCCCAAGTAAAATCCGATAAGGAATTTGCCAATGGTAAACAGGATCGTCGTCACAAAAGAGCCCACCCAGACGTCGCGCCATTTTATTTTGGCATCGGGCAGCACCTTGAACATCATCCCAAAGATCAGCGTGATGAATCCCAAAGAAATAACAATGTTGATGGCGGCTAATATATACAGGGTCAATCCCTCCA
>CBIHQM010000688.1:0-2201 GCA_966211885.1 uncultured Chryseolinea sp.
GTTCCTGCCGGGCGTCTTTTACTTTCTGCAGGAAGGCGCGCGAGGTGTATAAGGGCGCATAATCGGGCACGGTGCCGCAGGCTTGGAACAGGCTTAGCGCATCTTTCTCGCGTTGAATGCCCCAATCGTTTAGGGCGAGATAGTATTTGAATTTCCAGTGGTCGCTTTTTTGTGTGGCCCATTGCAGCACCTCCACCGTCTCGAGACGGAACGGAAAAACAAACGCGGGCGATTCGGCGGCGATGGCAGGCAGGGCGGAGGCATCTTGCTTCAGGTAGGCCTTCCACAAGCGTACCAACGGTTGGGCCGGTGCCTTGTCAAGAACTTGTATGGCATCATCGGCAAGTCCCAGGGACTGGTATTGCAGCGCGACTTCCAGGTACGTTTGATAAGGGAATTCATTTTGAATGGTGGCCTTGAACCGGGCGAGGTTGTCGGGCGTGTTGTGCAGCAGGTATTTTTCAAAGTCGGCAAAATGATCGAGTGCATCTGTGGCAAGCAAGGTCTCCAGGGCTTTGTCGGCTTCGGCGGCGCGGTTTGTTTTTCGATAGATGATCGCGAGCGTGTGCAGGGCGTTGAAATTATACCGGTTAAAGTCAAGCGCTTGTTCTGCGTATTGTTCACCGAGTGCAAGATCTCCGCGTTGGATTTCGATAGCCGCCATTTGCGCATAGGCTGGCGAACGGTATTCGGCAGAACGTGCGGCCCATCCGAAGGTCTCCAATGCATTCAGCAAATCACCCTGCGCCCGATAGTTGACGCCGGCATAGTAATTCACCCCCGGATCATAGGCGTCCAATTGCAAGCCCAGGTTGCTGTAGTACAGCGCGGAGTCGAATTGGTGACTGCGATAATACAATTCCGAGAGCGCCGTCACGGCACCGATGTGTTGGGCGTCTTTGGCCAGGCAATTCAACAAAAATGTTTTGGCGCCTTTATAATTTCTGGATTCCTTTTGTTCCATGCCGGCATAATACAAATAGGACGCGCTGCCAGGATCGGCTTTGAAGGATGAAGCAAAAGGTCGTTTGATGAGATTTTTATTTTCGGAACTATACCGCAGGTCCATGCCTTCTACCACCACTTCAAAAGGAGCGTTGTTGTCCAGCGACACAGAGGTTTGGACTACTTCCATGGGCTTGAGCGATTTGCTTTCCGTATGGATAACCTTTCCGTTCGAGGTCACGATGATCTTTGCCTGCGAAGCCGCCAAGGCATTCACGCCGATGGAAAGCTTTCCCTGGTCGCGCGTCACATGCAACACACCCTGAGGCGAAACATCGCTGAGGCCGCCGATGTCTTTCACGGGGAACCACAGCTCTTGCCAGCGGTCGGTCATGCCAGGAGAAAATGGAACTTGGGTGATCGGTGTGCGCAGGGATGAGGCCTGGAATTGGTTGAACATGCGTCCGGCCTGGAACTCCATATATTGACCATCCGTATCGGTGAGCAAGTCTTCCCAAATGCCGCCGTTGCGCGATAGCGCCCAGAGCCACAGTTTGTGTCCAGGCATATCGTTGTAAAGGGCCCAATGGCCAAAACCGAAATTCGATTTGTGGTAGTAGCCGCCCATGAAGTCGGTGTATTCACCCACGATGTGCGAGGAGCGGTGGGAGCCGAATTTGCTGTTGGCGTATTTCGAAATATCGCGGCCGGCGGCATCCACGGGCCAGGGGCCGTTCGCGCCGTCGTGACCCAGTTCTTCATCACCGGGGTAAAAGAATTCGAGGTCATCGGAGACCACCGCTGCCCCGGTCATCCAGTTGTAATACGACTGGGTGATCGGAGTGGGGTTGCTCCAGAGCGCATGCGTTTCAAAATAGGCCTTGTCTTTGGGGAGCCTGATCTCTACGCGCCATTGCGTGCGCGAGGGAAGATCCATGGTGCCGACAAAACAGCTCACGCTGCCGTCGGCATTTTCTTGTGTCTTGTAATCTACGGGATTCGTGGTAGCGGGTGTGTGGCCGATGTAGCCAAAGTTGAATTCGATGCCGCCGCTGGTCCACGGGCCACGCATGGAGATGTTGCGGAACTTCATCACTTCATTGCGATAAATGAATTCCTTGCCCGTCGATTTTTCGATGGCGCCCCACACTTTGCCACCCACTTGCGGGAGGATGTACACCTCAATATAGTCGTTCTCCAACTTGACCACTTTCCATTTTTGTTTTTGGCCGGTGGCGCTGTAGCCATCGAAGGAG
>CBIHQM010000689.1:0-2200 GCA_966211885.1 uncultured Chryseolinea sp.
AGTGTTGGTGACTTTTTATTAGTGGGGTGGGGCAAAGAGTGGTGTTGGGGGGACACCAACAAAAGGGTGTGGGGATGATTTTAATGTGGGGAGAAATTTTGTTGATGAGGGATATTAATGACGCCCGCAATTTATGTGGGGTAAGGAAATTTGTTGGTGAAGAACACCAACAAAGGCGTGGAGGGTGTGGGGATGATTTTAATGTGGGGAAAAATTTTGTTGATGAGGGATATTAATGATGCACACATTTTATGTGGGGAAGGAAATTTGTTGGTGAAGAACACCAACAAAGGCGGGTCGACGGGTTAGAGTAATCCCGTGATCTCATCGGATACCCGTGTAGGCCGCATGGCTTTGGCGTCCAGTAGGCACCAGGTGGTTTTGGCTTCGGCCAGGGTTTTGCCGCGGGCTTTGATGGTGACGAAGCGGTCGAAGCGGGCACCGTGATATTCGCCGACCCAGGTGTAGCCGGTAACTTCGTCATTGAGGAAGGCGGGATTTTTGTAGTCGATTTCGTGGCGCAACACCACCCATGCGTATTTCGCTTTCAATTCCGTGGAGGCGAGTGCATGCCAGTGTGCGGCGGCCACTTCCTGGACCCAACGTACATATACTACGTTGTTCACGTGGCCCATCTCGTCGATGTCGGCGGGTGTGACCGTGAGGGGATGGGCAAAGGGGTGTTCAGCAGACATAATTTTTTGTCGATCTGTGGGTCATGCGGCATCGCGGTGTAACGTGGGTGCCTTTTCCTTTTTTGTGCGGATGGCGATCAGGATGGCGATGCCGGCCAGCACGAAGGGGACGCTTAACCACTGGCCCATGTTGAGGATCATTCCATCTTCAAATTCCACCTGGTTGATCTTGAAGAACTCGTCCACAAAGCGAAGACTGAAAAGAATGACGAGGAACCAGCCAAAAAGAAAGCCGTTCTTTAATTGCTCACGGCGTTTATACCAGGTCCAGAATAGAAATACAAAAAGCAGGAAGCAATAAATGGCTTCATAGAGCTGGGCGGGGTGGCGTGGCACGTTGTCTACCGCGGTGAAGATAAAGGCCCAGGGTAATGTTGATGGAATGCCTACCATTTCGGAGTTGGTCAGGTTGCCCAGGCGGATGAGACACCCCAGGAGACACGTTGCGATGGCGACGCGATCCAGGATCCATAAATAGGGCACCTTTGTTTTGCGGGCAAACAGGTAAAGCCCGATGAGCACGCCGATACCCCCGCCGTGACTGGCCAGCCCACCTTCCCAGGTAGCGAAGATCTTCGATGGGTTTTCAAAATAGAAAACCGGATCATAAAACAACACATGCCCCAACCGGGCGCCTAGCAGCGTGGCTACGATGACGTAGATCGTCAGCGAATCCACGTCGCCGGAGGGCTTGCCTTCTTTGCGATAGATAAAAGACACGATAAGTTGACCTAACATAAAACCCAGCGCGAACAGCACGCCATACCAGCGCAGGGGAATGCCGAGAAAGGGAATCGTCGTGATGTCCGGGTTCATGTCCCAGACGATGTAGGTCAGTATGGTCATGGTTCAAAAATACATATTCTCCAGAGGTTCCGCTATTTTTTCCAACCCACCAGATACAACACCACCCCAGGCCCGGATTTTACCCGTTTGATCTCCCAGGCATACGTGTCTTTCCCGCGCACTTCATCAACCAGGGCCTGCATCTCATCCACGGAATAGGTGCGGAGTGCCGAGACGATACCATCCCACCAAATGAAAAGGGGAACGAGCGGCACGACGTAGGTAAAAATGATCCTGCCCACGCGAAACGGTCGGATAAACGGCGTGGTGATCAAAACCGTGATCGGCGAAAAGAACATGGCCAGCAGGCTGGGTAAGCTTCGTTCCTGGGCCTCAAAGATGCCGATAGCGCTGCCGTTGTCGACGGCATTTTGAAGGATCTGCCGGGCTTGGTTGGGCGCGAAATGATGGAAGGACAGGAACTGGGTGCGCAAACCTGTGAGATCCCGCGGCACATCCCGTGCATCGACGGGATGTTCGACATAGCGAAAGCAGGGCAGTTTTTGCGCGGTGTGACGGAAGGCATCCAGGTTGGGATAGAAATCGGTGAGGATGATCTTCAGGCTGGGTTGGCCGGCCACCAGGTGTTTGCTCAGCCGCACCAGGCCCCCGCCGCCTCCCGAAGCCAGATCGACAATCGTATTGGACTTGCTTTGCAC
>CBIHQM010000690.1:0-2200 GCA_966211885.1 uncultured Chryseolinea sp.
GGCCGTGATTTTCTTATAGGTATTCAACCCATAGGCCGCCACCACCAGCACCGACCCAACCCAACCTAAGATATCGATCAAAAATGTCATCCTGTAAATTCCTTTGCGCCTATCACACGTCCTATTTCCGCAGCTTGATCAGCGCCACATACATATCGCACGTCATATACAACGTCTTCTCATCCGTCGACAACGCACAATTCGATATGGCCTCCGATAGTTTTATCTTTCCGAGCACCTTGCCGTCCTTGTCCATGATCCATAACCCTCCGGGTCCTGATGCAAAAACATTTCCCTGGCTATCCACTTTGAATCCGTCGGGCGAGCCTCTTTCTTTTTTTGCTTCCGCCGTGGCGTCGTGGAAGATGCGGGCATTGGCAACCGAATCATTCTCCAGGATGTCGTAGGCATACCAAATGGCCTTGTTCTGATCGGAGTTGGCCACAATAAGCGTTTTATATCCGGGAAGAAATGCAATGCCGTTTGGCCGTGTGATCGAGTCGGTGATGAGCGTCACCTTTCCCTGTGAGGCTTTGTAGACACCCTGGAAGTGGATTTCGCGCGTGCTGTCATTCTCTTGCTTCGGCAGACCATAGGGTGGGTCGGTAAAGAACACATCGCCCTTGTCGTTGAACACGAGGTCGTTGGGACTGTTGAACTTCTTGCCTTCGTAGTTATCGCCCAGCGACACAAAGTTGGGTGCGGGCGCATCGAGCGGTGCATTCATGAGGGCCACGCGACGGTCGCCGTGCTGGGCCAAGGCCAGTTTGCCTTCGTTGTTCAGCGTGAGGCCGTTGGAGCCCATCTCGCCGCCGCGGGGGATGTTGCCCGTGTAGCCCGATGGGATGAGGTAGATCTCCTTGCCCTTTTCGGGTGTCCATTTGTAGATGGTGTTGGTGGGCACGTCCGAGAAGATGAGCATGTTGGCCGATGGCAACCACAGCGGGCCTTCGCTCCACTCGAATCCTTCGGCAATCACCTCCACTTTCGCATCGCTGTCCACGAGGGCATCAAAGGCGGGGTCGATGCGTTCGATCGTGCCGGTTAGTTTTTCCTTCTTGCCGCAGGCAAACAAGGCAACGGCAAGCATAGAGGCGATCAGGTATTTCATAGGGTGTAGTTAGTAGAGCCAAAAATTAACTCAAAAAATCAATATACACCCATATAAATCCATAAAGGGCAGAAGTTCAGCAGAAATCAACCCGGCGCCCACCTCACCTGTGTGCCAACACCTTAAACACCCACGGTGGCTTCTCGTTTCTTGCCCACCAGCACCTGCCGCAGCGAAAGGAATTGAAGGCCGTAGGCCATCGGTACCAGCAGCGCAGGAAGCCACACCACGGGGAAACGAGTGACGATGACACTGCCCGGCTCATTCATAAAAACCCGGAGGGGGGTGGGCATTGAAAGCAGGGCAGTGGCCACAATGTTGATGAGCAACCCCAGGCAAGCGAGGTTCCAAGCGATCAACCAAAAGGATGAAAGTTGTTTGCGGGAGACCAGCCATGCCACGGGCAAGGCCGTGAGCCCCGAAAGCACATCGAGGTTCCTTCCCTCAAAGGTCATCTGCACCGGCGCCAGGTTTTGGACGAACAACAGCCACAGAAGCACCTCTACCGCGATGCGAAAAGATTGCAAGACAATGATCGCGGCCGGATCGGTGTGCTGAAGAAGGATCTTCACCGTTTCGGTCCGCACCACGAGGATGACGGTGATCAGGGGCACGACCAGCACGATCGTGAATCGGGGCGGCAATGCAGAGAAGTCGCTCAGCACGCCGCTCAACGAAAGACCGCTCACCACCACGGTCCATCCCACAAGGGCCAGCAGTGTGTTGCGGAACAGGCGCTTCCGGCGCGCTTCGGGGAAGGGTGCGGCGTGGAGGCTTTGGCGAAAGATCTTGAAGAAGAAATACCAGGTGGCGAGCGTGACGGCTGCAAAGCCGAGTTGAGTAAAAAGATAAGAGGTTTTCATAGCGCAAAGTCAATTTACGCTAATCAACGACAACCCTTGCGAAAGACAGATGACAATTATTGCTAATTCCGTGCAGCGGCGAAACTATTGCGCCCTCGCAATCCTTCACCCAGGAAGATCGAGTCAAAAATGCAAGTTCTAAGAGATTTTTGTCGGAGGGGTATGCAGAACTATGACGAGAAGAAGCAGGGCCACGAGTGGATTTTTCACAATAAAGGATGATTGA
>CBIHQM010000691.1:0-2197 GCA_966211885.1 uncultured Chryseolinea sp.
GGCAAAGGCTCGACCTTCCCCGACGTGCAGGGTGCCATTGGAATTCTTTTTGAACAAGCCAGTTCGCGCGGGCATGCGCAAGAAAGCATCAACGGCGTGCTCACCTTTCCTTTCACGGTGCGCAATCAATTCACCACGGCGCTCAGTTCCCTGAAAGCTGTGAACACCCTGCGCGAAGACCTGCTCAACTATCAACGCCAATTTTTTAAGGACGCTGTCGCCGACGCAGGCAAGGACCCGGTGAAAGCTTATTTGTTTGGCGCTCCCAAAGATCCCGTGCGCGCTTTCTACCTGGCGGAGATCATCGCCCGGCAAAATGTCGACATCTACAAAGCATCGGGCACGCAGACGATCAATGGCAAAAATTATGAAGCGGCCTCCAGTTATGTGGTGCCTTTGAATCAGTCGCAATACAAGCTCATCAAGGGCATGTTTGAAAAGCGGACGCAATTCAAAGACAGTTTATTTTATGACATCTCCAGCTGGACGTTGCCGCTGGCTTTTGGGTTGGATTATGAAGAGTTGAAAACCGTGCCGGCGTTGGGTGAAAAAATTACGCAGCCCAAGCTCCCTGCCGGAAAACGCATCGGCGGCAAAAGTGAATATGCCTATGTGTTTGAATCGAACGGCTATTACGCGCCCCGCGCGATGTATCGCATCCTCAACCACGGTCTGCGATTGAAGGTGGCCAGCAATGCTTTCTACCATAGCGACGGACGGAAGTTTGAAGCCGGCGCACTGTTGCTGGAAGTGGGCAGCCAGGAGAAGAGCGCTGACCAGATCGAGTACATCGTCAACGAGATCGTAGAGAAAGATGGCATCGATGTGTATGCTTTCAACAGCGGGTTGGACTATCGTGGTGTGAGCCTGGGTAGCGGTTCGTTTCTTCCGATCAAGAAACCCGTCATTGCCATGTTGGTAGGCGATGGCATCAGCGCGACCGATGCGGGCGAGGTGTGGCATATGTTGGACACGCGCTTTCAGATACCGGTGACACTCATTCCCGTGAACGTATTCGACAAGGCATCGCTGAGTAAATACAACACCATTATACTGCCGCCCACCATTTCGACTCCGTCCATCAGCGAAGCCACCAAAGAGCGGCTGAAGACCTGGACGCAAAACGGTGGTGTGATCATTGGAATGGAAAACGCCGTGACCTGGCTCACCAATATGGGGCTTGGGCGGTTCGACATGAAGAAGGAGGAAGAAAAGAAAGATGCGCCGCCCGTGAAGGCGCGTCCCTATGGTGACATCGACGAATACACCGGGGCTCAGGAAACCAGTGGTGCCATCTTCGAGGCCACGGTAGATCTCACACATCCCCTGTTGTATGGCTACACCAATCCGCGCATGGCTATTTTCAAGTCCAACAATTTGTTCATGGAAAAGGCTAAGAATGCGTATGGCAATCCGGTGGTGTTCACGGCGTCGCCGTTGTTGAGCGGTTATATTTCGAAACCGAATTATGCGAAGTTGAAAGAGAGTGCCATGGCGGGCGTTACTGCAATGGGACAGGGACGGGTGATTGGGTTTACGGATAACTTGTGTTTTCGTGCATTTTGGTTGGGGTCTAATAAGATGATGATGAATGCGATTTATTATGGACCTTTGATTAGCAATACGTCGTCGCGATAAATGCAATTTTGAACACGGGATTCGATACTATAACTCAGGCTTATGAAAAGAATATTTTTTGTTTTATTTCTCATGTCAGCTGTCATGGTTCAAGCACAATCGTATAAAGTTATGACCTACAACATCCGGCTCGACACGCCGGTGGACAGTGTGAACCAATGGCCCAAGCGGACGGGCAAAGTATATGCGCTCATAAAAAAATACGACCCCGACATGCTGGGTGTGCAGGAGGCCATCCACCACCAGCTGATGGGGATCGTTGACAACCTCACCGACTATGGCTATGTGGGCGTAGGGCGCGACGATGGGAAGACAAAAGGTGAATATTCGGCCTTGCTCTATAAGAAAGACAAGTTCGAGGTGATCGACCAGAACACGTTCTGGCTTTCCGAAACACCCGACGTTCCGGGAAGTAAAAGCTGGGATGCGGCGATCACACGCGTGGCGAGCTGGGCCATCCTCAAAGACAAAAAGACCAAAGCCGAGTTTCTCGTCATCAACACGCACTTCGACCACATGGGCCAGGTCGATATCCGCCCCGGCCCCTTGTTGACCAAGG
>CBIHQM010000692.1:0-2174 GCA_966211885.1 uncultured Chryseolinea sp.
ATATTATTGAGTTCAATGATCTGAATCAGACCGTGAGCCACCTGGCCGACCGCAACCGGAAAGTGTTCCTGCATCAAAAGGAGTTTATCGAGAACGCTTCCCATGAATTGCAAACTCCGCTGGCCATCTTCCAAGCAAAACTGGATCTGCTCATGCAGAAGCCGGGCATGTCCGAAGCCGAAGCCGCGCTCATCACCGACCTGGAGGCCACGGCGCAACGCATGGCGCGCCTCAATAAAAATCTGTTGCTGCTCAGTAAGATCGACAACGAACAATTCACGGGCAAGGAAGAGGTGGAGGTCTCGAAGCTCGCCGACGATCTCCTCTCCAACATCACGTTCACGGCCGACGCCGAAAATGTTTCCATCACCCGCACGCTCGAACCGCTGCGCATTAAAGCCAACAAAGCCCTGATCGAGATCCTATTGACCAACCTATTCCACAACGCCGTACGCCATACGCCGGAGGGGAACGTGCTGGTGCAGCTTCATGACCATACGCTCACGGTGACCAACCACGGCAAACCGTTGACGATGGACCCCGGAAAAATGTTCGACCGTTTCACGAAGGAAAGCCCGAAGTCCTCCAGCACCGGACTTGGGTTGGCCATTGTGAAGCGCATCTGCGATACGTATGGCTATGGGTTGTCGTACCGGTATGAAAATGGATGTCATGTTTTTTCCGTGGGTTTTAACGGCGTTGCGCAGGGGTGATGCTATTGCAAGAATGCGTCAACGGCGCGTTGCCCGTTGGTGATGAGCATGTCCTTTTCTGCCCGTGACAGCTTCCTGATCTTTGGCCCAATATTTCCGCAGCTGATCGATACCGTTCTCTCCCAATCCGCCGTCGTGAGCGTGGAGCGATTCAGGTTTTCGAGGGTGAATGTATAAAACGCGCTGATGTAGTCCCTGAAGCGCAGAATGTCAATGGGGGCGAGGCCGCGATGGGTCTTGTCGTAGTCAATCTGCGCCGGCGAGTCGATGCGAAAGCCCAGCGTGTAGGGATTGAACCTACGGACCGTTTCGGCGGTGGTGATGACGGTTGAGTCGAATAAGGCGATCGGAAAGTTTCCCACGAATCCTCCATCAGCCATGATGTCATAGTAGCCGGTGGCTTTCCTTCGATCAATGATTGCGCCCTTCCCATCGATGCACACCGAAACAAAATACAAGGGGATGGACATGCTGATGCACACGGCGTCTTTCACTTTCATGTCGGGGTAGGTTTCGTAGGAAAAGACAAGGAGCTTTTGATGGTTTAGGCTGGTGCCCGTGACATACAGATCGCGGAATTTTTGGGCGTGAAGTTCGCGGAAGGTGATGTTGCCATTTCCGGTTTTCGCCTGGATGATATCGTCCAGCCATTTTAAAAAATCCTGGTGACGGTACCACCCGAAGTTTTCTTTCATCCGTTTGATGCCGCCGATCACGGAGAAATTGCCGTCTTTGAAACGCTGCACTTTGGTGTCGTAGATGATCGCTTCAATTTCCGGGCTGCTGTATCCCAGCGCCACCGTCAATGCTGCAATGGCACCCGCTGAGGTGCCGCCCACTTTTTCAACCTGGGGTAATAACTGCCGGTTCTCCAATTCACGGACAGCACCAGCGAAAGCAACGCCCCTGACCCCGGCACCTTCGAAAATGAGATTTTTGTAAGGCTGTGCGTTTGCGGTAAACACACAGAGCAGCAGAGCATGTGCAACTTTTAGATGGAGATATTTTCTGCGGTTTGGTTGGCTTGATTTTGTCATGGCGATCATTGCTTTAAAGCAAAGACCGCCGATACTTAAGGAGGTTGCTTTTTACAGGGATCGCAACGAACGGAATGTTATTTTTTTGTCTGAATCCATTCGGCAATCGCCCGTTGGGAGCGCACAGCCGAATCGTTGCCAGGCATTCTCAGTTCGACGTTTTTGCCTTCGCCATCGATGAGTGCGCCCTGGCAATTGTCGGCCAGTTGGAGGCGCAGGATTTCCATGAGCTCGGCTTTCAGGTTGGCGTTTGTGATAGGGAAGCACACTTCAATGCGGCGGTAGATGTTGCGGATCATCCAGTCGGCGGAGCCCATGAAGACTTCGGGGTGGCCATTGTTTTCGAACAGGAAGATGCGACCGTGCTCGAGGTAGCGGTCGATGATCCTCTTGACGGTGATGGTTTCGCTGATGCCTTTCACTC
>CBIHQM010000693.1:0-2170 GCA_966211885.1 uncultured Chryseolinea sp.
CTGCCCACCACCCTGCGTTTGGGAACGGCCTACAAGACCGATCTCGATGCTTACAATTCCCTTACGTTTGTATTGGACTTCAGCAAGCTGATGGTGCCCAGCCCCAATTCGGGCCGCGACTCAGTGGGTCTGCTCAGCGGCATGTTCGGATCGTTTAGCGACGCCCCCGGCGGTGTTAAAGAAGAGATCCAGGAGATCATGACTTCGGTGGGTGTAGAATATTGGTACAACGACATCTTTGCCGCGCGCCTGGGCTACTTCAACGAAGCCAAAAACAAGGGCAACCGGAAATACATGACCATCGGTCTCGGCTTCCGCAAGAATAAATTCGGCGTGGACGTGGCCTACCTGGTGCCGGTGAACAAACGCGAAAGCCCGCTGGCCGAAACGTTGCGCTTCACGCTGCACTTCCTGATCAAAGAGACCACGGCCGACAAAGACGAAACCGTTACCGACTAGTCCTGATGCTCGACCGCACCCTCGCCCCGCCGTTTAACCGTACTACTGATTTTGAATTACTGC
Organism: uncultured Chryseolinea sp.; assembly: GCA_966211885.1. Classification (GTDB taxonomy): domain Bacteria; phylum Bacteroidota; class Bacteroidia; order Cytophagales; family Cyclobacteriaceae; genus Chryseolinea. The sequence continues at coordinate 523 of CBIHQM010000693.1, forward strand.
ATCCCGAAAAGGTCACGACCGCCTCGGGCGCCGAGATCTATTTCGTGCTGGGCGGTAGCCAGGACGTTAGTAAGGTTGAGCTCATTTTTCCGGCAGGCCGCTGGGTGGAGAAAGTCTGGGGTGCTTCTTATTTTTCCTCACAACTCCTGAACAAAGGAACCCAGCACAAGGGCAGCTACGAGATCGCACAGCGATTCGACAGCCTGGGTGCCCACCTGGAGGTTCATTCCGCACTGGATTTTGTTTCCGTATCCTTATACTCGCTCAATAAAAACCTGGAAGCCGGCCTCCGCCTGTTGCTGGAGCTGCTAACAGAATCCATTTTTCCCGAAAAGGAACTGGAACAACTCAAGTCCATTTACCTGCAGAACCTGAAAGTGAATCGCGAGAAGACCAGCTTCCAGGCTTCGTTGCTGATCCGCAAGAATATTTTTGGAGAAACACACCCCTATGGAAAAGAGCTGGAAGAAGCCGAGGTAAATCCGCTGCAACAACAGCAGGTGGCCGCGCATTTCAACAGCTTTTTCAAAACGTGCACCATCCTGGTTTCGGGAAAAGTGACGGAGACGAACCAGCGGCTCATCACCAACGTGTTTGCGCCGTTTGCCTTCCATGCGTTGCAAAAAAAGGAATCCACCGTCTTCACTGAGGCGCGGTCCTATCGCCAGGTAGTGGAGAAAGAAGGCAGTGTGCAGTCCACCATCCGCATGGGCAAGCGCTTCATCGATCGCGCGCATGCCGACTATGTGGACACGGTGTTTCTGAATCACATCCTGGGTGGCTACTTCGGTTCGCGTCTCATGAAGAACATTCGCGAAGAGAAGGGCCTGTCCTATGGCATCTCGTCGAGCCTGCACGCGTTGAAGCACGACAGCTACCTGATGATCGGCGCGGACGTGAACCGCGAGAACATGACCCTCACGTTCGAAGAGATCGGGAAAGAATTGAAACGCCTGCGCACCGAGCCCATCGACGCCGAGGAACTGGAAACCGCCCGCAATCACTTCACCGGCAGCCTGCAATCGGAGATCACCACCTCGTTCGCGCACGCCGATAAGATCAAGACCATACTACTCTACAACCTGCCCGCGGAGCACTATCAAAACATGATCCGCCGCATCGACGCCATCACGGCCGACGACCTGCTGCACACCGCCACCACCTATTTCAAGGAAGACAGCTTCATTGAAGTGGCCGTAGGCTAGAACACATTTCCTTTGGATTGTTTAGGCCGCCGCGCTACCTTGAAAGAGAATCCAAAAAGGCTATGAAATCCACGCTCGTTTCGTTTTTATTTTTGATGTGCCTGTTTACCGGCTGCACGGAAGAAGTACCCGACGATGCCTTTGTGGGAACCTGGGAACTTAAAGGTCGCACCAAATTTGACGGCATACGGATCAAGATCGAAAAGCACGACGATGCCCTGACGGGAAGAATTGTAAAGCTGAACAACAACAAGCTCGTCAAAATGTTTGCCGACTCCAGCGATGTTTGGGTCTCTGGAATTCAACGCGTTTCCAAGTTCGAGTTCAAACTCACCGAAAGAAAACTCGCCGCCGATCTTTTCTCCCTCTACGGCCAAACAACCTCCCAGGATTTTAAAGTCGAATTCATCGACGACAACACCATCGGGTTGGCCACGGAAGGC
>CBIHQM010000694.1:0-2130 GCA_966211885.1 uncultured Chryseolinea sp.
TGCGTTTGCCAGACACCTCATTGAACCAGGGGAGGGCAAGCTGGACCACGATCAACGAAAGGGCAAAGGCGATCATGGCGACCAATAGCGATTCCGTGAAAAACTGGTTGATCAACTGCGCGCGAACCGAGCCGATGGTTTTCCGGATGCCCACTTCTTTTGCCCGTTTTTCAGATCGCGCCGTACTCAGGTTCATGAAATTGATACAGGCCAGAAACAAAACAAAGCCACCGATGATCCCCATCATCCAAACGGATTGAATGGCGCCGCCAACCGAAACGCCGTCCTCAAATTCGGAATGCAAACGCCATTGGTTCATCGGGTGAAGAAAAAGTTCGGGTTTATATTTTTTGCTGTCGGTCGCCATCACCCGTTTCATTTTGGCGTCCTTGATCTTTGCCGACACCACCTTCATGTCGGCGCCCTCGGCAACTTGTACAAGGCACTGGAACCAACTGTTACCCCATCCCACCTGTTGTTGCTCCAGGTCTCCGGCGATCAACGCCCACGGCAGGATGACGTGCATATCGGAAAAGGAGGAGTTGTCGGGCAGATCTTCGTAGACGCCGGCTACTTTTACGTCATACCGGTTATCGACCAGCAGGGTTTTCTCGATGGGATCGTCGTCACCGAAAAGCGCTTTTGCCGTGGATTGGGAAAGTAAGATCGTATTCAAGTCCTTCGGCCCCGGCGAGGTTCCACGCAACATTTTCAGCGTCAGCATTTCGGCCAGGCCGGGTTCCATGAAGCTGCCGGATTTTGTCACGTTCTTTTCATCGTAGGAAAGTTTATGGCCTTCGGGGAAAGTGCCGACAATGACCCGGTCGAAGTTATTGCCATAGGTGGTTCGCAGTTCAGGCCCCAGTTGCATAGGCTCGTTAAACCAGGTTTCCACCCGGCCGTCAAAGGTTTGGTTCTGAACCACGCGCGCAATGCGATCGTAGTGGGCAAAATTCGTGTCATACGACAATTCATCAAAGACCCAGAGGCCAATGAGAATGGCTACGGCCATCCCGGTGGTGAGGCCGCCGATGTTGATGAGGGAATAACCTTTATTCTTTAAAAGGTTTCTCCAGCCGATCTTGAAGTAACTTTTGAACATAGCGTAGTGGTTTGCGGGTTGTGTGTCGTTTGCCGGGCGGATAATGCTTGGTCTGAGCAGCAGGAGCACATCGATGATGAACCGGATATCTGCCGTTCTTTTTCCTCCCGTTTTTATTCGTTCGTCATATAATTCCAGCAGGTCTCCTTCAATGTATTTTTTTAATGCAGGGTGACAGAACCATCGAAAGAAACGATGAAACAGCTTTGGCGGCTCTGGGGCTTGTGTTTTCATACTGGAAGGCCTGACCCTCGGTCCAGGATCTCATTTGACGCGCTGAAAATAAATTCCTATTCGTAGTATTAATAATTATGCCAAATGGAAAAAGCGGCTTATTGAGGGAATTTGAGTGGGGAATGGCTGAGGGGTTGTTCGCATTCGAACAAATTTGCTCGGAGGGGAGCAGGGAGTAAGGAGCCAGAATCCAGGAGCCAGGAGCCAGTGCTGCTATTCGGTAGCAAAATATCTAAGGCCTGGGTCCAGGTTATGGTCTTGGGTTTTTGGGGAGGTGTTTTGGGGTTTAAATATTTTTTCTTCGGAAGGATGGGTGGGAGTTGCTTTGTTACATTTGCGGGGAGCTCATCGGTTGTCGTGCTGATGTTTGATTTGAGAATCGTGTGATAAATAATCTCTTCGGGAAAATTCTATGTTGATAAAAAAACTTTCTGCGCCGCTCATTAATTAGAAGATACTCAGTAAGTCTGAACACTTGTATGTGGCTACGGCGGGGATCTCGGGGCCTGCTTTTGATTTTGTGGTCGGGAGACTGTCCGTAAAATGCAAGGTGGAGTTGGTGACGGGGTTGGATGTGCTGACGTCGCCGAATGTGCTGCGACGCATCTGGGCGCAGTTCCCGGATCGGGTGGCGGCGCGGATCTATGGGCGGAATTTCTTTCATCCGAACGTGTATATTTTTGATATGCCTTATCGCAAAGCGATTGCCTTTGTGGGCTCGGGGAGTTTTACGTTGGAGGGTCTGAAAGATCACGAGGAGGTATTTTATAAGATCACCGATCCCAAAGAGATTG
>CBIHQM010000695.1:0-2128 GCA_966211885.1 uncultured Chryseolinea sp.
AGTCAGGTAATAAATTATCTAAAAACGTCAAAAAACCGCAATTTACCTACTCTTGATTTTCAACCGCTCGCCAATGGACAAGGTAAAGTCCTGTTTGTTGTTCCATTCCATCAATTCTTTGATCGTTACGTTATATTTTCTGGCGATGCTGTAGAGCGTATCGGTGGACTTTACCTCGTGTTCGATCTCCTTCGCCGGGGGCGCGACAGGCGCCTCGACCTCAACCGGCTGACTATCAACCAACTTGATCACCTGGCCCGGTTTTATGCCTTCCTGCAGGTTCAGCTTGTTCCAGTTCACCAGGTCCATGACCGCCAGGTTATATTGTTTGGCAATGGCATACAGGGTTTCGCCCTGTTTAACGATGTGCTCGCCTTTGTTTTCGGGAACGACAACTTCGATGGTTTGTTGTGTCGTCGTATCCGGAGCGACCGCAGCGGGGGTGCTCGGCTGTATGTTTTGAACTGAATCTTTCGGTTCCAGGGTTTTCTCTGCCGGAACCTTGGTTATCGAGGCCTCGGCGACGACAGGACCTGCTGCCCCAGGCGTTGTGGACGGGATCGACGACGACGCTGTTCCTGCGACCGATGTCGACACGGGGGGCACGATGGCCGCGGCGGGCTTTACCGATACCGTTGGCTCAGTCTCCCCGGATGCACCCCACGAAAACGTCTGTCCATTATCGACCTGCACCACTTCGGATGGGGCCGTCATCTTATCAGCATCTTTTGGCTTCACCGACGCCAGCCAGAGCGTGGTGCCCGCCGTCAACGGAGCGTCTGTGGACGACAGCCGGTTGTAGCGTCTCAGCTTTTTCATCTGCACGCCATATTGCTGGCTCACGGCCCAGAGGTCTTCGCCGGCCAGCACTTTGTGGTAGGCCTCCGTAGCCCGGGCGCGTTTCTTGCCCAATAAATAATATCGATCGGGCACCAGGGCCGTGGTGGTTGTGATGTCGTTCCATTTTGCCAGCTCGCTGGAAGTCACGCCGGCGCGCGAGGCCAATTGGCCCACGCTTTCGCCAGCCACAGCCTTCACGGCGTTGATCCCATTGATCTTGATGCGTGCGGCTTTGCTGGCCATCGCTGCTCCGGCCGCGACGGGGGCTGCTCCGGCTTGAGCGGAAGCCACGGTATTGGCGTTCTCCGGAAGCTTGAAGGGTTTGCCGTCGCCTTTCATGGGAATGAGCACGATGTATTGGCGGTCTTCCGGAATGGTGCCTTTCTTCACCCACTTATTATACTGCACCAGTTCGGTCTCGTTCACAGAAACTTCGCGGGCCAGGTCGCTCAGGCTTTTTTTGCTCCGGTTCTCGTAGGGCACCACCTTCGTTTCGCCTTCGCCTTTCACCGCATTTTCAAACGCTACTTTGTGGGCGAGGAATTTTTTTACGTACCAATAGGTGCCGCTGTTGATCTCCATGCTCTTGGCACCGCTTTCTCCCTTGTCCACGGTCTTCATCACGCCGCCTGCACCCATCTGGTAGGCTTGCAGGGCGTAGACCCAATTATTGAAAAAGAAGTTGTTCTTCTTGATGTAGCGGGCCGCAGCGCGCGAGGAGGAAACAATGTTGAGGCGCTCGTCGATCTCCTTGTCCACACGCAAACCCATTTCCAGGGCGGTATACTCTTTGAACTGCCAGAAGCCAACGGCATTGGACACCGACACGGCATCGGCAATGAGTGCGCTTTCCTGCAGCACGAGATACTTGAAATCGTCGGGCACGTTCTCCTCTTCGAACACTTTTTGGATCAGCGGGAAGTAGGTCTTGGCCCGTTCCACCTTGATGTTGTGGTGGCGGGGCGAGGCGGTAAGCGCATCCACGTCCTTCTGGATCTCGCGTCGGGCATCGTCACGGATCGTGAGCGTCATGCCGGCGAACTCCATCTTATGAGGAACTTGTGGTGTTTGCGCAGCAACCGTAAAGCAGGTTGCAAAAAATAGCGCGAATAGTATTCTCATGATCAAACCGTTCTACAAAGATACTTTTCTTATTGTCAAAATCCCATCTCTTAACGGAAGAAGTGTGTTTTCAACGCGTGGATCGTTCTGGATCTTCGTGTTGAAGTCGATGATCGCCTTTGTGTCCTTGTCCACGTCGCCTTGCAACACCTTGCCGCTCCACAGC
>CBIHQM010000696.1:0-2059 GCA_966211885.1 uncultured Chryseolinea sp.
CCCAGCCTAAATGGCGGGAATCATCAAGTCAACCGTGCGGTTATTAATCAGTCAACGGCAGCCGGTAATCTATAGGGTGTTTCTGTATCGCGAAAAAAAACAGAAAGCGACGCTTTTCTTTGCTTCGGAGGAATATCATGTCGAGCAACGTGTGGTAGACGGACATGTAACCCTTGAAGTCTTGCGCGACCGCGAAGTCCTATTGAACGAAATAACCCTGCCACTGCAGGGCTTTTATCAACGCCGGAACATCGCCGGCGTCTTGAAGGCGGTCAACCTGATGCGGGGTATGGGGTGGACGATCACCAGCCAACAACTCCGCCAGGGACTGGAGCAAGTTGTCCAGCAAACCGGGTTGAAAGGACGCTGGCAAATACTTTCCCAACATCCTTTAACAGTTTGCGACACTGGGCACAATGTGGATGGCATACATGAGGTGGTGCGCCAGATCGAGGCCCAAACCTATGGGAAACTTTTTATGGTGATCGGCATGGTAAAAGACAAGGACATCCGCGATGTGCTGGCCCTTTTGCCAAAAGACGCGAACTATTACTTTTGCCAGGCTAAAATCCCCCGGGCATTGGATGCAGAGTCGCTATCGGAGATGGCGCTCGCCGCAGGGCTCACCGGAAAAGTGGTGGCCGATGTGAACGAGGCATTGGGGGAAGCACGGAAACAAGCCACGGAGGAAGACATGATCTTCATCGGGGGCAGCACCTTTGTGGTGGCGGAAATAAACGATTTATGAAACGAAAACAGGAACGGTTTAGGATCATCGAAGCGCGCGACAATGTGATCGAGCGCACCAAAGATGTTTACGAGACCATCAAGGGAAACTGGCGCACCACCTATTTCAAGAACGACAACCCCATCACCGTTGAGCTGGCTTGCGGACGGGGCGAATATACCGTGAGCTTGGCAAAACTTTTCCCCGAAAAGAACTTCATCGGCGTCGATATAAAAGGCGAGCGCATTTGGAAGGGAAGCACGCTGGCCACCGAACAAAACCTGACCAACGTAGCCTTTCTGCGCACACCCATTTTATTGCTGGAGAATTTCTTCACGCCGGGTGAGTTGGACGAAGTGTGGATCACGTTCCCCGACCCCCGGCCGCGCAAGCGCGACATCAAGCGAAGGCTCACCAGTCCGCGCTACATGGACATCTACAAAAGGCTGGTGAAACCCGGTAGCTACATCCGTTTGAAAACCGACAATACTCCGCTCTACGAATACAGCCTGGAAGAAGCCCAAAACCGCACCGACATCTCCGACCTTCAGTTTACGGACGATATGTATAACTCTGTTTTGCGGCCCGAGTGTTTCGACATCAAAACGCGTTATGAGGAGCATTTTGCCGCCCTGGGCGAGAAAATAAAGTACCTGCGGTTTCATTTCTGAAATCGGCCCTATATTACGTAACAATTTGATAACGAACCGTCCGCAGGGATGTCACACAGCCTCTGTACTTTTGTGGTGTAAGACTACAACATCATAGGTTTGAAGATTCCTTCGGATTCGTCTGAGGGAATCATTGTTTGCGAAAATGGGTAAGAAAAGAAAACGGGACGTTGAGCTCGTTATATTGTCCGATATCCATCTTGGCACATACGGGTGCCATGCAGAAGACCTGCTGCGCTATCTCAAGACCATCCGCCCCAAAAAGCTCATTCTGAACGGCGACATCATCGACATGTGGCAGTTTAGCAAACGCTATTGGCCCAAATCGCACATGCAAGTGGTGAAGCACATCACCGGGTTGCTCGCCAAAAACACCAAGATCATCTACCTCACCGGCAACCACGACGAGATGCTGCGCAAGTTTGCCAATTTCCGGATCGGCTCTTTCCAGATCGACAACAAAGTGGTGCTGCGGCTCAATGGCAAACGCGCCTGGATCTTCCACGGCGACGTTTTTGACGTGACCATGCAATACTCAAAATGGCTGGCCAAACTGGGCGCTATTGGCTATGACACGCTCATTCTCATCAACACCCTGGTGAACTGGGTCATGGTGAAGTTGGGCAGGGAAAAAATATCCCTTTCTAAACGGGTGAAAGAC
>CBIHQM010000697.1:0-2049 GCA_966211885.1 uncultured Chryseolinea sp.
CCTGGACGAGGCGACGGAAGGCCTCGCGCCCGTCATCCGCCGCGACATCTGGGCCGAAGCCGGCGAGCCCGGATCACCCTGGGCCATCGGCAGCGACGAAGGCGGACACAAAGCCATCCACCCCGAGTTGGGCACGCTGGCGGATTACAAGAAGCTGATTGCCGAAGCCCGCAAATTGAACATTGATATCGCCCTCGACCTCGCCTTTCAATGTGCCCCGGATCATCCTTATGTGAAGGAACACCCCGAGTGGTTCAAGCAGCGGCCCGATGGCTCGATCCAATACGCCGAGAATCCCCCAAAAAAGTACCAGGACATTTATCCCTTCAACTTCGAGACCAATGACTGGCAGGGATTGTGGTTCGAATTGAAATCCGTCATCACGTTTTGGATCGACCAGGGCGTGAAGATCTTCCGGGTGGATAACCCACACACAAAGCCCATCCCATTCTGGCAATGGGCCATTGCCGAAGTGAACAAAGAATACGAAGACGTTATCTTCCTGGCAGAGGCCTTCACAAAGCCAACGGTGATGGCATCACTGGGAAAAATCGGCTATACACAATCGTACACATACTTTACGTGGCGGGTTTATAAGTCCGAGATCGTGGAGTATATGAACGAACTGGTATTCGGACCTTCGCGAAATTATTTCCGCCCCAATTTCTGGCCCAACACACCGGACATCCTGCCGTTCCACCTGCAACATCAAGGCGAAAACATTTTCATCATCCGCCTTGCTTTAGCCGCCACGTTGTCGTCGAACTATGGCATTTACGGGCCGGCTTACGAATTCTACGACAATGTTCCCATGCAGGGAAAAGAAGAGTACTATAACTCGGAAAAATACGAGGTGAAACGGCACGATTGGAAACGCGCCAATCGCATGATCGACATCATCGCCATGATCAACAAAGCAAGACACGAGCACGCCGCGTTGCAGTCGACCTGGAACATGCAATTTTGTGCCATCGAGAACAGCAATCTGCTGGCGTATATCAAGGCAACGGACGATCTGACGAGCGTCATCCTGATGATCGTCAACCTCGATCCCGGCGGACGCCAATCTGGTTTTGTGCAATTGCCCAAGGACCGGTTGAAGTTGGGAGACCACATCAACGTGAAAGTGCACGACCTCATCACCGACGAACAATACACCTGGACACAAGAATGGAATTACGTGGAGCTGGACCCCTACAAGATGCCATTCCATTTATTTAAAGTCGAGATACACGAATCATACTTGTAAGGCCATGAGCACACCTCTCAAACACAACGATCCCCTCTGGTTCAAAGATGCCATCATCTACGAGCTCTCCGTGCGGGCGTTCTTCGACAGCAACGCCGACGGCATTGGCGATTTCCAGGGCATCATCCAACGGCTCGACTACCTGGAGGACCTGGGCATCAACACCATCTGGCTGCTGCCTTTCTATCCTTCGCCGCTCAAGGACGATGGCTTCGATGTGATCGACCATTGCGATGTCCATCCGGACTATGGCACGTTGTCGGACTTCAAACAGTTTTTGAAAGAAGCCCATCGCCGGGGGATCCGCGTGATCACGGAACTGATCCTGAATCACACCTCCGACCAGCATCCCTGGTTCAAACGCTCACGCAAGGCCAAAGCGAATTCGCGCTACCGCGATCTGTATGTGTGGAACGACACGCCGGATAAATACAAAGAAGCACGCGTCATGTTCAGCTCCGAAGAATCCACCAACTGGACGTGGGACCCCGAGGCGAGAGCATACTACTGGCACCGTTTCTATCGACACCAACCCGAGCTGAATTTCGAAAATCCCGAAGTGCAGTTGGAGATGATCAAGATCGTCGACTTCTGGATGAAGATCGGCGTGGATGGCTTCCGCTTGCCTTCGGTGCCCTTTCTTTTTGAAGAGGACGGTACCAGCTGCGAGAACCTGCCGCAAACGCACGTATTCCTGAAACGCCTGCGGGCGCACATCGATAAACACTACAAGAACCGCATTCTCGTTGCCGAAGCCAACCTATGGCCCGAAGATGCCGCCACCTATTTTGGCGACAACG
>CBIHQM010000698.1:0-2045 GCA_966211885.1 uncultured Chryseolinea sp.
CCGCAACGACCAGGTGCTGGTGGATATCAAACTGTTCCTTCGCGCGGAGATTGATAATGTGATTGGCGAAGTACAACCGCTTTTCGAATTGCTGCTGCAACAAAGTGAAAAATATAAAGACCACCTGCTGCCGGGCTATACGCATCTCCAGTTGGCCATGCCTTCGTCGTTTGGCTTATGGTTTGGCGCTTACGCGGAAAGTTTGGTGGACGATGTGATCACGCTGCAGTCGGCCTATCGCGTGGCCAATAAAAATCCTTTGGGTTCCGCGGCGGGCTATGGCTCTTCGTTTCCCTTGAACCGGACGATGACCACGAATTTGCTGGGATTTGAATCGTTGAACTACAATGTAGTCTATGCGCAAATGGGAAGGGGTAAGACCGAACGCATTGTGGCTAGCGCGTTGGCAAACATTGCGGCCACGTTGAGCAAGCTGTCGATGGATGCTTGTTTGTTCATGAATCAGAACTTTGGCTTTATCGGGTTCCCGGATGAGTTGACGACGGGGTCCAGCATCATGCCGCATAAAAAGAATCCGGATGTGTTTGAGCTGATCCGTGCGCGGTGTAATCAGTTACAGGCGTTGCCCAACGACATTGCGCTGGCTACCGTCAATTTGCCTTCCGGCTATCATCGCGATATGCAGCTTTTGAAGGAACTACTTTTCCCCGCCATCCAAAACCTGAAGGATTGTTTGCGGATGATGCAGCTGATGCTCTCAAACATAAAAGTGCAGGATCATATCCTGAACGATGAGAAATACAAATTCCTTTTCAGTGTGGAGGAGGTGAATAAGCTCGTGCTGGCGGGTATGCCCTTCCGGGATGCTTATAAAAAAGTGGGCATGGACATTGAGAAAGGCATCTATCATCCTGATACGAATGTGCATCATACGCATGAGGGCAGCATTGGCAACCTTTGTCTTAGCGAGATTCGGAGTGCGATGGAGCGGGCGTTGGCGGAATTTCGTTTCGCGGAGGTTGAGGCTAAATTGAGTGCGCTGGTAGGCCGATAGGAAATTTTTCACCGCCCCGCTTTCGCTAAAGCTTCAGCGGGCCAGGAAAGACGCAAAGGGCGCAAAGTTGAGTGCAGAGAATTCTTTGTGTTAGCTTTGTGCCCTTTGCGTCTTTTTTTTTGCTCACGGACCTTTGGCGGGGCGGTGAACCCTCCTGATGTCGCATAAAACACTCCGTGATTTAAAACGTTTTTTTGCTACTTTCACACTTGCTCATGAAGAACCAACCGATTGCAACTTATGTGCTGATGGCCATTAATTTTGTGGCCTATGCTATACTGGCCATTCACCAGCAGAGCCCCATACTGGACACCGTCGACGTCATCACGATCTTAAAAGCCGGTGCCAATTTTAATCCGTTCACCCTGGGTGGCGAGCCCTGGCGGCTGGTTACGTCCATGTTCCTCCACTTTCACATTCTTCATCTGCTGGTCAATATGTTTGCCTTGTATTCGTTAGGCCGCGACCTGGAGGAGGGTGTTGGTTCCCTTCGCTTTGTGATCCTTTATTTTATTTGCGGATTGGCGGGAGGGGTAATGAGCCTGGCCTTCAATGTTTATGTACCCAGCGCTGGCGCGTCTGGAGCGTTGTTCGGATTGTTTGCCTATCGTTTGGTGGCCGATCTCCTGGGGACATACGAGGATCGTCAACAATTCACGTCGGTGATCATCAATTTTGTGATCTTCCTGGTGATCATGACAGGAGTTTCATTTTTCATGAACCTCGATCACGCCGCTCATGCCGGAGGTTTTGTGGCCGGAGTGGTGTTGGCGGTGCTGCACGTTAAGCTGCGTGTCCTCATCGACAACCGATACCTGGCCGTGATCGCCGTCGCGCTGCCCTTCACCTTGCTGTTGCTTCCGAAAGGCCAGCTTCAATACTATCGCATCTATCAACGCGTTCGCGCCACGGAAGACAAAACCCATCATTACTTTCGCGATCTCCGCACCGATGCCGAACTGGGCGACAGCCTTCGCCTGATCTTAACCAGTTGGCAAGACATTCGACAATCCCTGAAAGATATTCCCTC
>CBIHQM010000699.1:0-2035 GCA_966211885.1 uncultured Chryseolinea sp.
CGAAGCCTTGGTGGCATCGTCGGGTGGCGAGGTGGCCGACCGTGGCGATATCCTGAAACAAGCCTTCGTTGGTCGCCTGCTGAATGACAAAGCCTTGTTCGTTCAATGCGTTGTCTTTCCAGGCCAGTGTGATCGTAGCGGGTAGGCGGGCTTCTCCCGTAAGATTAGAAGGTTTATACAAAGGTTTTATCTGAGCATCAGACTCGCGAATCGTAATGCGTTGTCTTGCGGTCACGGCTTTGAGCGTTTGTCGCGACCCGGCCGGCCACTCCACGCGAATGCTGTCGACCACCGATGCCGTATGCAGCCCAAAAACCATTTCGAATCCTTGCTGCACATGATAACCGTGAAGTGTAGTCACGTCCTTGCGCTGCCAGACACCGTTTTCTTTTACAAATATCTTTGCGCCAACGCCCTTGCTATTGGATGCGCTGCCCTCCAGTTTAATCTTTATCCAGCTATTCTGGTTGTCGACATTTTTAAAGACCTTCAATCCGTTGCCAAATGTAATGATGTCACGGAAGCCATCGTTGTTGTAGTCTATCCAGGAAAACGGAAATTCGAAGGCCTGCTGGTTCAGGAAATTACCCGGCTGGGGTTTTAATTGACCGTCCCTGTTTTCCAATACCTTATCGTTTGGACCATCGGCATGATGGTTAAAAAAGTCCAGGTCGCCGTCGTTGTCAAAATCTTCCCACGAGGCGTCGCCACCGTACATTCCATACCCGCTCTCAAAGGTATAGGCGCGCTCCAGTTTGTTGTTTCGGTTTGTATAGATAAAGCTCGACAGGCTATTGTGAATAACGGTCAGGTCTAGCTTTTGATCGTTGTTATAATCCACCCATTGCGCATAAGGTGTCCACGTGCAACAGTCGAAGCTGTTGTCTTTTACGGGAGCGGAATCATTGGCATCATTGAAGAGTGCCGATTCGCTATTGATCAACAGCCGGTCCCGGCCTGAGTTTCCTACAAACAAATCAACAAGGCCATCGTCATTAAAATCGCCTGCAGCGGCGATAGAGGCATTATAGGAGCTTGTATTAGCGGAAAGATTGACCTCCGTAAATAGATTCCCACCATCGTAACGAAAGTAGGTACTTTTAGCAAACGCCAGCAAAAGGATGTCCAGATCGCCGTCGTTGTCAATGTCGAGCCAGGTTACGTCGGTGCCGTTCCGGATGTCTCGGGTGAACGCACAGGCAATCGGCTCGAATGTTCCGTTCCCTTTGCTGTGATACAGTCTCTTTCCAAGGTTTGAGATCAATACCAGGTCGAGATTTCCATCGTTATCATAGTCCCCCCAAGCGCCATAGACAGAAGATCCGGTGAAGTCCTGATCGAGACCACTGCTTGTGATTTCCTGAAATGTGCCGTCCCCCTTGTTTCGGTATAGTTGCGCTTTGCCGGTGAGATAAACGTCGTCAAATCCATCGTTGTCATAGTCTCCCCACAATACGGCGGAGGCCCCAAGGTCGTAGGTCAGCGAAGAGATTGTCGCAACAGCAAATTCATGGGCGGGCATACTCACCAGCACGACATCGCTGTAGTCAGAATTCCCCCCGGGGGCAATGGCATAGACCCGGTAATAATAATTCCGCATGGCCTCTACGCCAGTGTCACTGAATTCCCGGTCCAACGCCGCAAGGGTATCGACCGCGACAAAATGATTTCTATTGTCCCTTGATCGTTGTACAACAAAACCCGTCGGGTTGAGGCCACTATATTCCCATGCCAGGTGAACGGTAGAACTTCCCATGGGCACGGCGGTGAGGTTGAATGGTGCTTGTGCGAGGAATGGAAGGGTTTTTACGGACACTACGTCGCTAAGCGCCTTTGTACCCGAACGGTTTAACCTTACGCGATAGAAATATTGGACATTGGATTGAACCGTGTTATCCAAGAATTGCGTACTGTTCATGGGCAACGTTACCACCTCCACAAATCCATCGTTACCGCTGACGGCCGATCGCTCCAGGGTGTACGAGGTTTCGTCAGCAGCCTGATCGAACCACTCCAGGGTTATCGACGACGATGT
>CBIHQM010000700.1:0-2030 GCA_966211885.1 uncultured Chryseolinea sp.
CCACCAACCCCCAACGCCCAAACCCGACCCCACCACACACCCCCTAACCGACGACTCCTCCATCCTAACCCCCGGCTCTTAAAAAAAAAACGCTGGCTACTGAATACTGGCTACTGAATGCCGAGAACAAGCTCCTGACTCCTGGCTCCTGGATTCTGGCTCCTGACTCCCTACAGTCCCAACACCGTCTTCAACTTCACATACCCCGTCTTACTCAACGGAATCTTCGCCCCATTCTTCAACAACGCCAAATGCGTATCCTTCTCTAACGGCTCGATACGCGTGATCTGCGACACCGCCACGATATACGACCGATGTACCCGTACAAACTGATCGGTATCCAAACTCTGTTCATAAAAACTCATCGTCTTCTTCTTTAACAGCATCTCCTTCGCCGTAAAGATCTTCACATAGTCATCATACGCCTCCAGGTACACGATCTCATGCACAGGGATGATGCGAATATTACTGCCTTCTTTCACCACAATGCGATTGCGTTCTTCCGGCTGCCGCACTTCCTCGTGGATGAGCGCGTTCGTGGCCGACTTGGCGCCTGACGTTTGATGATGCGCCAGCCACTTTTGAACGGCTTTCGCAAAGCGGTCTTTGCTAAACGGTTTCAACAAATAATCGATGGCGTGGGCCTCGAAGGCTTTGATGGCATATTCGTCAAAGGCCGTGGTGAAGATCACGGCCGGGGGTTGTTCGATCAGTTCCAGCATTTCGAAGCCGTTGATCTTGGGCATCTGGATATCGAGAAAGATGAGGTCGGGCTTGTGCTGGGCGATGGCTTTCACACCCTCGAAGCCGTCGTTGCATTCCTGCACTACGGTGAGGTCGGCAAAATCGCGCAGGTATTCGGCCACGATGCTGCGGGCGAGTGGTTCGTCGTCAATCAGTATAACGTTCATCATGCGGGTTGGGGAATTTTGATTTCGGTTTTGAATAGGGGGCCTGTCATTTTTGTCGACAAGAGATCCTGGCGCGCATAGAGCAGGTAGAGCCTCCGTTGCACAGAGTTGAGTCCGAAGCCCGTGCCTTGTCGCGGTCGCGAGGTCTCGGGGTCGAAGGGGTTTTCTACCGTGATCACCAATTGTTTGTCGGTCGTCCGGGCGTCGATGCGGATGGTGATCTCGCCCACGGTGTCGTACAAACCGAATTTAATGGCATTTTCCACCACGGGTTGCAACAGCAACGAGGGTAGGGTGAGGCCGGCGGTTTCTTCGTCGCGGACAATCTCGGTTTTGAGGCGGTGACCGAAGCGCACTTTTTCGATCTCCAGGTATAATTGTAAATGGTTGAGTTCTTCGTCTAGGGTGACAAACTGCTGGTCGTCTTTTTTGATCGTGCCGCGCAGAAAGTCACTCAATTGTTGGATCATCAGGCGGGCTTGTTCGGGTTTGGAGCCGGCCAGGGCGCTGATGGAATTGAGACTGTTGAATAAAAAGTGGGGTTGAAGCTGTTGCCGTAAGGAGGCCAACTCTGCTTCACGGGAAAATTTCAGGGTTTCCTGTTCGCGCTTTTCGCTGGCGCTTTGTTCCTGCATATAAAACCAGATCCAGCTCTGCATGCCGATGAGGGCGATCATGAGCCACGCAAACAATCCGCGGATCACGTGCGACCCGGCGAGGTATTCCTGGTAAGGAACGTTGTCTTGAAAAAAAGATGACATCAGGTAGCGATGCAAAACGGCGCAGAGACTGGCCAAAGCAATGCTCCAGATGAGGAGATAGATGGCCGTTTTGGGGCCAGCCTGGTAAAATTTCAGCGAGTTGAACATGATGTAGCCCGCTGTGGCTACCAATAAGTTGAAATTCACTGCATCTGCCAGGGCCACGTTCCATGCAAACCCGAAGGTCGTGATCAGCGCGTAGGTCTCGAACAAGGCCAGCATGCTCCACCAGGTGGACACGACCATGAATATTTTTTTTACAGATACAGTAAGATGCATACGTACAGAACTTTAGAATAAAGGCATCGCGTTCAGACGGAGCGCGATGGCCTTTTGGTGGATAAAGTTAATGTACGGA
>CBIHQM010000701.1:0-1987 GCA_966211885.1 uncultured Chryseolinea sp.
ACTTTGCCGGACGCGTCTCTTTCAACAGCGACATGGGCAAGCTGAATTTCATGCACGAGGAGACACGGCAGGCGCAAGAGCGTTTAGAGAAAGTGAATAAGGCTTCACTCAGTGCCGTGTATGTTGTTTCGACAGGCCGCACGCTGGAAGAGGCCCTTCGAAAAAATGAGCAAGCCACGCCGGTGTTGCAGTCGTTGAAGGATGAACACGCCCTTCATAAATTCTCCTCCGTATCACTTTTCCTCATCTCCGATTCTCTCCAGCGCGTGCGCATCGCCCGTTGGAATGAATTCTGGTCGGCGCAAAGAAAAGAAACCGTCATCGCGGCGGTGAAAAAAGAAGCCACGGCGTTGAAGTTTTCACAAACCGTGATCGGCAACTTTGATCAACTCATTACCAAAACGTATCAACCGGCTTCTTCGGGAGATATGTCCGGCATTCGTGCGGCATTCTTCGATGACTACATCATTGAAAAGGACGGCCGTGCCACCGTGATCTCGCTGGCCAATGTTGATCCGGCAAAGAAGCCGTTTGTTTATAAACAACTGGCAAGTACCCCCGCGCAATCGTTCGATCGCCAGATGCTCACCAATCTTTTTGTGGAGTATGTGCACGCCGATTTCAATTTCATTGTCACCTTCACCGCCTTGCTGGTGTTCGGTGCCTTGTTCCTGTCGTTTGGTCGCATCGAGCTAACACTCATCACCTTCGTGCCCATGTTCATCACCTGGATCTGGATCCTCGGTATCATGGCGCTGGCGGGCATCGAATTCAATATCATCAACGTGATGGTGTCGACTTTCATTTTTGGATTGGGAGACGACTATAGCATATTCATCATGGATGGATTGCAACAGGAATATGCCTATGGCCGGAAGAACCTTCCCTCGATTCGCATCTCCATACTGTTGTCGGCAGCGACCACCATTGCCGGGTTGGGTGTGTTGATCTTTGCCAAGCACCCTGCGCTGCGTTCTATTGCCTCCATTTCCATCATCGGCATTGTTTGTGTGTTCATCATGTCGCAGACGCTGGAGCCCTATTTGTTTCGCTGGCTTATCACAAATCGCACGAAGAAAGGTTTTGCACCGATGACCTGGGTTGGGATTTTGCGTACGGGTTTTACCTATGGTTTATTTGTGCTCGGTGCCCTGGCGCTTACGCTGATCGGATTTGTTTTTCGCCTGATCCCTTTTGGGAAAAAGAAAATAAAGATCGTGTATCATACGATGATCCGGTACATCACCTGGTCGCTCATTTATTTCGAACCCACCGTAAAGAAACGCGTGATCGGCCGCCAGCCGGATACGTTTTCAAAAGCCAGCGTGATCATTGCCAATCACTCGTCGGTGCTCGACATTTTGCTCAGCACCTTACTCCATCCCAAACTGATTTTGCTCACCAACGAGTGGGTCTGGAAATCGCCCGTGTTTGGCGGGGTGGTGCGGTTGGCCGATTACTACCCGGTGACGGAGGGAGCGGAAGAGGGGATTGAGCGATTGCAGGCGCGCGTAGACGAAGGGTATTCCGTGGTGGTATTCCCCGAGGGCACACGATCCGAAGACGGCAAGCTGAGACGCTTTCACAAAGGCGCGTTCTTTATGGCCGAGGAACTCAACGTTGCCATTCAGCCCTTGCTCATTCACGGTGCGGCCGATGCCATTCCAAAGGGAACGTTCTATCTCAACAAGGGCGAACTCACCTTGAAATTCCTCCCCCGCATCGAACCCAACGATCCGCGTGTCGGAGCAACCTATTCCGAGCGCACGAAGGGGATAAGCCGTTATTTCAAGCAAGAGCATGCTGCCTTGGCAAAGGAGATCGAGACCCCGGATTATTATGCCTACCGGTTGATCTCTAATTACCTCTATAAAGGCCCTGTGCTGGAGTGGTACATGCGCGTGAAACTGCGGTTGGAGAAGAATTACGAGCCCTTCCACCGCATGATCCCGCTTAAAGCGACCATCCTGGACCTGGGCTGCGGCTA
>CBIHQM010000702.1:0-1970 GCA_966211885.1 uncultured Chryseolinea sp.
AATTTCTGGCGTATCCAAGATCAAGAAATAGTGACTACAGACGACCCCTCCGGGAAGCTGGTGTTTATTTGGATATTCTGTACTAATTTCGTCAGGATGAAAAAGTCTCTTTTCAAACTCCTCGCCAGCGTCAATAAGGTTATCCTACCACGGTATAGTCAGCGGGACATTACGCGACTGTCGAAACTTGACAAGGCATTGGTGGCGTACAGGTATTGGGTGACGTTGAATTCGTTGGATTGAGGTGGGGAATCTATGCCGGGAAGTTGGCGGGATAAATTTAGTGTGTTCACAAAGGGATAGCATTTCACCGCCCCGCTTTCGCTAAAGCTTCAGCGGGCACAGAAAGGCGCAAAGGGCGCAAAGTCAACGCAAAGGCTGTTCTTGTATTTCCTTTGCGTTGACTTTGCGTTCTTTGCGCCTCGGCGGTGAAAACCTTCGCGCCCTACCGCTTCAAAATCAGATAGCCATAACCATCAAGGGTAACCTTATTCGTGAGGCTAACAGGGGAGTTATTCAAAGCGTTGGTCCATGTTGAGTTTTGCACGCCTGCGTCGAGGATATATTCTTTTGATTCTGCCCGGACGTTGGCGAGTATGAGATATTCTTCGTTGCCGTTTGCGCGTTTGAACGCGGCAATATTGTCGTCGTTATAATATTGCAGTGTACCCGAAGAGAAAGCCGATGTACTATTATAGATGCCCAGGAGTTTTTCATAAGCGGCTAACATGTCGGGGTTCATCGTCCAGTTGATCGGGTCGCGGGTGAAGAAGGGCAACTTTTCGGCCTGTCCCACTTCCTGGCTGCCATAGAGCATGGGCACCGCGCTGGTGAAGATCGTCACCACAGAAGCTGACAATGCGCCATCCGTTCCACCAAATAATTCCACGGGCGTGCCGTCGTAGGCAGATTGATCGTGATTGGTGGTGTAGCGCAGCTTGCGCCCACCTGTGGGAATGCTGTTGTATTCGGCAAGGTGCGTGGCAAAAATGGAGGAAGCCGATTTGTTCTCTTCATACACCTGCTTCAGGTTGTTGTAGAAGTCCCAGGCGTAGTTCATCTGGAAACCTGCCGTAAAATTATCGGCCTTGCCCCCCTCGGCGAGCAAGATCAGGTTCCTTCCGGGAATGGCTTTCAGCTCATCCAAAGCCTGCTTCCAAAAATCGGCGGGCACAAAATCTACGGCGTCGCAGCGGAAACCGTCCACGTTGGCTTCGAGCACCCAGTATTTCATGGCGGCGATCATTGCCTTACGCATGTCGCGATTGTCGTAGTTCAACTCGGCAACATCCTGCCAGTTGGTTCCGGGTGGGATAATGATGTTGCCGGAAGCGTCCTGGGTATACCACGCCTTGTTCTTCATCCACACATTGTCCCACGCGGTGTGATTGGCCACCCAGTCCAGGATCACGGCGATGTTGCGGTCGTGGGCTTTCTGCACAAGCTCCCGCAGTTTGTCGAGGTTGCCAAATTCTGTATTTACCTCCAGGTAATTTTGCACTGCATACAGCGATCCCAATCCACCGGCAGACCGCACCTGTCCCACGGGATAGATCGGCATGAGCCAGATCGTATTCACCCCAAGCGCCTTGATGTTGTCGAGACGGTCGATGATGCCTTGGAAATTTCCCGCGGTGCTGTAGGCGCGCGGGTTCACTTCATACATCACTATGTTTTGTGTGTTGGGGACGTTGGCGAAGGGAACGCCATATTGTTTCGGCGCGTCGTCAATAGGGGGCGTCACCGGCGCGGGGTCGGTTTTGTCCGTGCTGCACGAGAACATCATCAGCGCGATAACGCACAGTTTCTTCATCATGATAAAAGCAGAAATAAAGTTAAGCATTTCATAAAGTCATTGTAACGAACAAAAAGTATATGAGCCTTCCATGCGGACGTTCACCCTCCGCACGGCCTGGTCTCTTTTTCGTTTATGGAAGGGCGGCGATCGTGTTGTCAGCAACAACGGCGAT
>CBIHQM010000703.1:0-1903 GCA_966211885.1 uncultured Chryseolinea sp.
CTGCCGCAAGTCTCTTCAATGGAAATATCTCGTCCATTCAGTGGAGTGTAAACCAGGGCTTAAGCGACGTGAAGAAGATGGCCTACACCTTCCAATATGACCCCATGAACCGGTTGCTCGCGGCAAGCCATTTTAAATCGACAGGAACCACTTGGCAGGTAGGAACAAACAATGAGGAGAATCTCACGTATGACCTCCAAGGCAACATCAAGACGCTCTCGCGCTATGACGAAAAGGGGGCGCTGATGGATTTTCTCAACTACAACTATACCTATGGCAACACCTACGGCAATCAGCTTGTTTCGCTGGGCGATAAAGGCGACGCATACAAAGGATTTCTGGATGGCGTGACGGCAACAACTGAATACAGCTACGATCAAAATGGCAACATGCTCACCGACCAAAACAAGGGCATTGGTGCCATCGCCTACAACCATCTTAATTTGCCTACATCGGTCGTCCGGGGCGCCAACACCGTACAATACATCTACGACGCCACGGGCAGAAAAATAACACAGCTGATCACTTTCGCCAAAGGACAGCAGCGAACGGATTACATGGGCGAATTTCAATACGAGAACAACGTACTGCAAAGCGTCCAACATGAAGAGGGCAGGGCCGTCTTCACTTCGGATAAATTGTTCTATACCGGTAGCGGAGAAACGACAGACGACGTCAGCGCAACGGGAGCAACCGTGGCATTGGTAAACCAGAAAGGCAGTGAAAAGTACGTGGAGGTATCGAGCGACGGCACAGCCGGTGGCAACGCGTTGTTTGGCGGAACATTCCGGGTCCTGGCCGGCGAGCGCTATAAGATCCGGGTGAAGGGATACTACACGCTCACCAGCCCGGTGTACATCCTGGCAAAGTATACGAAAACAAATGGGAGCACGGGCACCATCGGCTGGCCAGGCACCGGTTTGTCCAACTCGGCCGCGACGGAGTCATGGGTAGAACAAACGATTCTTATTCCCACCGATGCGAATCAACTTGAGATCGGCATTTCGTGGAATACCGTGTCGGGCTTGCCAAAGGCGTATATCAACGAAATAGAATTGATCCGCATCACTACAGAGACAGTGCCCGAATATCAGTACAACCTCAAAGATTACCTGGGTAACACACGCCTCACGTTTACCACCAAACCCGAAACGGAAACAACGCTAGCGACCCTGGAAGATGACCACGAGGACGAGGACCGTGCCAACTACCTGTACTACGACGAGGCCATAAAAGTGAAAAGCACCTGGTTCGACCACACCAACAATGCCCCGTCGCCCACAAACGACGACGGAGAAAATACCGGTTGGGGTTCTGTGGTGGGTACCTCCACAAGATTAACCAATAGTGATTTCAACGGTGACGGAAAACCTGACGACCAAAACGGCTTAGCCCGTTCTATCAGCGTAATGCCTGGCGATATCGTAAACATGGAAGTGTGGGCCAAATATTTGGACCTGAGTGGAACATCCCAAGACGATCCCCTCGTCGACTTCATATCCTTCATCGCCACCACGGCAGCAGTGACCAACGGAACCATTGTAGATGGCGGCGCTTTGGGAAGCATGGGCAATGGAGCGGCACCGTCATGGTTGATCAACCACACCAATGACAACAGCAACGACGGCGCGCCCAAAGCCTATTTGAATTACATTTTCCTGGATCGCGACATGAACCCCGTTTCGACAGACATCGGGTTCGCGCCCATCACGGTGGCAGGAAAAGAGTCTGGCCAGGACGGACAGCATGATCAACTCACACTGCACTACCCGGTCAAGCAGGCGGGATATTTGTATATTTATGTGAGCAACGACAATCCGACATCGGTGGAAGTTTATTTTGACGACTTTAAGGTGGAGCATATCAAATCGCCTGTAATTCAGACGCAGGATTATTATCCGTT
>CBIHQM010000704.1:0-1877 GCA_966211885.1 uncultured Chryseolinea sp.
GGTAGAAAGACGGTTGATCAAAGGGCACGGAAAGTTTTTTGAGCGCAAGGTCATTGAATACCGGCAGCGACAACCAGACGATGGCCAGCGCCAGCACAAAGGAAATAAAGGTGAGGACAAACGACTCGGTGAGGAACTGGCGCACCAGATGGGTACGCAGCGATCCCATCACTTTGCGGATGCCCACTTCGCGCGCGCGGTTGGCCGAACGCGCGGTGGATAGGTTCATGAAATTGATGCAGGCCACGATGAGGATGAAGGCGGCAATGGCCGAAAAGAGATAAACATAGGTGATGTTCCCGTTCGCCTCCAGGTCGCCTTCCAGGTCGGAGTGAAGGTGAATGTCGCGGAGGGGCGTGAGCCAATAGGACCACGAATTTCCCTGCGACTTGAATTTGTCCATGGTGAAATCCCCCTGAAGGGCATCGGCCAACTGTGGCCCCACATACTTCTCGATGAAGGTGGGAAATTTGGATTCTAGCTGGTGCGGATCGGCGCCCTCGCGAAGCAGGAGATAGAGATTCATCCAACCCCCGCCGATGAGACTCATTTTCTTGGCTTCGGGCAGCTCGACCAAAGACCGGAACATGTCGAAGTGAAAGTGACTGTTTTCGGGAAGGTCTTCAAAGACCGCGGTGACGCGATGGTTCACATTGTCGTCGATGAGCAGGGACTTGCCCACCGCATTTCCCTCGGGGAAATATTTCGCTGCCATCGTACGGCTGATGGCGACGGTGTTCGGTTCTTTGAGGGCGGTCCGGGCGTCGCCTTCCAGTAGGGGAAGGGTGAAGAACGTGAACAAGGTGCTGTCGGCCCACGCCATCTTTTCCTGGACGTGGTCGTCGCGATCCGGGCGGCGAACGGTGCGCGGTCCCCAATCCCACAGCCTCGCGGTGGATTCGATCTCCGGGTAGTTCTGATGGAAAAGGTCGTTCAGCTGTGCCGCCCCCAAAGCAAGCCGCTTCTGCACGGCACAAAAACGCAGCGCGGTATTGACGCGATAGATGCGATCGGCCTTTTCGTTAAAGTTGTCATAGCTAAGTTCGTGCTTCACGAAAAGCATGATGATGATACACGACGCAATGCCGACGGCAAGTCCCGCCACGTTAATGGTGGTGTAGAACTTGTTCCGGATGTGATTGCGCAAGGCGAGGAGAAAGTAGCTCTTGAACATAGTCGATGTTTTTGTTCGTATTTGAATGACTTTTTTTTGTGTTTCCAGCAGTCCATCGGTGTTGCCAAAAGACCCCACCGTGGCTTCGTAGGCTTCGACGAACTTTTTCCCCGAAGCCATCTGCTCTTCCACCCCGGCACAGATGTGATCGATGATCTCGTCCTCAAAACCTTCCAGCACGATGCCCCGGTAGTGGAGATCCTTGATGATGTAATCGATATGGTCTTTGGTCAGTTCAGCCATACGGTGACTGGTATCAATTCAGCTTTACTTGCAGCACGCTGCCCATCGTTTGAATAAAGTCCACAAATTCTGCGACGCGTTCTTTTGCCTGGACTTTGCCGGGGGAGGTCAACGTATAATATTTTCGGATCCGCTTCCCGATGCTCACGGTCTCGGTGCTGAGCAAGCCCTCCGCTTCCAGTTTGTGAAGGGCAGGGTAGAGGGCGCCTTCGGTGAGCAGGATGTGGCCGTCGGAGAGTTCCTTCACCCGCTGGGTGATTTCATAACCATACATCTTGCCATGGTCCTTGAGGACTTTCAACACGATGGTTTGAAGCGTGCCTTTTAACAGTTCAGGTGAATGCATATGAGATCAATACATAAGTGATTTATGTATTAGACGCTGAAGCGGGTCGACAGGTTGCATCGCGATTTGGAAGGTGTGCAGCATTTTTGGTTGAATGTCTTATAACAATCTGAA
>CBIHQM010000705.1:0-1842 GCA_966211885.1 uncultured Chryseolinea sp.
ATGGAATATTTCTAAATAACATTTAAAAATACCCTGTAGAGGGGATGATGCTAACTCCGTGTAGCTAGACAAAGAGTAAGCACAGGCTAGCTTGGGATGGTGAGTGAGGGCATGTTTAGGTGCGTCGACCGGTTGAACAGAATAGGATCAGCGGCTCATAACGGTATCACTACCGGCCAAGTATTCTTACATTTCAATTTCAACCTGTAAAAAAGACGCAAGATCAACGCCTTCACATGGCGCTAATCCTGCGTCTTTTCAATTGCTCTTTTGGATTATTTTTCGCTCGCCAACATCGCCGCTACCGCACCCAGCGTGTTGATGCCCCAATGTTCAAAATATCGTCCGTCTTTCACGTGCACAATATCAATGACATTGATGGTCACTTCTTTCTGCGTGGCCGGCACCCCCATGAAGGTGCCCGTGTGCTTTCCGCTGATCGTTTTGCGCGTGGTCACTTTGTTGCCCTCGGCAATCTGATCAAAGATGGTGACCTTGATGTCCGAAAGCCCGGCATGCAACACCTTCTCGAAGGTATACCAAATACCGGCAGAGCCTTTATCGACGCCCGGTGCGGCCGTGTGATTGATAAAGTCCGGGTGCATGATGACCTTAAACGTTTCGGCGTTGAGTTGCTCGATGAGCTCGGTGTTGAAGCGCCGTACAATAGCTTTGTTTTGCTCGAGTAAGTCTGAATGCATAGTTTCTTTTACGTTCTTATTTTTTCAGCCAAACCAATTGACCGAGGTGATACGCCACGTGACTGGTGCGGCTGATGATCACGTTCAATTTATTACGGTGCGGCTCTTTCACAAAATCCTCGGCCGACACTTGCGTATGGCGTTGCAGCCAGTCGGATGGCAGCAGCTTGGCGAGGTGATCGTTCAATTTTGTGTTCACGTCGGCCCAGTATTGCTTCAGTTCGGCAACGGTGGGAACGGGCAGGCCCGACTTGTCGGGGCTGGTGAGGAAGGCGGCGTCCAGTTCGGGGTGGAGCCTCGTGCTCAGGCCCAGCAATTCGAAGAGCCGGTCGTGGCTGGCGGTGAGGTGGCCCAACAGGTAGAAGCCGGAGTTTTTGCCGGGAGCGATCTCGCTCAGCAGCTGTTCGTCGGTGTAGCCTTGAAAAAGTTGATCGGCGCGTTTCAATTGTGCCTTCCAGGCGTTGAGCGTCAGCTCGAGGATCATTTGTTCGGAGGTCATGTAAAAAGGTGGTTAAGTAAATGTTAACGGCCGGCAAAAACAGAACGGGTTGCCGGTCCTGGTGATGGCAACCTGTTTTGTCCTAAAAAAGTTTGGCTGTTTACGGCGGGAAGCCATAATTTTTTACCCACCGCGATTTAATGTCCATCCGGGCCTGAATAAAGCCCCTTTCGGCACCAGGCCAAATGGCATCCAACGGTTAGGGTAGCGAAGCGCGGTTCGATCACTCCTTATAGAGCAACCATCGTTTGTTTCTTACCCTTCCGGGTGATCTTCATAAAATAGGAACGGCTGTCGTAAGGAAGTCGGGTGGTCCGGATCAGGTCGCGCGCCTCGAGGTCGAGCTTCACCTGCAACACATACCAGCTTCTCATGTCTTGTGATTCACCCGGCAGATCGTGTTGTGCATGCTCCAACAATTGGGGCATGGTCAAATTTTCGTGCGTCTTAATTTTGCCCAGGATATAGGCCGACAACGATTCGTAGTAATGTTGTTTCATCGTGAACCCCTTCTTGCCGTCCGGCCTCAAGGTGGTTATAGTCCGCTCCAGTTCCGCTTCCATATTCGGTTGTAAAATTATGGAGTTAAACGTAGAACACATCGCCACCGATATAAATTATAGCTCAGCGAAGAGCTTTAGA
>CBIHQM010000706.1:0-1815 GCA_966211885.1 uncultured Chryseolinea sp.
AAGCGCATCGCCTACAGCCGAAAAGCCAACGACGATGAGATTGGAGGCAAACGCAAAGGCGATATCAAAAAACATCCCGGCAAACACCCACTCTTTCAAGCGCAATAATTTTCCGGGCACCAAAAGAACGGCCACGCCTGAAAGTTTGACCGTACCGAGCAGGTAAATAAAGTATGGCGGATAACCTAAACTTAACGTTATTCCCCAAACAAAAGCATTCTTTGCGAGTTCCAGGATGCCGCTTGTGGCAAACCACACAGAGGTCAGCGCAACCGAGATCCGGTAGATTGTTTTTTCTATTTTCGTTGTCATGATCATAAATTTTAAAATTATGGTGAACGACACAAGCCATGCGCGTCGTTCACCCGTCGCCATTATCGCAGCGATTTGAATGAAGCTCTTAATTCTTCGGCAAAGGCTTGCGGCTGTTCCCACGCAGCAAAGTGACCGCCTTTGTTGAGCTTGTTGAAATAAATGAGATTGGGATAAGCCTGCTCCGCCCAATTTTTTGGTGCAGCATAGATCTCATCGGGGAAGACACTCACGGCAACGGGTATCTTCACGCCCCGGGGATCAAAGAAACCCGCTTTGGGAAGTTGGAAGGTTTCCCAGTAAAGACGGGCCGACGAGATTCCGGTGTTTGTAAGCCAATACAAAGTGATGTTGTCAAGAATGTCATCCTTGGATAAACCTTCCTTTTGTCCATTGAAAACACGCGTGATAAGATCATAGCTACGGGCATCGTGATCAAGCATCCATCCCGCCAGTCCTATCGGGGAGTCAACAATCCCATAAAGGGTTTGCGGACGAAGTCCCATCTCGTTGGCATAGCCCAAGCCCTTCGAGTAAAATAATCCGAGTTGCTGGTATGCATTTTGTTCGTCGGCAGAGAAATTCGCGGGCATTGCGCCACCAGAGGCCAACGTACTTGAGATGCTTACCGGAACCGCGGCAGGCATGTTGGTGTGAATCGCCAACAATGCAGGAGGCGCTATCAGTCCCATGATCTCGGAGACGGCATTGCCCCAATCGCCACCTTGTGCTACATACTTTTCATAGCCCAGGCGCTTCATCAAGACGATCCAGGCATTGGCGACGCGAATGGGATTCCATCCGGGGGTTGTCGGTTTACCCGAAAAGCCATGACCCGGAAGAGAAGGTATGACCACATCAAAAGCATCTTCTGGTTTTCCTCCGTAGGCAACAGGATCGGTCAGGGGGCCGATGATCTTCATTTGTTCGATGATGGAGCCGGGCCAGCCGTGTGTAATGATCACGGGCATCGCGTTCTTATATTTCGAACGCACGTGAATAAAATGAATGTCGACACCATCGATGGTGGTTACAAATTGCGGGAGAGCATTCAGTCTGGATTCTACTTTCCGCCAATCATAGTCGGTAGCCCAATATTTTGCGAGTGCCTGCATGGTGGCGAGCTGCACGCCCTGCGATTGATCGTTGACGATTTCGCGGTCGGGCCATTGTGTTGCTAAAATCCTGCGCTTGAGATCCGTGAGTCTTTCCTGGGGAATGTTCACATGAAAGGGACGAATGGTTTCGTCGTTGGATGTCTTGCCGTTGTCTCCGGTTTGAGCAAGGGCGCCTTGTGCTACAAGAACTCCTGCGAGCAATGCGCCGGCAAGAATGTTTTTGGTCTTTCTCATTGTGTTATGTGTTTTAAATTATCTTCTACTTGAAAAAAGAACGATCGGTCCTTTTAGCGACCTAACGCATTTTTAAGAACGATCGATCGTGTTTGACATAAATATTTTTAAATATTTTATTTCAGTAGTTTTTTTATTTGTTGCAGCAAAT
>CBIHQM010000707.1:0-1748 GCA_966211885.1 uncultured Chryseolinea sp.
GTGGATCATGCGATCCGCATTAAAAATGCCTACCAAACTCACGTGGTCGAAGTCTAGACCTTTCGTCACCATTTGGGTGCCCACCAGGATGTCGGTCTCTCCTCTTTCAAAATGATCGAGAATGGATTCGTAGCCGGATTTGGATCGGGTAGTATCCAGGTCCATACGCTGAATGCGGGCATCAGGAAAATGAAGCATGAGCTCCTCCTCTAATTTCTCCGTACCATACCCCACCGTCTTCAGTCGTGTCGACGAACACGTGGGACAGTTCTGCGGCAAGGCTTCGCGATAGCCACAATAATGACACACCAACGCATGACGATATTGATGATAGGTAAGACTCACTGCACAGTTCACACACTTCGGCACCCAACCACAGTCCTCACAATTCACCATCGGCGAATAGCCCCGGCGATTTTGGAACACGATGACCTGTTCCTTTTTGGAGAGCGCGTCACCGATGTTCTTCAACAACAATCCGGAGAACTCTCCCTTCACGGTTTTCTGTTTCCGCTCACGGCCCATGTCGGCCAGCACGAGTGTGGGCAGGCGGGCTTCGCCAAAGCGTTTGTCGAGTTTCACAAAACCATATTTGCCTTGCAACGCCTGATAATACGTTTCCACGGCCGGGGTGGCCGACCCCAGCAGCACTTTGGCGTGGTGCAGCTGTGCCATCACCACTGCCACATCGCGGGCATGGTAGCGCGGGGCGGGTTCCTGTTGTTTGTAGGAAGCGTCGTGTTCTTCGTCCACGATGATCAGGCCCAGGTTGTCGAACGGCAGGAAGATGGCGGAGCGAACACCCACCACAAATTTGAAACGCCCGGTGAGGATGCCGTTCCAGACCTCCACGCGCTCGTTGTCGCTGAACTTGGAGTGGTACACGCCCATGGTCGTGCCAAAGATCTTGCGCAGCCGCTGCACGATCTGCGTGGTCAACGCAATTTCCGGGAGCAAATAAAGAACCTGCGAGCCGCCTTCGATGGCCTGCTTGATCAGGTTGATATAGATCTCTGTCTTTCCACTGCCCGTCACACCCTGCAGCAAGGTGGCGCTATGTTCTTTGAAACTGGCCAGGATCGCCTGTTGTGCCTGGTGCTGTTCTTCACTCAGTTGGATGATGTGCTGGTCCGGCAGCGGCTCCTCTTCAAAGCGCGACACTACTACCTCAAACTCTTCGAACACGCCGTTCTTGATCAACGTGCGCAACGAAGACTCCGACAACGTATCGTCGCTCATCAACTGCTTATGCGCCAAGCCATGTTTATTTACTTCGACATGGCTCAGCACCGGCACGTCCTGCAGATATTTTAGCACAATGGCTTCCTGCTTTGGTTTCGTACCGATCGTTTCGAACAACCCCTCCAACGCCGACGCTACCGCATAGACTTCCGTTAACCGAATTCGCCGCTCCGTGCGGGGCTTATATTTTTCCTTTACTTCTTCATACAAAATAATGGCACCCTTCCCTACCAACGACTTCAGCAAACTGTAGACCGTCTTCACGCCGAGAAACTTGCTGATGGCCGAATACTCCATCGACTCCCCCACCAACCGCTTCAACAACATCCGCTCCTTCTCCGAAAAATCAAAATCCGACTCCTCCAGGTTAAACGCCGGGTTCAGTTGCACCATCGACTCGCTGGAGAGCTTCAGCCCGCTGGGAAGGGCCGCGTTCATCACCTCGCCGGTCGTGCAGAGATAGTAGTCGGCCATCCATTGAAAGAGCTTGAACTGCAACTCGGTGA
>CBIHQM010000708.1:0-1731 GCA_966211885.1 uncultured Chryseolinea sp.
ATAATGAGAACAAGGCGCCATAGGAAAGTCGGATCGATCTTCACGTTTCATGGCGCCGACCCGTACGCAATGCCTCGTGCGCCGACGTGGCGAGCCCTTCTCCTATGGACTATCTATCCTTTGAGCGAGTGGCCCAATCGCACTTCGGAGTCAGAGGTGGTGAAAGTGCGCCATGAACGTTCGTGGTTTTAGCAACATGCGAGCGTGGCGCAATGGCAAGAGTCAGCGCTAACCCCCAGGCTAAGCCTGGGGTTACAAAAAAGAGAGGCTGTCTTTTTGAGACAGCCTCTTTCAATAAATCCTCATTCAATTTTATCAACAAATCAAAAATCTCACAAGGAATTCAAACCCTCATTTCAACACAGTACACCTGTGAGATGGATTGATTTGATTGATTTTGATAAAATTTCATTGGGACTAGACATTTGTACCTCCTTTCTTTTAGTGAAACATGCGAAGCGGGTTAACAGTGCAACGACTGTCGTCGCAGCTTCGGATAACGCCCGTCATCAGCAATCAAAACGTAGAAATTTCGAAATTTGTTTGTGCGGTGGCGATAATATTTTCAATCTGGCAATTTGTCAGCCAGGTAGAAATAGGGTTCAAAAAGGTGATGTGTAAAAATTTTTTCTTTGCTGTCGGGGAACTTTGTGAAGTATTCCTGATCGGCCAGCAAGATGATGAACGCGCCGGTGCGCACATAATCCGTCGAGTGCACGAAAGCGGGGGTGACATAGCCGGGCAAAGCCTTCTTTACACGCTTCGACAGGAAGCGGCCGAGGTATTTTTCATATTTGCGCTGCGCTCTCCGCGGTGGTTTCTCCAGTTTGTTATACACGTGCTTCAGCGCGAGTTTTGCAGGGAACTTTTGCTTTTTGATGAACGGCCGTGCATTCACGAAGGCGTTGGTTTTGTTGAAGTCGTTCACGGTTTGGAGGCTGATGGGAGTCTCCGGCACCCAGTCGGCCGAGTTCACCACGTTGAATGCCCATCCCAGGGTGATGCTTTCATATTCGTAGGCATAAAATAAATTGCCGGGCTTCGGTCCTGCGCTGCAATAGGTTTTGAATTGTATATCGGCCGGCAGATGCTTTTGTTGTTGCAGGCTGCGCAGGTGCGAGGTCATCAGGTACGAAATGGCTCCGCCCTGGCTGTGACCGACGATCACGAAATCTTTTATGCCGGCCTTATAACAAGAGTCGATCTTTGGAACGATGTCCCTGGCCAGAAAGGCCGTGCCGATGAGCCAACCAAGGTGCACGGCGGCTTTTGGGTTTTGGCTGAGTGCATAGCTGAATTCATAATCACTGGCCACCCGGATCTTGCCCGCTGCCGGAACCATGGCCGCATAAAAATTTTCCAGCCATCCCTTTGGATTTGCCGTGGTGCCGCGAATGCTGATCACGCCAACGCCATCACCGTTGGTCCAGAGGTCCCACCGGTTGTCGAGACCCATCACGGGTGACCTGTAGGCTTTACTGAAATCTTTCGGCCCGGGAATTTTGAGAATGGAGGCGGCCGTGTCAAAATGCCGTGATGTTATACGGAGCATTTCGATGTATTCCGCTTTGTTGAATCCGGGTTTTAATTTTTGCGCTGTAGCGAACGTTGTCAGCAAGATCAACACCAACAGGGCGATGTATTTTCTCTTCATGTTCTACAAAAAACGTTTTACCTAATTTACTATAATTGTTGGATCTCATCCCAAACCTTCTTCAAAACGGGTATTCC
>CBIHQM010000709.1:0-1716 GCA_966211885.1 uncultured Chryseolinea sp.
GGAAAGGAACAAAAGAAGCCGGCCGGCAAATTCAAATTCTGTCTCAACACAAGCACCATCAGCGGCCAAAAGCCAGGCGTTCAAAAGTCCATCGAGATCGCGGCGCGGGCCGGCTACGATAGTGTGGAGTTGTGGGTGCCCGAAATAAAAGCCTTCAAGGAAGGTGGCAACTCGCTGAAGACCCTAAAGAAGCTCCTCGACGACAGCCACGTCACCGTCGAAGACGCCATCGGCTTTGCGCCGTGGATGGTGGAAGACGACACGCAACGTGCCGCGGGGTTTGCGCAAATGAAAGAAGAAATGGAAATGATGACTGAACTGGGATGCACGCGCATTGCCGCGCCCTCGTCGGGTGTCAAGACGGATGTGCCCCTGGACCTTTTTAAGGTGGGCGAACGCTATAAACAACTGCTGGATCTGGGGCGCAAGACCGGCGTCATGCCCTTGCTGGAATTCTGGGGATCGTCGCCCGTGTTCTATCACTTCGGCCAGGCATTGATGGCGGCTGCGGTGGCCAACGATCCGGATGCACGCATTCTCCCGGATGTCTACCACCTGTTCCGCGGCGGCTCAGGCTTCGATTGCCTCAAGATGGTGAACGGAAAACTGATCGACGTCATCCACATGAACGACTACCCGTCGGACGTTCCGCGCGAACAACAAAAAGATTCGAACCGCGTCTACCCGGGCGATGGTGTGGCACCCCTCAAACAGATCCTCACCGACCTGTCGAACATGGGCGGCACAAAAGTGCTGTCGCTGGAACTCTTCAATCTCGACTATTGGAAGAACGATGCCCTCACCGTGGCCAAGACCGGACTGGAAAAGATGCGAAAAGCCGTGGCGATGATCTAACTTGTGATGACAAAAAAACGAAGGCGCAAAGTTTGATATGAACAAACTTTGCGCCTTCATGCTTGAATAGCCTATGCCTTAGGGCACGTCCACGGCGATCCCGGGAGGCTCCACAAAATCGACACCCGCGCCAAAATAGCCAAGATAATAGGCTGTGAGATCTTCATAAAAAATCGAATACGATCCCGCGTTCACCTCGAACCGCATCGACTGACCGTCGTTCACGATCGCCACACCTTCATAATGGCAAGGGACGGTGGTAAAGAAAAAGCGCACCTCGTGTTCGGTAATGGTGTAGCTCTTTATCAGGATCTTTTCGAGTTGCTTCTCTGTCAACCTCCACCCGGCACATTGCTTATCATACTCCGGATAAACTACCGAGGCGTGATCCACCTTCTTTTTGTACTCGGTGATCTTAACCTTTTTCACATGCAGAGAATCCTTCGCGCGGACATCGCGCGCACCGATGGCGGCCTCGTGCAACATCACTGTGTCGACCCCAGAAGGCGCGCCAGCTTTTACGACGTGACAGCAACCGCTGGCCATCAACATCAAAAACACATACTTCATCATTTTAAGCATACGAGATTAAATTTTACTATTAGACAGTGGCAAAGTTATTGTCACCTACTGAAACTGGCTTGCAGTTTCAGGCTTGTGCTTTTTTGATGGAAGTGAATGAAAATAAGGGATTGTTTCTTCAGAGGGATCGGAGGAATGGAGGGTGTTGGGGGAGTTGATTTTAGTTTGATGATGTAAGGTTGGGGGTCGGTGAGATTGGAGCGCTTTGGAAGCTGAATGGGCTTGTTGGTGAGACACCAACAAGAGGGCGGGCAATTCTTTAATGTGGCGGACTGTACG
>CBIHQM010000710.1:0-1681 GCA_966211885.1 uncultured Chryseolinea sp.
CATATAAATAATATAACTTCACCACTGGCTGATGAACAATCCCGGTCTTTAAAAAATATGCCGCCGGACCGAATATTGTGCGTATTAATAAACACCGCGACTCTACAAAGAAGCCGTCGTACGCGTCCACCCCGACAAATTTGTAAATGGCGACCCCGTGCTCTCAGAACGCGCCACCACCATGACCGCCCAGCTAAATTCCTTGTACGATGCCGGCGACTTGCAGGAATTGAGCGCACTCCATCAGCACATCCTCAGCGGCAACGCCATGAGCCACGTGCCGTATCAACCCCAGACCTTGGCCGATCCCCATGCCATGGTGGCCTGTCTCCAGAAAAAGCGCGACGAAATGATGCAGTCCCTGCACGCGCTGAAGGCCAGCGAGTGGTATGGGATCATAAACACGCATCCTGAACCAACGGCCTTCATCGACACGCTCAGACCCCAGTTTGAAGAACGCATCCAGGTCCTGACAAAAAGAACGCGGAAGGCGTAAACACATTTCGGTGTGATCGCGGGATTTCTATCTTTGCACCCACATTCAGTAAACTCCATCATGGCAACCACCAAACTTACTATAAACAGCAACGGCTCCGTAAAAGTAGAAGGCGACTTTGAAATTGTTGACGTCCAGGGCAATGCCTATGGCCTTCAGGGTCGCACGGTCGTGTCCCTGTGTCGTTGCGGCCGTTCGGCCAACAAACCTTTTTGCGACGGTTCGCACAAAGGACATTTCGAACACGATGCGAAGGCGTTCGAACTTCCTCCAAAGAAAGTTTAATACTTAGGTCAGAGCGATGCCCGCAGCGTAATGCTGAACGGGATCTCAATGTGCGCCTTGGAATTTTCCAGGATCAGCTGCGCCGCGCGTTCGCCCATTTGTTGAAAGTCGGTAGAGATGGTGGTGATGCCGTTGAGGATGAATTTCTTCAAGGGAATTTCGTTGTACGAGATCACCCCCACATCTTCACCAACCGTGAGTTTCATGGCCAGTATTTTTTCGATCAGGATCACCAGGTCCTTCTCCATCAGGTTGATGTATACTTCCCCCTTGCCGATGGGTTCTTCTTCAATGTTGTGCACCACCTTGCTGGCAAATGCATATTGATGACAAAAGCGACGAAATCCTTTCAGGATCTCTTCCGGGTGATAGGTGTATTCAGGGAAAATAATTTTGATCGTGTGATATTTACTAAGCCGTTCCAACGCATTTTCAAGCGCCTGGTAAATGTCCTTTTCAAAATTTTCATACACCGCTCCAAATTCGTCTTTCACGCCGGGCACCAGTTTATCCAATAAGATCAGTTTTTCCTTTGGAATGGAGTTGATGATCTCGTATGCATTTTCGTTGCCTTCCAGAAAATGGGCGATGATGACATAGTAGGCATAATCGTCTTTTTTATTGGCCAACAATTTTTTGAACAAAGCAAAATCATTGTTGTAGATATAGAAGTCGATCGTCGCCAGGTCGCCGAGGGTGGAGGCGAACGCGTCGTAGATGATCTTCTTGTGTTCGCTCAGCTTGTTGAAGAGCAGAAAGATTTTTTTTGTATTGCCCACGTCTGTGCTTTTGATGAAATAGCCTTTGCCGGGAACGGAACCCAGCACACCGATGGTCTTCAGGTAGCGGTAGCTTTTCTCGGCCGTGTCGCGCGAGATCTCCAGTTCGAAGCTGAGGTCA
>CBIHQM010000711.1:0-1629 GCA_966211885.1 uncultured Chryseolinea sp.
AAATTATCGGTGAGCAATGTGTGGATGTACGCACCTTCGCCGTGTACAAGGTCTCCAAATAAACCCTGGCGGGACATGTTCAACGTCAGCAACTCGAAAAAGTCATAACAGCAATTTTCCAGGATGATGCAGTGTTTCTTTGTGCGCTCGGATGTCTCCACCAGTTGCCAGCACTCTTCAAGCGTTTTGGCGGAAGGTACTTCCACGCAGACGTGTTTCCCGTGGTTCATCGCATACACCGCCATCGGCGTATGCAGCGCCCAAGGCGTAGCGATGTACACCAGGTCAATATCGGCACGCTCGCAGATCTTTTTCCATTCTTCTTCCTTCCCGGTATAAACATCCGGGTGATGGATGGAGCCTTCCAGTTTTTGTTTCACCGCGTTGGCTTTCTCCGGGCGCAGGTCGCACAAGGCTTTTATATCGGTACCCTCGATGTGCATCATTCGCTGAACGGCACCTGGGCCCCTGTTTCCCAACCCAATGAAGCCGATGCGAACGGTTTCAATCTTTGGCGCTGCGTAGCCGCACATATTGAAATGGGGTGGCGCGGGTTTCTTTGTTTTATCTTCCTGGAGATGATCATAACCTTTCAGAACAGAAGTGCTGGCCAATCCCATGCCCGTGAGGCTTGAAATTTTTAGAAATTCTCTACGACTTGTACTCATTTTTTTATAGTTAATAATGTTTTGAGATCTGCTTATCCTTTGAGCCACTTGTCAAACCAATTAAACGCATCGGCTTGCATTTTTTTGTCGAATTTATGTGGACCGGGGTAGTAATTACATTTGTAGTGGTCGGCCGCTCCCGCTTTCGAGTATACTTCACTCAGTATTTTATCGGCGCTTTTCATTTCATCCAGGGTATACAGCTCGTCTTCTGGATCGTTCAGCACCATCGTGGGCAAGGGTGCGCGCAGGCCCAGGATCTCCGGGAAATCCAATTCGTTTGGCAACAACGGGACATAGGTCATCCAGGTGTGATTGACGGATTTGTTCAACACAAAATCTCTCCAGGTGGTCATGAACCCCACGCAGACCGCGCATTTTATCCGGTCGTCCTGACCGGCCATGAAAACGGTGCGCATGCCCCCGCCGGAGAGTCCGCAGCAGCCAACGTTTTTTACATCCACATCGGGGCGGCTGCAGAGTATGTCCAGGGCCTTCTTGTCTTCGGCAAAGAAGACACCGGGCCAGGTTGTGCCTGCGCTGAGCAAGGATTTAGACATGATGTGCTCGTGGTCGGAAGCCCACTTGTTGTAGGCTTCTATGTGCTCTGAGTTTTCAGGGTCGTCGTCATTCAGTCCGTGGCGCAACGTTTCGGGCGCAACATCATTCATCAGTACTCTACGGCTTGCGAAAGGAAAGGCATCGGAAACCAGCACGACGTAACCGCGTTTAGCCACTTCGTTGGCCCACGCCAGATTTTCATAGTAGTCCTTTTGATGTTGGGCCATGAGCGGATGAAGGACATCCGATGTGCGAGTTATTTTTCGCGTCCCGAAATATTTCACTCCCCCGTGATCATGGAAGGCGAGGATACCGGGCAACTTACCTTTTGCGTTCATGGGCTTCAAGAGAATGGCGTCGGTAGCCGCTCCATAAGGCAATTGCCAGCTCAGTTCTTCAA
>CBIHQM010000712.1:0-1598 GCA_966211885.1 uncultured Chryseolinea sp.
TGAGGTTGCTCACTGACAAAGTCACTACTGACGCGGCGCAGATCTATAAATTGTATGACGTGGACCTGCAACCCAAGTGGTTCCCGGTATTCTACACCCTGTGCAGCGGGGATTCGACGATCACCGAAATCGCTCAGCAAATCGGCCACTCGCATCCCTCCGTGAGCAAGATCGTAGGCGAAATGCTGCGGAAAGGCGTGGTCTCGGAGAAAAAGGACAAAGCCGACAAGCGCCGGAATGTGATCAGCCTTTCAAAAAAAGGGAAAGCCATTGCCGAGAGCATTCAGGATCAGTATAAAGACGTGAACGAGGCCATCGAGGAAATGCTGACCCAAACCACAAACGATCTTTGGAAAGCCATCGAGGAATGGGAAATCCTTTTGGATCAGAAAAACCTGCTGCGCCGCGTGCACGAAAAAAAGAAGCTTCGCGAGAGCAAGAAAGTGAAGATCGTCGACTACACGCCGGCTTACGCCAAGGCCTTTAAGGAGTTGAATAAGGAGTGGATCTCCACCTACTTCAAAATGGAAGCCGCAGATTTCAAGTCGCTCGAAAACCCGAAGGGATATATTCTCGACAAGGGAGGTGCCATTTTAGTGGCGCTATACGAAGGCGAACCCGTTGGCGTATGCGCCCTCATCAAGATGAACCATCCGGAATACAGCTATGAACTGGCAAAGATGGCGGTCTCTCCAAAAGCGCAAGGGAAGAACATCGGCTATCTGTTGGGCAAGGCCATCCTGAAAAAAGCAAAGGCGTTAGGCGGGTCGTCGGTGTACCTGGAGAGCAATACTATTCTCAAGCCGGCGATCAGCCTGTACTATAAACTTGGCTTTCAGAAAACATTTGGAGAACCAAGCCCCTATGAGCGCTGCAATATTCAGATGGCTTTGAAATTGAAGTAGCATGACATCGCAGGTGCGATTTTTTAAAGTTAAATTTTTCATCCTTTCTTCCGGCCTTTAAAATGTCTATTTGGCTATCCGCCACAACGCCGTTTGATGGCGGGGTATGTTTTAGCACATTAGGTTGTGAACCGGTTGTCTGCCGGAAACCTGATCAACCTGCCCATGAAAAGCTTCTCAAGTCTTAAGAATCATCGATTTCTGATTTTTTACCTTCTAATTTTACAAAGTTGTACACAAACCAAACGCGTCGAAACAACCGAAGCGCCGGTTTCGGATTTTTATGAAGCAAGCGATTTTGCGGCGGTTGAAAAATTCGATACCCACATTCACTTGAACACGGACGCTCCTGCTTTCATACACCAGTCAGCGGAAGACAATTTCCGTTTCCTCGACATTGTCGATGACCGGCCTTTCGGTCTGCCGATGGAAGACCAGGAAGCGATCGCGCAGAAGCAAGTGAAAGCATTCCCCGGCAGGGTGGTATATGCTACGACGTTTTCGGTGAAGGATTGGAACAGCGATCGTTGGGAGCAAGAAACGATCGACCACCTGAAGAATGCATTCGCTCACGGAGCAGTTGCCGTTAAAGTATGGAAGAATGTGGGGATGAGCTTGCGCGACAAGGACGGGAAGTTTGTCATGATCGACCATCCCAGGTTTGATTCCCTGTTGAACTACCTGGCCAAAAAT
>CBIHQM010000713.1:0-1569 GCA_966211885.1 uncultured Chryseolinea sp.
TGATTCGGCATGCCAGGGCGCCCTGCTTATTACGGCGTTTGGCGGGTTCATAACGGAGGGGGTTAACTTTACCTAAGATAACTATTCATGTCTTTAGAAATCCCTTGTGTGTTTGAATTATTTTTTTGTTATGCCGGGGGCATAAGGGATTTCAGGTATGCTTTACGCGGTTAGTAGGAGGCTGTTTGTAAAATAAATCCGACCGCGTCTGTGTTTGTTTTGCCGTCAGTGAAGTGGGAAATTTATTTTTGATCATCCAAAACTGCGGATACTGTCATTTGACAACCTTGAACCGGAGATGGGTTACCCCGTCGGAGGCGATCACCCGCGTTTTTGAAAGTTCCGGGGGATTTGCCAGCGTGTCGAACAAGCGGGTGCCGCCGCCCAGCAATATATGGGTGATGTGAATTTGTACTTCGTCTACCAGTCCTGCTCTTAGAAATTGTTGAATGATATCAGCACCTCCCATGAGCCAGACCGCTTTTTCACCCGCAGCGGTCTTTGCCTGCGCCAGGGCGCTTTCAATGCCGTCGTGCACGAAGGTGAAACCCTTCACGCGGGTTTGGGGTGGCCGGTGCGACAATACAAAGGCAGGAACTACGAATGGGGACTTGCCGCCCCACGCATCATCGATGGCCGTAAAATAAGTTCTTCCCCCCACCAGCACCGCACCAGCGGTGTCTACCATCTCTGCCACTACAGCGTTATCGATTTCGGTCTTCTCTTCAAACATCCAGCGGTGCAGGCGTGGACCATCCTCACCCAGCGGATGCGTGGCGCTGATGTTGGGGCCGGCCATATAGCCGTCCAGCGACATCGCAAGGTCCATGATCAGTTTGCCGGGTTGTGCTGTTTCTTTTCGTTCCATGATTTTTTATTGATTAGGGTATGCCGTACATTCATGCTACAAACATAATGGGAGCATTCGCGACGTGAATGACCGTATTGCGACATTTGACGGGCCGATCCCGACAAAAGAATATTTCTGGTGCAAATCACCCGAACGGGTGGTGAAGAAAAAAAACCAATAGCCCACTGGGGTTGTTTTATAGGCTGGGAAAAATGAATACTTCCCTGAAAACGAATATTCACCAAAACAAAACAACCATGCTAAAGATCAATAAAGCCTTCAGTAGTTTCTCCACCGACGATCTGGGGAAAGCAAAAAATTTTTATGGCAATGTTCTCCACCTGGACGTGGACGATAAAAAAGAATACCTCCAGGTGCACTTGGGAAAAGACAACAATGTGCTGATCTATCCCAAGCCCAATCACGAGGCCGCGACGTTTACGGTATTGAATTTTCCGGTCGATGATATTGAGAAGGCCGTCAAGGAATTGAAGCAGGCGGGTATCCACTTTGAGCATTACGATGAGCCCGACTTAAAAACGGATCAGGATGATATTTCGCGCGACAATCGCGGCCCGAAGGTGGCGTGGTTCAAGGACCCGGCGGGAAATATTCTTTCGGTGATGCAGGAGCGATGAGGAACGCATAATTCCCCCAACGCGTTTCCCCTTCAGGATGATCCGTACGAAGAGTTCGAGGATCCATCGGCAGCAGCTACT